>CAYUAP010000024.1:12004-18746 GCA_964442735.1 uncultured Planctomycetaceae bacterium | reverse complement strand
GCTTTGGATGTTCCTTCATTAGAGCAGTTTATGAATTATTTCAATTAGTCTAAACGGTAACCATTCACGAACGATTTTGGAACCACGGATATCTCGAATAAACAGAGATAGTCTGCTGTAAAATACAATATTTTATAATAACAAACGAAACATTTTATCTATTCTAATAAATAATTTTATCAAAAAAAGTTTGTTTGCCAAAAAACTATCCGTGAAAAGCAGTGTTATCTGTGGTTTCACTTTATATCTGTGAACGGTTACCATAAAACTGACAAAATCTGTTATTCTCAACGGGAACGAATTATTTTTGTTATGCCTTGTAACCTTATCTCAATTGAAGTAGAATTGATATTTATAGGAATTACTCCATTTGTTAATGATGTATTTATCTGTCCTTAACAAAACAGGATAAATTCTTTTTGACAATACAAATTTTTTCACTTGCCTATATTCACTATGAAATTACTATCCTTCCGGAAGGGTGTATAGAGATGAACACCGGATTGAAGGAGTACCGTGGCAGGAATTTAGTGTGGTGTTTCCGAGGTCAATTATAACATTTAATACGTATAACATTTAATACGTATATATTCAAGGTCGTTATAAAAGTCTGTTTTTCAAAACAGGCGGGATGCCTGTTTGGGAGGATGCGGACGAGACGTCCGCGCTCCCCGGAAATGCCGAATTGATAACGTCGTACAGTATAACATTTAATACGGAGTGTAAAATGAAAAAATACCATTGGATATTGGTTCTTCTTTGGACCGTTGTATTTTCATCCAAATTTCTTTATGCCGAGGAGGCGACAGGTGAATTAATCTCGAAAAACATGGTCCTGCCCGCAGTGGCTGCATCAACCGATTCCATAATTCCGTTTGAAACGTATAAATACTCTCGGTTTCAAAAAGGCGTTTTGAATATGCCTTTTGCCTCGGAGAAATTATCTCGTGGTGAAATGGATTATCCCATAACATTAGACGCCACAAGAATAAATACCGTCTATTTGGATGTCGAGCAAGAGTTGTCCCAAGTCGAATTTTCCTCCGTTGTTCTCTATTTTCATTCGGGAGATGGATGGTATAGTATGCCGGGAGATTGCATACAACTTCAGGGCGAGAACCTTTATCGATATACCTTTTTAACCGCCAATTGTCGAACGGAAGGGGATCCGGGCCCTCTGTCCGAAGTCGATAGAATTCGACTGGCCTTCTATCCACGTAGTAATAAAGATTCCTCGATCAAACTTCTCGCACTAACAACGCCACAACCGACAATGCTCCTGATTTGTCAGGAAGATCAACCGTCCTATTCACAATCAATTTGTAATATATTGAGTTCGGAACAACTCAATTGCCAAATAATTCCAATGAATCAATTGACGATGGCCGATTTAAAACGCTATTCCATAGCGATTCTTCCCTATCAGGACAAAATGAGCGAGAAGACAACCGATCTCCTCTGTCAATATCTGGACGAAGGAGGTTTTCTGATTGCCTGTTATACAATGCCGGAAACACTCTTGAATAAAATGGGTTTCGGACCGGGCACCTATGTCCGAATGTCCGATATTGGTGTTAAACTAGCGGAAATGCGAGTTGATTCCCATTGCGCTTCGCAATATGCACACCTGTTCCCAAAAGCGATATTTCAGAATTCCCATAATATAACGGTCTCTTTTCCCCGAACTCAAGACGATCCCCTTCTGCCAAACGACCTCAAAAGTGCCTCTAATCAGCCGTATATTGCCGCCTGGTGGTATAATTCAGATGGCGAAAAAACAAAGTATCCCGCCATTTTAGCAAGTGGACGCGGCTTTTATATTTCCCATGTCCTCTATGGTAATCAGGATAGTAATAAAGCCGCATTTCTTCAGGCAATTTGTCTCAAGAAAAACGCCGATTATCAGAGCACCTATCTGCATCGTCTTTGGTATAACTTCCTCGAACAAGGACGGAGTACGGATAGTCCCGAGACCTATTATTCCCGGGAAATTCCTTCCATTCTTGAAGAACTGGGCAAAAAGGAATGGACGGCAGAAACTCTCTTGTCTTTATTAAAGAAAAAAGATAATTCAATCGACCAGATCTCCAAATTCACAACGGATTTGAAGGAAGTGGCCCATATGCGAATGATGGCACGTACGAAAGCCGTCGGTAGTCGGGCCGACGAAGGACGATATTGGTGGGAACATTCGGGCCTGGGAGCCTACCCTGGTAATTGGGACCGAACCATGAAGGAATTGTCCGAAGCTGGCTTTAATGGTATTATGGTCAATATGCAGTGGGGCGGATCTGCCCATTATGAGAGCGCCTATCTGCCCGCACATAACCGATACGTTCAATACGGAGATCAAGTGGAACAAGCCGTAAAAGCGGGTAAAAAATATGGCGTTGAAGTCCATGTCTGGAAAGTTAATTATAATGCGGAATACACGACCTCCACGGAATTTATGGAAAAAATGCAGAAGGAAGGACGTCTTCAACAATCAATAACCGGGGAAGTCAAGAAGTGGCTCTGTCCTTCCCATCCGGCCAATAAACAACTGGAAGCGGATGCCATGCTGGAAGTCGCTAAAAAGTACAATATCGATGGTATTCATTTCGATTATATTCGTTACGACGGAGCACAATTCTGTTTTTGTGAAGGATGTCGAAATCGATTCGGCCAATACTGGAAGCAGAAGTACGGGAGTGAAATTACAAATTTAATCGAATCCATTAAAAAAGATCCGAAAGTCAAGGAAGAATTTCAGACGTGGCGGCGCGAACAGATTACATCACTTGTTCGTATGGTTCGGGAACGTGTTGATCGCGAATGTCCCCAAATCAAAATTTCGGCGGCCGTCTTCCGTGATTATCCTAATTGCCGCGACGGCGTTGGACAGGATTGGGTCGAATGGGCGAAACGAGGTTATCTTGACTTTGTATGCCCCATGAATTATAGCAATAATGATACAACCTTTATGGATTGGACGAAAACACAAAAGGAAGCCCTGGGAAATTCCATTCCCTTCTATCCGGGAATTGGCCTCAGTTCCTCTTCTTCCCGACTGCAAATCGATCAGGTCGCGAAACAAATAAAACTGACACGAGACCTCGGCGCTCAAGGTTTTACCATTTTTAGTTTGACTCCGTATAATGCTGAATATGTACTTCCTCTCTTTAAATCGGGACCGACCGTAATTAAATCGATACCTCCCCATCTAAAAAAGAAAGGGGAGTTGAAACACGATAAAATCATAAAAGCCATTCCCGATAACGGAGTAACGGCCCATCGCGGCGATTCCGTTAATGCTCCGGAAAATACGATCGACGCATTTAAAGCCGGGATCAAGGCAGGCGCCGATTGGATTGAAACCGATGTCTATTGTACTTCCGATGGAAAACTTGTTTTGTGCCATGATGCCTCCATGAAACGAACCAGTGGCGTTAATCTTGATATTGCACGATCCACCTGGTCTGAACTTTCTTTACTTGACGTTGCTTTTCAATATCGTAATATTCATGGATTAACAATACAGAAATGTCCACCCCAGCGTATGCCATTATTGGAAGAGGCAATCGATTTAATCCTCAAGGAGAAAAAAGCCCGCCTGTCTCTTCAGCCGAAAATGGATTGTGTCGATAAAATCGCGGCCGTTATTAAGAAAATGAAGGCAGAAGATTGGGTCGGTTTTAACGATGGTAATCTGTCCTATATGAGTCGTGCAAAAGAACTTCTTCCTTCTGCTGTAATATTTTGGGATCGAAGTCCAAATTTCGAGGTAGAAAAGGATATTGCCGTTGCGCGCGATAAAAAATTTGATGCGCTCGTCGTTCATTTTACGAGTCTGACTCCGGAAAAAATTTCAAAAATACAGAAGGCGGGGTTAGTTGTAGGCGCCTGGACCGTTGATGATGAAAAAGAAATGGAAAAACTTCTCAAAATGGGGGTCGAACGTATCTATACCGATGATCCGAATTTACTCCTGCAAGTAAAAGCAAAAATATTGATAAAGAGACAATAAAGCATCATTACGTGAAAACAGTACCATTAACGGAAAAAATCACGTAACCATTCATGAACGATTATGGAACCATGGATATCACGGATAAACACAGATAGTCTGTCGTAAAATACAATATTTTACAATAACAAACGAAACATTTTATCTATGATAATAAATAATTTTATCATAAAAAAAAGTTTGTTTGCCAAAAATTTATCTGTGAAAATCAGTGATATCCGTGTTTTCACATTATATCCGTGTTTTCACGAACGGTTACAAAATCCCAAACGAACCAGATTGTACAACTGGGGGATGATATCTTCCGCTATACAAATATGAATGTAGTCTTGTATAGGGAGATTAGCTTTTTCGCTTGGAATCAATTTCGTCTTTTGTATTACTTTCGCGTTCTTTAAATAGAAGTCGAATCGGAACTTCGCCAAAAGACAATTCATCGCGTATTACATTCAGCAGGTACCGGCGATAAACGGCAGTAAAGGCATCCGGAACGTTACAAAAACAGACGATGGTTGGAGGTTGAATATCAATCTGTGTTGCATAATAGATTTTTGATTTGTGATGATGAAACAAAGGGGGTGGATTGTAGTCCAAGGCGGCGGTAATTAGTTTATTCAACCGACTGGTTGGAACCCGAGTTTGCCCCTGTTTGTAAAGATAAAGAGCGTGACGAAGCAGTTTTCGTACATTTTTACCGTTCATGCCCGCAATAAAGGCGATAGGCGTAAACCATAACGAAGGAAATGTTTCATGGACATAATCGCCCCAACGGGAGGTTGGCATGTATTGTTCCATTAGGTCCCATTTATTCACCACAAAAATACACGGTTTTCCACTCTCTTCAATCAAGGCAACGAGCTGTTTGTCCATTGTACTAATTCGGGACGATGCATCGAAAAACATAAAAATAACATCGGCCATACGGATACTCCGCTGTGCACGAGTCAGACTATAGAAGTCCAAATCGGAACCGATACTCTTTTTTCGCATAAAACCGGGCGTGTCAATCGCAATAAATTTTTTGCCGTTCACCTCGAACTGAACGTCGATACAGTCCCGGGTAGTGCCCGGAATGGGACTGGCAATAACACGTTCTTCCTGCGCCAATGTATTAACAAAAGTACTCTTGCCCACATTACGACGCCCCACAATAGCGATTTTCATGATCGGATCGGTTTCTTCCGGCAGTGCTTCCCCTTCCGTAATTTCCTTGTGGAATGCCGACTCGGGAAGGGTCTCCGCTATAACTTCCATTAAATGGACCCGTCCTCTCTTCTGCTGCGCACTGACCGGAATAACCCCCCAGCCGAATTGTTCAAATTCCACGGCGTTTCCGTCCTGCTTTTGATCGTCCGTTTTATTGGCAACTAAAAGGATCGGAATCGACATACAACGCAGTTTCTCCGCAACCTGCTCGTCTAACGGCACTATTCCCGACCGTGTATCGACGACGAAAAGAATTAAATCGGCCGAAGAAATTGCCATCTGAATCTGATTTTCGACATCCGCACTCAAATCGTCCCGATCAACAATGCCAATCCCTCCTGTATCTGTCAATTCGATCATTCGAATCAGGGACCGATTCCTCGAACACGACTTTATTTCGTGCTCTTCCGTATCGTCTGCGTTTTTATGATCAAAATCCTTGCCCTCTAATTTTTCTTCCACCGACTCGTCTAAATCGGATTGGAATGCATCATTCGGTAATTCCAGCAGATAGGAAACACGATCCCGAGTGACTCCGGGCATGGCATCGACAATAGAAATCCGCTCTCCAATCAGCCAGTTGAATAAACTCGATTTTCCGACGTTAGGTCGGCCAATAATTGCTACTTTTGGTATACTCATATCCACATCATCTATATCATAAATGGGCGTTTTTCAGCCCTCGTTTTTTGTAATAACTCAAAATGTTTCCAAGAGACTTTTTGACTCTACGACTTGCACGGTGAAACACTCATAATTTGCCGGAAAATAAAGTAGTTTACAATAATAAATCTAAATTTGTATCGTAATAAATATTATATCGCAATAAATATCAATTATTGAAAGACTTTCCGATAAAATCAGTGTCATACGCAATTGCAAATAGTCCTTTTACAGTTTTAGTATAATAATACCCGAACATAGTTGTCTCGTTCTTCTGTAATTGTCAACCGTCAATACAAACCGTCAAGGAATGAAACGTTCAAATTCCTCCAAGGTGATAACCTGTTTATTTCCAACCATCATATATAGTTGCTCAATCGTCTTAAGATCAGCCAGATTTTGAAGTTTAAATAAAAGCGTGTCTGAAGGCTCGCCAAGCATCCATTTTACCAGTTGAATGAGGGTTTCCACTTTTCCCTCTACTTTACCTTCCGCTTTACCTTCTGCTTTACCTTCTGCTTTAATTTTTACTTTACTTCGTTCAAATTCTTCATTAACTAATAAATCTGCTAAATTCATACCGGTCTCCTTTCCCAGCCCCTGGCATAGAGCCTCCTGGACTTCATGAACTGTTAAATTTTCAGATTGCAAAATATGGATTCAACAAATGTCCAATAAAGTACAAACCGTCAAGGAATGAAACGTTCAAATTCCTCCAAGGTGATAACCTGTTTATTTCCAACCATCATATATAGTTGCTCAATCGTCTTAAGATCAGCCAGATTTTGAAGTTTAAATAAAAGCGTGTCTGAAGGCTCGCCAAGCATCCATTTTACCAGTTGAATGAGGGTTTCCACTTTTCCCTCT
>CAYUAP010000024.1:0-11904 GCA_964442735.1 uncultured Planctomycetaceae bacterium | reverse complement strand
TCCTTTCCCAGCCCCTGGCATAGAGCCTCCTGGACTTCATGAACTGTTAAATTTTTACAAATTGTTGCTGCATAGACAGTACAGCTTTTCAAAGATTCAAAAAAATTACCTTCGATACGAACATCCTTAAAATGGCGAAAAATTCGGTCCATATTGTTTCTTAACGTTCCATTGGTAGCCCGTTTTAACGATTCAATCGTAGCACAGGCACGTGGATCTCCTTCAATATTATCGTAGTCGAGATCTGTGAAATTAATTTGAATGGTATCATAATCGGGGACAAAAGGAAGTAGCACAGATCCCAAATGAGAGTATAAATCACGTAAACGGGGCAATTTCCAATTTTTTTCTTTCCCATGATAAAACACAATGGGAATAGGACAAGGAAGAGTTCCATCCTTTGGGTCTGGTCTTCCCATTTTAACCCACATTGTGTAGATAGCAATGACAATATAACAGAGTAACTGTAAAACAGCGGAAAAATCACTTTGTGCCTTGTGTTCAACACAAATAATAAAAAATACGTTGACAGGATGACCAGTATCTTCCTCCGCCTGTTTTTGAGCTTCTTTTGTCATTTCCGCTAAATAAAGGAGATCTGCCTGATATTGTTCCAGTCCCGGCCCGAAACTGGCGGTATGCAAACGTATTAAAGTGGATAAATCAATACTTTTCAAAACATTCGGATCGACGTAATGTTTTAAAACATCCGCCATAATTTCTGGATCACCGATATTCTTTACAAAAAGATTATTATGAACAGATCCTTTTACGGCCTCTATAATATCATCTTCTTGAATATCATTTTTTTTATTATTATAGTTGTTATTATTCATGATTTTAAAATATATTGTTTACAGTTTAAATAGAGTAATTACGCAAATTTTTCCATCATAACGCCAAAACATCGACCGAAATTGGTTTGGTTAATTTTAATAAAGGCAGGTTTTTCAACGGGCTTTGGTTCTTTATGAATAACATTGACAGGGCAATCATCGGCGATTATATCGCAGTTTTTAGTAGCGGGAACCATTCCTTTTTCGAGACTCAAGAGCGAGGCGGCCAATTCGACGGCCCCACATCCACTTCCCATATTTCCGATATGACCTTTTGCCGCAAAAACAGGTACATTTCCCAAAACTTCATGAATTGCCTCCGCTTCAATAGCATCGTCGCGAACAGTCCCGATACCATCGGCATTGAGATGGTCGATATCGGAGGCGGTACGATTTCCATCTTTTAATAGAAGGTGCAGGGCCCGTACAATGGAATCTTTTTGAGTGCCCTGCCATTTTACCGGCGTAATCGTTCGCGCGGTTGACAGGATATGAGCCAATGGTTTGGCCCCTCGCGCAAGTGCAAAATCTTTACTTTCAAGGATAAAAGCACCCGCTCCCTGGCTTAAAACAGTTTTAGAACGTTTTGCGTCAAAAGGACGTGGTCCATGAAGGGACTCTATGGCGAAGGGATCCGCATCATAGGAACCAGCCCGGGATAAAATAGTCGGATTTACCTTGTTACCGCATGAACCACAAATCATAACATCGGCGTCACCCCGTTCCACAATATGGGCCGCCTCAATTAAGGCGGCCAGACAGGAACCGCGTTCCATGGTCGTGGAATTACTCGGTCCGCGCGCGTCCAGTGAAATACATATATGCGTTGCAGGCATATTCGGAAGATACTTCATCATCCATAACGGCATAATTTTCTCCATGGAGGCAGGACCCCATTTCGAAAAATCGTATTTGCCATCGACAATTCCCACTTTAATAGCATCTATAAGTTCTTCCAGTTCGGTACCAATCAAATCACAACCGAAAATTGCCCCGACTCGTTCCGGATCGACTGTCCGATCATTTTCTTCAAAGGACAAGCCCGCATGACGGGCGGCTAGTATCACCGAAACAAAGGCCATTTGAATGTCCTTGCTCATAACCTTAATATTCTTTTTCGGACGAACAAAATCTTTCGGACGAAAATCAGGGACTTCACCGCCGATCGGCCGATTGGGAAGTACGGTAGACAACGTTTCCAAATAGTTTATACCACTTCGCCCTTCATATAGCGCGGTCCAATATTCTTCCCGATCGACCGCCAAGGGACTTAATACACCCAAACCGGTTACTACAACTTCTCTTTTCATCTTTAAACTGCTTTATTTATACAATGTTTAACCTAACTGACTATTGGTCCATTTCCATTTTTCCGACTCGACAATGCTTCTTCGATCAGAAATGCTTCCTCGATCAGAAAACCAATTTATATAGTGTAAATCGACCTCCTTAACATACCAAGTAGCTCCCTTTTTATAATTTTGAAAAGATTTTACACTAATATAATATTATTATACCGAAAAAAACGGCTGTTGTCTATTAGGCCTAATGTGTACTTGTTTTTCTTTCCTGCATAAATTATAATATAAAGGTATTTTTTTGATAAAGGAAGGTTCAGTTTTCAGAAGTTGTTCAGAAACTTTCTTTATCATCGGACTGATTCAATGATTTATTTCCTCTTTCCCTATTAGAACCATTATCCATAAAGGAGAACGAAGATGCAGAAAAAGAAGATCACACGTCGAACAATGCTTGCCCGAACCGGAATGGGACTGGCTGCCAGCCTTGTTCTTCAAGGAATTCCGTTTATTCGGAAGAGTTACGGAGCCGATGCCCCGGCATATGAAATTCTTGAAACGAAAGTTATATCCAATCAGCCGGAAATCTATTACGGCTGGCCCACCCTGGCCGTTCGTCATGGTGAATTACTGGTTAGTGTCTCCGGCGGACGTGAAGGACATATCTGTCCTTTTGGTCGAGTCGATCTTTTTCGCTCAAAAGACAATGGCAATACCTGGACATGGCCCCAAACAATCTATGATGGACCTATTGATGACCGTGATTCCGGTATTCTCGTAACCGCAAAAGGAACTATTATTATAACCACCTTTACCTCTCTTGCCTATCTTCCCACTCTTAAAAACGAGGAGAATGGTCGAAAACAGGGGAAAAAACAGTGGGAAGAAGGACGTTTTGAGCGCTGGAGTGCAACGAATTCACGTATATCAGAGTCGGAACAAAAGAAGGAGTTGGGGTGTTGGGCCCTTCGTTCCACCGATGGTGGTATAAATTGGTCAGCACGTTTTTCTACCATTTTCAATAGTCCCCATGGTCCTATTCAGATTGCAGATGGACGTTTACTCTATCCGGGCAAAGACCTGTGGTCCGGAACCGACCAAATCGGTGTCGTTGAATCGCCGGACGATGGACAGACTTGGAAGGTTCTGTCAACGATTCCGACTCGTCCAGGGGATTCCCAAAGCCAATATCATGAACTCCATGGAGTGGAAGCGGCCAATGGTCGTTTAATCGTCCACATTCGTAACGAAAATCCCACAAATGGTAACGAAACCCTTCAGACGGAATCGGATGATGGTGGTAAAACATGGACAATACCGCATACTATAGGCGTTTGGGGGCTTCCTTCCTTTTTATGCCGGTTAAAAGATGATCGTCTTTTAATGACGTATGGTCATCGTCGTAATCCATTGGGGAATCAGGCTCGTATCAGTTCCGATAATGGAAAAACCTGGTCCGAACCGATTTTGGTTTCAAAAGATGGAACATCCGGCGATTTGGGATATCCTTCCACCGTTCAGATGGACGACGGCTCCCTCTTTACGGTCTGGTACGAAAAAATGCAGAAAACATCCAAGGCCGTTTTACGCCTGGCCCATTGGAAATTGAAATAGATTCAGTATGTTATTCAGTGCGTTATTCAGTACGTTCCCCGATTTTCCAATGTAAATCCGTGGAGGCAGGCGAACTGAAAGCCCGATCTCCCGGAGTCGTTACCGATATCGAATTGTAAAAATAGGGGGATAACTTTCATTCCAGGTAGTTAATACCGTTACGGTTAATACTATTATAGTATTTATACAGTACGACGTTATAAATACGGCATTTCCTGGGAGCGCGGACATCTCGTTCGTATCCTCCAAAACAGGTGTCTCGCCTGTTTTGAAAAATAGATTTATGTAACGATATTAAGTATATTACCAGAACTGATGTAATCGTTATAAATTGTGATATCAAGGACGGTAACATTAAAACCAGATAGTATTCAACCAAGACTCTATTATAAAACTGCCATGTTTTTTTTTATTCATTTTCCAGGAATTACCCTATAGATTACTTGGAATTCACCGACAGAGTCCGAGTCGTACAAGTTTTTCACGGCATTCATCCCGTTCGCGGCATCGTGCCAGATTCTTCCAGGATTCATCACAGCAGGCTAGAAAATCGTCTTCATCGGCAGGAATATGTCCTCGCAAGGATAGACGCTGTATTATCTGCTGTTCCAGAGCACTCAATCGGATGGAATGAAGATTATAATCTAAAAAAGCCGCATAGGACATGGGAAACAGTGGCTCAACAATCTGTTCGGCCATTGTCGTTGCGTATTGAACAATCTCCGCTTGCGCATTCGATTCCATACGCAGTCCCAGAAAATGAAACAGATTATGAAGATCTATTTTCCAATAGGCTTCTGTATAGGTGGATAGGGGGAGGTCTTTACGCGCCTGTTCTCGAGCAACGTCCAAATTAATTCGTTTTTCATAGAGATTTCGAGCCTGAAGATGAAACGCACGTTCTTCTTCGGAGAGCGTTTGTCCCAATTCCGGGTCGATTCGGCCAGTACTTCCCTGTCGATTCGTTTGCGACTGCATTCGCCAGGCATCCGGCTCTGTTTGATAGGTGGAATCAATGGCAATGGAATATCGAGTACTATATTCGTTGACCGAAGCGGTTCTATGACGAATCCATTGACGCCAGCAATCCATGGGGACCCGAACCAGAAATTTGATCTCCGCCATTTCAAAAGGAGTCGTATGGGCATGGCGTATTAAATAACGAAGCAGGGTCCGATCATCGGAAATGGTATGTGTTCCTTGCCCATAACTTGTTCGGGCCGCCTGAACAATGGCGGCGTCGTCCCCCATAACATCGACGAGACAGACGAAACCATCGTTTAATACTGGAAATTTTTTCCAACGCAGTTGTTCTACTAATTCTTTATTTGACATAATTGTTAAATTGTGTTTTATAGAATTTTATTTAGGGTTTAAATCCTTTAATAAATCGGTAACGGTTCCTTCGCATCGATCGGCCACATTATTGACCTCCCATCGATCATCGGGATGAACGTAGAGTTCAACCTCGTCCGAAGTGTCATAAAACGATCCATCGAACAACGATGGATCGGAATTGTCCCTTTTAACCTCTGTTTTCAGAAACCATTCTTTTGTCAGGATTGCTTGAACGGTTGTATTTTCATCTTTTTCCTGAATAATTAAATGGTTATGCAGTTTGTCCGTTTTATCCTGTATTACGGATAAAAGATTATTTTCCGGACCAACACGGAAGCCCGCCCAAGCGGTCATTAAGGGGCCCAAATCGGTTGGGTCCACGAGTACGGAGTAACGCTGCATTGCGTATTGACAAGAGGGGAATCGTATCAGAAGGGGAAGATGAATTGATTCGGAATAGAGAGAAGTACCGTCTGGAATTTCATTCGAAGGAGAATTCACCGAAGAAGAATTCACCGAAGGAAAACCGATCACGTTATGTTCTCCGAGTGGAAAACCTTTACTGGAACTCAAGAGGAAGAGAAGATCGTTCCACAGTCCGGATTCCGTAAAATAATCGATTAATCCGGCGAGTACATTATCCCAAACAGCCAGTTGTGCGCAAAAGGCTTCCCTATATTTGGCAATTTGTTCCAATTCCCCGTCGTTTTGTTTCTTTTTCAACGGATCAAGTCGTAATTTGGGAGGCGATACTTCCGAATAAATCCCATCGATATTCGGAGATATTTCGGACACACCATTATCATAGAGTGCCGTATCTCGACAGGCGGGATCACGCCAGGTCAGTGGGGCATCCCAAACCTCGCACAGACTACGGAAGTGAACCCAAATAAAAAAGGGAGTTTTCGGACCTTCCTTCCGTAATGACGCGATAATAGAACCCAATTGTGAAAATATATCGTAGAGGACAGTTTCCTCGGTTCTATTGACAGGGGATAAATGCACAGGTGGGTTCAAACAATGAATATCGGTGAACATCTTGTTATCGGATTCCGAAGGCAACCATTGATCATTATCGGTAATAAAAACGGTCCGATAACCATTCTGGCGAAATAGTAGAGGAAGAGGAATCTTGATATTTGATTGGATCTCTCCTTGTAACGAAGATAAAACAGGAACTCCGGACCAGAATTGACGGTAGAGGTCGACTGGATTCATTCTCGTTATATAATACTGATCAAACAGAACGGAATCACAAGCGAGATCGTCGAAGGCGGGAGTCAGATTGAGACTGTCTCCGTATGCTCCGGAAAATCGAATATTCAATCCGTCTGCAACCAGACATAAAATATTCTTCTGTTGTTGATGATGAAAAAATGTGTGTTTCATATGATTATTATTACAAGGAAAGGTTAAAAATCAAGAGCGCGAAGAGAAAATTTCAGTTAAAAATGGAAGGTCTCCTTGTTTTTAAAGAAAAGAGACGGTAAAATAGGGCCATTGTGACAAAGAGATTCGAATCGGGCGGACGCATAATCCGCAGGAAAAGGTATCATTATGAACAAAAACCATTCTTCCTCCAGCGAGACGCTCAAGGAAGCGCCATTAAAAATATCGACCGATCAAGCGGCAAACACGGTGGATTCCCAACAAGAAGACCTCTATGTCTCTACGCTGATTCAGCGATATGGCGATACCTTAAAAGACATGTATCCTGTATTACAGGACATTCAGTATAAATTTGGTTGTCTTCCGGATTCCCTTCTTGAATCGATATGTTGTCAGACGGATATTTCTGCGGCGAGTCTGGTTCGTTACGTCTCTTGTATTCCGTTGTTTCGACGGAAACGGAGTGGAAAATTCACGATTGCCTTTTATGCGGCTTCGATTGGGGATTTTTCTGATATTTTTGAGCTTCAGAAGGCGTTTCGTCAATATCTTCGAATTCCGGCAGATGCCGATACTGATGACAACCAAATTTTTACCTTGGAAAATGAAATCCGTTTTGACAATAGTTTTTCTGTTCCCTTCATTCGTATCGGTGAAATTAATTATACTCCACAGACACCAATATTCGCGTTCGCAATGACAACGGCAGCCAAAATACTAGCTGATTTTATAGCCCGGGAAAAAATAGTACAGACACAAAAAAATTTTATCGAGGCGATTCCAAATAACTGGAGTGAAATTCGTATTCCAATACCAAATTGTGTTTTAAACGAAGAATGTCAACGTTTATATTATAGAATACAAGATATTGTTCGAAAAAATCAATTTGCACTTGCGGTTAAGCTATTGAGTTGTTCCGGTCATTGCCATAGCCTTCCTCGTATGGAACTTCTTAATGAAAATGGCATTTCGATTATTTTCGCGAATGTTTCTCCTGACAATCTTCCTTCTCTTCTTTTTTCTCAATGTTCAAAAGCGATTCGATGGCCGCAATGGATCAATTCGGTATTTTCCTGGTGGGACAGTACTCGAAGCGAAAAATCAAAGGAGGAAGTAAAAAGAGATAAAATATGTCCTTTTCTTCCCTCTTGCAGTTCGCATTTCCCCTGTATTCGAGGTCAGTCCGCAACATCGCAGGAGATGGCAGTGGAGACGTTTCGCAAACTTCTTCAGGAACAGACACCGGATACTTTTTTCAAGAAGTGGGAGGCGGAAACGGTTTCGCCATATTATAGAGATGTGGTTCGTTTTCTTTGCCAGAAGAAAGCCGCCATTTGCACTAACAATTCTAAAAAACAATATCTTCATTGTCGCTGTCAGGAATTGGACCCTAATAGCAATATCAGTCGGATTCTTCTGGAATTTTCGCCCTTTTCCATTTTGGAAGGAATGATGATTACAGCCTTTTTCCTCGGAATCAATAGGGCTGTTATTTCCATACCCGTCGAAAATCGACGGGCATTTGAACAAATCAAACAGGCTATTACCAGTCTCAAGGAAAAAAAGTATTTAGGAGAAAAGATAGCGAATACAGATTTTTCGTTGGATATTTCCCTGGAAGAGGATCCGATAAATATTCCGGTTTCCAAATTGAATCCGGGCGACCTGTCGAATGACGCGCGAAACGTTATTGATTGCGAGGTGGAGTTAATGGTGCAAATATCCAAAATGTTTCAAATTCAGGAAAAGGATATTGTTTCGGAGAAGAAATATATAACGTTGGCAGGGAAACTTCAACGAACCGGATTGGTCGAGATACCATCAGAAACCTCGCTTCAAACGGTTATTGAGGATTTTGGGGGCGGAACAACGGAGAAAAAAAAGATAAAAGCGGTTTTAATCGGGGGAGCATCCGGCAGGATTCTTTCTCCGGAAAAATTTGAAACAGTGACTTTTGTTTCGACTCCACCTGTGTCTGTGGACGAACGAATGGTTGATATTCAAACGACTTCTAATATAATGACTTCTAATATTAAGAGTGTCATGATATTGGAGGAAGGGGCCAATATTATAGAAACAGTTCGCGACTGTTTATTCTATTATCAGCAGCGATCCTGTGGTCAATGTACCTTTTGTCGAATAGGTACGAAACGTCTTCTTGAGATATTAAATCGGTTTTGTATGCGACAGGGACGGGCGGAGGATCTTCCGAAGCTGGAGGCTTTGGCGTATGCCGTCCAGGCGGGGAGTCGTTGTAATTGGGGGAAAAACGCCCCCAGTACCATTATTTCATCCCTTCAAAATTTTCGTGCGGAATATGAAAAATGCCTGGAAAAGGATAATGATATTTCATAATAACGGAGTTAGGGGGGATTTTTTGGTTTTGATAAAATCAATTATACCTGGAATAATGGAAAAATAGAAGGAATTGAGTAAAAGATTGAAAGAGCCTTAAAGATGTTTCTTGACAAAAGGACACCTTTCATTATATAATAGTAGTGGGTATATTATCAGTTAGGGAAGTTCTTTTGTGAAGAAGCAAGAGGAACATTGATAATTTTACAAGATTGGCAGTGAACAAACAGTGCGAAACGGGAGAATCTTTTCGATGATTTCCAGAACGAGAACAATATTATTAGGGGTAACGATCCTTTTCATTGGTTTTTTGATGAATGGAGAGGGGATTGAGAGTGCGGAGACCAGGCAGGCGAATAAAACGATGGTACCGGGCGTTATGCGGTCCATACGTCCATTTGTCAATTATTCGGATACCTATCAATGGTCGGCCATGTCGGAAGTAGTTGGACAAAAGGGATACGATTGGGCACGTGATTTATTTTACAATCGGGAAATCTGGTGTTTGGAATTTAATTTTAAGCCGGTTCGTATTATAGACGTTGATTTTCCGACCGATAAAGGAACACTGAATCGGGTGAATGTCTGGTATATGGTTTATTCCGTAACCAATACGGGCAAGTGTCTGATTAATAAAATTGATGACAAATTCAAGGCGAATACCAAATACAGTGTCATGGTGGAAAAAGGAGTAGGCCAATTGGAGGCGCAATCGTTTGACGATATCGCCAATAATCTAAATGGAACCTATATTCCTTCGGAAGTGAATTATAACGGGGCCAAGGCGGATGCCAATGGCAACATTCCAGGTTCTGTTCAATTTATTCCGCAATTTATTTTAGCCAGCAATTCGATTTTTGCGCCTTTTGACTACGAAAAAACCCCGTCCGGTCATTTTATCAATAAAAAAACCTCGAAGGAAGAGGCGGTTTATAACGATGAATTTCTTCCCATGGCGTTTGTAAAGATAGCGACCTTGGAAAAACAGGATAAAGTACAATATGAATCGACGATTACCATGGCGGCTCGTTCGATTAAGCCGGGCGAAACGGTTTGGGGAATTGCGACTTGGGTTGATAATTCACGTCAGAGCAATGAAATCAAGATTAAAAGTGTTAATCCCAGAATCAAAAAATTCTGTGTTTATATTAGTGGTTTGACCAATGCGTTGCGTTGGGAGGATTCACAAGATTCCTTTACGGAAGGCAACGAATTTCTCAAGGGACGCACTATTTTTAGAAAAGTTTTAAAATTAAATTTCTTTAAACCGGGCGACGAATACGGAGAAAACCAGGAAGAAATTTATTTTGGTCAACCGGGGGAACTTGACTACCAATGGGTTTACATGTAAAATATAACTTCCGATAGTGGTATGATTGTTAGAAACATAGTATGTTTATAATTATATAAAGCACAGAGAGCAGGAAGGATAGTGTCATGGCTCATAAAAAAGGACAGGGGTCCAGCCGTAACGGTAGAGACTCCAATGGTCAGAGACGTGGTGTAAAAATGTATGGTGGTCAGGTAGCCAAGCCGGGAAATATCATTATTCGTCAGTGTGGTACGAAATGGCATCCAGGCAAGGGAGTTGACATGGGAACGGACTTTACCATATTCGCCGTTGTCGATGGTTATGTAAAATTCGAGAAGAACGCGCGTCGTATTAGTGTCGTTTCCGAAAATCCAAATATGGTTTCTCCAAAAGCAAGTTAACTTGATTGGTTGATAATACGATTGGGGGTATTAAAGCAATTGCGGTTTCTATCGCAATTGTTTTTTTTATATTGACTGGAAAAATTGCAAAAAGAGAGAAATTTGGTCAAAAATAAGAAATTTGCCCTGTTCGATTATAAAAAAAATGTTACAATATAAAACTAAAGGTGGGATAGAGTTCCATGAATACATGGAAAATTATTCTACCTGCCGGGGGCGAACTGGATTCGACCGGGCTTGTGAAGTATGAGTTGCGTATCGTGGTTAGTCAGTTGGCCACGTAAAAAGCTGACTAAAAAATTAAATGCCAATCAAAATAATAAATTGGTATCACTAGCGGCTTAAGATATAGTCGCGCCGATTTTGAGCTTTTGCTGAAGAGGCGAAAAAACGGGAATAATTTCAGATCGCCTTTCATCATGTCGGAGACGTGAAAGGTTAAATAAAAGATTCCGGCTCGTTCGGGAGGAACCGAGGTCGAAAAGGGTCCAAACGAATTAAAAAAATAAAAAATCGACTATATACGTAGACGCTCCTATGGATCCGTCGCGGGACGCGGGTTCAATCCCCGCCGCCTCCATTACAGTTTATGGTAAAAAAGTTGATTCTCTCTGGAAACGGCTGATTCGCTTTAACACTGTGCCTTTCGCGTTTAGGTGACATTCCTTAAATGTCTCAATTGATGTTTTTGCTTGGGGGCATCTCTTGATTGTTTTTCGACCAGGTAATGAAAGAGAGTATCATGAGAATTTACGTTGGCAACCTTGCCTATCGGACGAGCGAAGACGATCTCCGTACACTATTTGAAGAGTATGGAACTGTTGATTCCGCCAGTATTATTTTTGATCGAGAAACCGGTCGTTCCAAAGGGTTCGGTTTCGTGGAAATGCCCAATGATGGGGAAGCTGCCAAAGCGATTGAAAGTATTGATAACACCGAACATGGTGAAAGAACTTTGAAAGTGAATGAAGCACGAGCTCGTCAGCCTCGTTCTGGAGGTCGTTCCTCCCGATCTGGTGACCGATCTGGTCGTATGTAATTCCGCTTGTGTGAAATAAACATAGGAAAAAGGACGATCCAATAAATCGTCCTTTTTTTATGCTCTTCATACGAGTTGAAAATACATATACTCAAGGTCGTTATAAAAGTCTATTTTTCAAAACAGGCGAGACGTCTGTTTTGGAGTATGCGGACGAGACCTACCTGCCGTCAGGCATGGCGTCCGTGCTTCCAGGAAATGCCGAATTTATAACGTCGTACAGTATAGTTAAAGTTGGAATCAAACAAAATCAGTAACCGTTCACGGATATAAAGTGAAACCACGAATATAAAGTGAAACCACGAATATAAAGTGAAACCAC
>CAYUAP010000023.1:40473-47047 GCA_964442735.1 uncultured Planctomycetaceae bacterium | reverse complement strand
ACCACGGATATAATATGAAACCACGGATAACACTGATTTTCACGGATAGTTTTTTGGCAAACAAACTTTTTTATGATAAAATTATTTATTATCATAGATAAAAATGTTTCGTTTGTTATTGTAAAATATCGTATTTTACGGCAGACTATCGGTGTTCGTCTGTGGTTATCTGTGTTTATCAGTGTTCATCTGTGATTTCAAAATCGTTCGTGAATGGTTTCAAAAATAGTTTTCAACTGTTTGATTTTTCTCGTTTAGTTTCCGCTAGCCTGGCTGGCGGTTTTATCTTTCATGGAAAATCTTAATGTTTGAAAACTCCTTCTCCGACGAGTGGAAGACAACTCGATGTATCGCGTCCCCTTCCTCTAAAAACAAGCGATTCCCCTGTTTGGGGGATTTTAATGAACCTGTGCTTTAAGGCTAAAACACTAACCTGCTATTACTAACCTGCTATACTGTACGACGTTATAAATTTGGCATTTCCCGGGAGCGCGGACGTCTCGTCCGTATCCTTTAAAACAGGCGTCTCGCCTGTTTTGAAAAACAGACTTTTATAACGACCTTGAGTATATTACTAACCTGCCATGGAGTCTTTATCGTTTTCCAATTGTGCACGGCTGTCTTTAAGATCCTGTTCGAGTTGTTTCATTTTTCTTCGTCGTTTGCGTGCGAAGAATTCTCTCATTTTTTCGACCATGGAGTACAAGCCGGGAATCATGGTTCGACCGACGACGATATCGAAGATCATACCGATACAGGTTGGAACACCAATGGCAATACGACTATTGGCACCGGCGCCAGAGGCGAAGACCAGAGGCAGAACACCTAAAACGAATGACCAGGCCGTCATTAGAACGGCACGGAATCGTTTATCGGCTCCGATGATTGCGGCGTCATTTATTGTCTCTCCTTCTTCGCGTTTTACGCTGGAGAATTCAACAATTAAAATGGCGTTTTTCGCGGCTAGTCCTATCAGCATAATCAGGCCTAACTGACCGTAAATTGAGAGGGAGAGCCCCCACAATTTCATACCGATCAAAGCCCCTAGCGACGACGAGACTACAGACATCATAACCGACATGGGCATGGTCCAGGACTCGTATTGTGCTACTAAAAACAGATAACCAAACAGAAGGGCCAATGCCATCAGAAAAAGAATCTGACCCTGATTATTTTTCTCCTGATAGCTCATATCGGTCCATTCGATATGATAATCGCGTCCAAGGTCCATTTTCTCCATTTTCTTCATATAATCGCCGGAACTGGCTCCCGGGAGAAGCTGCGTATTCATATTCGCCGATATATATTGATTGAAACGAACTATCTGTTGCGGACCTACCATATACACGACATCTGCCAGCGCGGAAAACGGCACCATATCACCTCGCTGATTCGGGACATACAAACTGCGCACGTCTTCGATAATACTGCGATAGGCTCTCTCCGACTGAACTTGTACTTTAAACGTATATCCATACAAATTGAAATCGTTGACATAAAGCGCGGACAATTTGGACTGAAGGGTCGTAAAGATACTATTGATATCCACCTGCATCATTTCGGCTTTTTCTCGATCAATTTTCAATTCCAACTGTGGTGTTGACGCATTGAACTGACACATCGAATACATAGTCAGGGGAAATTCTCCTTTATCCTGAAGATCATAGGCGAACTTCTGACCTTTCTGGGCCAATTCCTGGGGCGTTACATCTCCGGAAGCACACAGGGCACAGGTAATACCTCCGGTAACACCCAATCCCATAATAGCCGGAGGGGTAAAACACATAATTCGGGCACAGCCGATTTTACTGCATTCCCCTTGAATTCGGGCCAAAAAAGCGTCCAACTGCATCTCTTTTGTTTTTCGAAGATCCCAGTCATCAAGCTGAATAATCATCATACCCTGGTTTTCACCTTGACCTCCCGTCATAGACTGTCCAATAACCGACAATACGGAGGTAATTCCTTTTTGCCCGAGGAATTTACCTTCCAACTGTTTGATAACATCATAGGTTCGGGAATAGGACGCTCCCGGGGGAAGTTCAATCGAGCATAATATGGCCCCTTTGTCTTCATTGGGCAGGAAGGAGGACAAGGTGTTATTATAGAAGAATACATTGGCATAGACAATTCCGCCGAAAACCACCAGCATTAAAAACGAACGCCGCGCTAGAAGTCCCGCCATGGAGAGATAACTTTTTCGACTTGCCTCTAAAAAAAAGTTGAACGGCTTGAAGATCGGAAGACAGAGACCATGAATGACTTTATCGATCGTCTTCTGCTCTTTTTTACCACGAAGAATCATACTGCATAACGCGGGCGACAAGGTCAAGGCATTAACTGTGGACAGAATCAGTGCGATACTCATAACGACCGCAAATTGTTTATAGATTTCTCCTACCATACCACCGTAGAACATAATAGGCACATAAATAGCACAGGAGACCAGGGTCGTCGCTATAATGGCTCCGGTGATCTGCTTCATTCCCTGGGACGTTGCCTCCTTGGCGGACAAACCGCGTTCTATTCCGGCCATAACGTTCTCCACAACGACAATGGCATCGTCAACCAGCGAACCAATAACCAGAATCAAGGCGAACATCGTCAAGACATTAATATTATAGCCTAGTACATACATACATGGTATGGTTCCGAGCAGAGAGACCGGAATGGCTAATGCCGGAATGATTGTAGCCCGCCAATCCTGTAAAAAGAGGAAGGTTACCAGAACGACCAGAATCAGTGCTTCCACCAAGGTCTGGATTATTTCACGGAGTGAAATTTTGATAAAGGTTGTCGTATCGAAACCATTAACACAGTCGAACCCTTCCGGGAAATTTTTACGCAGTCGTTCTATTTCCGCGCGAACACGTTCGACGGTCTCAAGGGCGTTGGCCTCGCTGTTACGGGTTATTCCCATGGCCACACAAGCTTTACCGTTATAAAACGCCGAGGATCCATACGACTGCGAACCCAGCTCGATTCGAGCAATATCGGATAATTTGACAATACGACCTTTGCCATCGGATCGTATGATTATATTTTCAAATTCTCCTACCTGATCCAGTCTCCCCTTGACATTAATTTTCAACTGGATCATATTATTACTCTGTTCCACTCCAACCGCACCTGCCGCCGCTTGAACATTCTGCGTACGGATTGCTCCGGTTATTTCTTCTGCGGAAATTCCCATCGAAGACATTTTGAGCGGATCGAGCCAGATTCGCATACTGTCGTAATCCTCGGACATCATCATGGCGGAAGCTACTCCGTCTACTCGGGCAAGTGCCTCCAAAACGTTTGTTTTGGTATACGTACTCAATTCCCGTACCGAATATTTTTTCGGATCGGCGGTCATGGCGAACATGCCAATAAAGTCACTCGTTCGTTTAATAACCGTTATTCCTTGCTGCTTCACTTCCGACGGTAGAATTGGTTCCGCACGACTGACCGCGTTCTGTACGTTTACCTGGGCTATATCGCCGTCCGTTCCATAGTCGAACGTTAATGTCAGTTCGTAACGACCATTATTGGACGATGTAGACGAATAGTAAAGCAGATGCTCCAGACTATTCATCTGAATTTCAATTGGGGCCGCGACCGTATTAACGATATCCTGTGCGGAGGCTCCAGGATACGTTGTACTAACTCGAATCGTCGGAGGTGCTATTTCCGGATATTCGGCAATAGGCATATATGGAATAACCAAACAACCTGTTAATACGAAGAGGAGACTGATAACAATCGCTAATTTTGGTCGTTCTATAAATATTTGAGATATCATGGCTGCGGTCTCACTTTCCCGGATTCGGTATAACAGGATCCTGTACTGTCTTTTCGTCGACAACTTCCATTCCGACAAGAACTTTATGGGTACCGTCTATAACAATGGTTTCGCCTACCTTGACCCCGGACATTATATTCTGCATCGTCTCCGATTCCGGTCCTATTACAACTCGTCGTAATACGGCCATTCCTTTTTCGTTGACGACATAGACATATTCTCCCTTGTTATCGTGCATTATTGCCGTTATGGGGACCGCTGCCATGGTTTTACTCCCCTTGAGTTCCATTATAACCTTCGCAATTCCGCCCGGACACAAAATATTCTTCGGATTCGGAATCGTCGCCCAAATGGTTATGGAGTCTGTTGCCGTATCTATTTTATTGTCATAAAATGTAAATCGTGCTTTATGTTCGTAGATGGTTCCGTTGGATAATTTAATACGTATGGCGTCCGCCCCACGTAACTGATCCATATTGGAGAGAATATCGTTGAAGTCTTTTTCATTGATCGTAAATTTGACATAAATGGGATCTATTTGAGAGACGGTCACCAGAGGTTCGCTGTTCGGTGTTACATAGTTTCCGAGTGTATAGGTCAAGCGACCGGTTTTTCCCGATATTTCTGCGCAGATTTTCGTTCGATCCAAATCAAGTTGCTTGAGAGCCAAATTAGCTCGGGCAAGACGAAGGGCCGCATGCGCCTCCTTGAGTGATGCGTCTGCCGCTAATCGTTGCGCTTTACTCGCCTCCAGCGAACTGAATGTATTTTCCAAATCGTCCTTCGATACGGCACTCCCCTGGTTGTAAAGATCTTTATTTCGATTATAGGTGTTTTGTCGATAGGTTATTAAGGCGTCTATTTCCTTTATTTTAGCTTCGTACTGTAGTATCGAAGCCTCGGCGGATTCGACACTGGCCTGTGCCGCCTCGACGTTCGCCTGCCATTCTTCCCGTTCCAGTTCGAAAAGAAGATCTCCCTTCTTAACCGAATCCCCTTCCTTAAACTGGATCTTCATTATTTTTCCCGAAACTCGGGCTACTGCGTTGACTTTCTCTATCGATTCAAAAGATCCGGTATATTTCTTCTCCAATATGGGAATGGATTCCGTTACTGTTCCTAAAACGACGACGATTTTCTGTTTAGCTCCCGGACCAGGACCCGGCTGCCCGTATACTTTTATATTATTCGATGCAAAAAACATTATAATTAATACTATCCAATAGTATCTGTTTATTGACCTTGATCGCATTTCTAACCCTTTCAGTGACATGCTTTTGCGCCTTGCATGTTAATTTTTAGCTGTATTAACATGGAGACAGTCCTTGCAGGACTGCCATTTTCCGTTATTATGTATGTAACTGCATTGAAATAATGACAGAAAAAAGTGGAATTTTATTAATTATTACAGTTTTACAATAATTTAGTTTTGTATTTAACATTGTGGCATCTGGTAATAATTTGCCTATTTTAGCTATCCGTTTTAGTTATCCGTCTGTGAACACCGGGAAATTTTTCAAAAGGGGTCGTACTTTCCCCCGATTTTTGATTCAATATGTTTTTACCAATTTAACACATTAACAGGAGACAAACAGGAGACAAAATGAAATCGTTTATTTACGTATTATTATCTTTCGTTATTCTATTTTTTATCGGACAAAATTCTTTATCAGCAGAAGAACAAAGCGTTCATAAAATTCGTGTCCTTGTCTTTACGGGAGGACATGGTTTTAATGCCGACGATTTTCACGCCCTTTTTTCCCGATATTCGCAACTGGATGTAACCTATGCGAAATTACCGGAAGATCGAAGTTTAATTGCTCCCGGCCTCGAAAAAAAGTACGACGTACTTGTCATGTTCGATATGTACCAAAAAGATCTCTCCGACATGGAAAAAAAGAATACTATCGATCTCTTAAACTGTGGTATCGGACTATTTGCGTTTCATCATCATCTCTGTTCCAACCCGCACTGGGAGGAGTATTACGATTGCATTGGCGGGCGAACCTTCCTCCCCTATGCCTATCCAAAGGGCGAAAAACCGTTCTGGCGCGGTAAAAAATATGAATTCTCTACGTTTATCGACGATCAAAAACTTGATATCCATGTCGCCGATAAAGATCATCCGATCACAAAAGGTGTCAATGATTTTATAATTACCGATGAAGCCTATGGTAAAGGATGGGTTGATCCAAAGGCCCATGTACTATTGACCTCGAATCACCCAAAACAGACTCGGGAAGTAGCCTGGACATGGCATTATGGTAAAAGTCCGGTCTTCGCTCTCTTTCTGGGACATGATAAAAAAGCCTGGGACAATCCCGACTTCGATAAAATTTTTATTCAGGCCATTGAATGGCTCGCAACAACAAATAGAGATCGCAACAAATAGAGCTCGTAACAAATAGAGCTCGTAACAAATAGAGCTCGTAACAAATAGAGCTCGTCACAAATAGAGCTTGTAACAAATAGAGATCGCAACAAATAGAGATCGCAACAAATAGAGCTCGTAACAAATAGAGATCGCAACAAATAGAGATCGCAACAAATAGAACTCGCAACAAATAGAGTTCGTAACAAATAGAGCTCGTAACAAATAGAGCTCGTAACAAATAGAGCTCGTAACAAATAGAACTCGCAACAAATAGAACTCGCAACAAATAGAGTTCGTAACAAATAGAACTCGTAACAAATAGAACTCGTAACAAATAGAACTCGCAACAAATAGAACTCGTAACAAATAGAACTCGCAACAAATAGAGTTCGTAACAAATAGAGCTCGTAACAAAT
>CAYUAP010000023.1:0-40373 GCA_964442735.1 uncultured Planctomycetaceae bacterium | reverse complement strand
AACAAATAGAACTCGCAACAAATAGAGTTCGTAACAAATAGAGCTCGTAACAAATAGAGCTCGTAACAAATAGAACTCGTAACAAATAGAACTCGCAACAAATAGAACTCGCAATAAATAGAGCTTGTAACAAATAGAGATCGTAACAGTAACCGTTCACTTTATATCTGTGGTTTCACATTATATCCGTGAACGGTTACATACAATCTAGGGTTTTGCGGGAGCCGGAATAGCGGATACCTGAACGGATGTATCCGGGAATTTACCGGAGTAGAATGCGAGATAATGTGTTCCATGAATAACGGTTGCATTTACATTGCCCGAATCGAATGTAACCTTTCCTCCCATTGTAACCGCTTCGGAGGCGGGCCATTGTAGCGGATGATCGAAAACATCGTCCGGCTTAACAACACAGCGGCGAAGAACTCCCCGTCCGCGGTGATAATAATAGTTACTCAATAGACCGGACTTTGTGTCGAAAATCAAGCTGGGTGTGGAGGCCATGACATCGCCGATATTGGTTTTTGTCCGTGTCCATGTGACTCCATAATTCGTCGAAACCATTTGAAATTGGGATCGCTCCGTGGTTGTATTGTCCAATTCGGAACGGGCAATGGCGAGAATTCTGCCATTATCAAGATAGACGGCCGAAGGTTCGGTTGGCCATTCCGCCTTTGTTAGTTTGGACTCGATTACATTCTGTTTCCATGTTGCCCCATTATCACAACTGGTCAATGTTCCCCAGGAATGACCAGGACCATTATCACTATAATTTCCTGCAAACCACAATGCCATTAGTCCTATTGTCGGAACGTGAAATATATCTGTAATCTGAACGGGTATTACGTCAAGCTTTGGTGTTACGACAGGAGTGAATGTTATACCATCTGTAGTTCGATAAAGGTCGTGATTCCATTCGGCGCCGATACGTCGAACCCAGAGGAGCATGGCCCCCTTGGAATCAAGTCCTTTTCCAATAGTGACTTCACCGTATTTTTCCGTATTCGCAACAATGGTTTCGGGAGTCCATGTTTTTCCATTGTCCATAGAAGTACGGGCATAAACGGCCCGGGAATCCTCGTTAATGGAATGGGCGGAACCTCGACTGTAAACGCAGACCAGTTTTTTCCCAATTGTCTGAATAACAGGCCATGAATTATAGCCGTGTATATTCTGGACGATATACGGTTTGTCAAGGAGACGCAGGGGAGTGATTTTGACCATGATCAAACCTGTCGGACGAATAAATGTATCGGCGGGATCGCCAGGTTCACGTTGTATTCGTATCGAGAGCGGAACATTCGCGTCCACCTCGTAATAGGATTCCAGTACGATTGTTCGAGTTCGAAATGGTCCGTCCGGAAGTGCGGTACGTACAGGTGTCCCTAAAACATAGGGAGTTGTGAAGGCTGTATTCTTCACCATTTGCGATAGATGGACTCGATAGACATCCTCAAATTTGGAACTGGTTTCCGCATCCTCCGTTGTTACAACTATTTCTATTTTTACACCCGTACAATCATGGGGAAGGCCGGATACAACTCCTGTGACCGATTGTCCGACCGTACCTCCCGATAACGACCAGACCGGAATATTTGTGGAACCGTTCGACATGGAGACAAGTGACGGTTTGCCTGTCTCAATCGACATTTCACGCGCGGACAGAAAAAGCGGCGAATATTCCTTGACACAGACTGCGGAAGAGGTCGATTGTTTTACCACTTCAGCGGCTTGCGCAAATGGAATAGAGGTCAATTCGACAATAAATAACAAACAGTACAAAACAGACAATCGAAATAACATGCAAATTCTCCCTGGATAGTGCTAAAATTATATAACTCAAACTGTAAATATATTTACCCAACATATAAACAAGATACATTTTGAAACCATAATAAACAGAGATAGTTTACCGAAAAAAACAATGTTTTGCAATAACAGCCCCCTAAAAATTTCCTGGTCCGGACTCGAAATGGACATCTCGTCCATTTCTCCGCAAAACAGGTGTCTTGTCTGTTTTGTTTTGTCTATTCCAAAAAATGTAAAGTTTAACCATCTTTTTCACAAAACAGACAGGGCTGGAACAACCGCCTTGAGTGTGTCTTTTCTATTTTTACCACCAGCCTGTGAACAGGAGAAAAATTTTTGGAGACAGTTTTAAGAGTTTTTTTTCCATCGATTAGAAAAAATTGCAGTCATTCGTCGTCAGTTACAGTTTGCGGAAACAGGTATTTCAACTTCGTTCAAATGTTCGATTCGACTTTGGAACATTGAAGAAGTGTCTTCCGCGAATTAAATGCTATCCATTTTCGATGTTGTGACTATAAACGTATGAAGAAGATGGACTTCTCTCCCCGCTTTTTCTTGATCCTGTTCTCCCATGTAATATCGAATTTTACGCATACTGTTATTTATAAAATGTATTCCGGAATGAATACGATTTTCAAGATTCGTCTGTTTTCGACCAATCATGACATAATCGTCAACGTAATCGAATCCCAAGAGAAGATAATTTTTATCCTGTTCCAATTTTCCGGTTAATATGGTAAATGTACTGAACAGAGAGAGCAACTCCCTGTGAAATGTCAGGGATTCCAAACGAGTTGATTCCCGAATTTCATATAACAGGTTCTGTAACAGGTCAATGGCCATTCCATGATTCAATTTATCGATTTCGCCCAATAATTCCTGACAATTCAAGACAAAGGTCATATTCCCCTTTAAGAGCAATTTTGCCATTTCCAGAAACAGATTTTTCATTTGACTTAAATGTAAATCAATGGATTCGTTCATGGAAATATACGTTAGACGCGTTAATTGGATACGAATCGACAGATCTTCCAATGTCTCGCCGACTTTATATTGGTCATATTGTCCATCATCTTCAAAATTTAATTGCATGACATGACATTGTGTCAGGGTCGAATCTATAAATTGCAACGCTGTATCGACCCCCTTCAAGGAATAGGCGATGTTGGCCGTTTTGCCAAAAAGATAGTGATAATTGAGAAAATATCGAAATATCTTTTTATCAAGATACAGTTGAGTCCAACGTTGGAAACGATCCGTTAAAATCGATAGAGCGTCATCATCCCTGTTATTCAAAATCAGAGTTCGTGCTAAATTGAGTAACGAGAAGATATAGAGGGGAAGAAAGACATAGAGTTCTTCATCGTCCAACAGATCGTCGAAGAGATTGACCGAATGAAGGCAATCGGAGAGCGCGCTTTTGTAATCGTGTCGGTACTGCATAAACCATTCACCACGTTCCCCCAAGGTTATGGCATAGGCACCGCGCCAGCGAAGATTACCGTTTTCAATGACATGTTTATGCCAATATCCGACACAGGAATTTAAGAGAGGACCCACCTCTTCCTTTCTTTTTAACTGGGAAAGAAGATGAACCTGATGAAGTAAAAGACGCGGATAGAGTGAAATACAACGGTGTTGATTTTCCTGTTGATATTGATCGATTAGTTCAAGAGCCCCCTGATTCATCTGAAGGGCCTCCTCCCATTTTTCTTCCTGACATAAAAGTATGTTTTCGTTGTTCTCCAATTCTGTCAGTAACGGACGGATCTCGAAACCGTATTGATTCCAAACCTGATACAGACACTTTATTCCCAATAAAAGAGCTGTATGACTTCTATGATAATCCTGCTGTTTCGTGTAAACAACGGCACAATTCCGATACAAACAAGCCATCATCAGTTGATACAGCCAACCGTTTATCAATTGGTTTTGACTGCATTTATTCAATGAATCCTCCAGAAGTATCCGAATTTCATTTGCAATCTTGAGTGACTTGTCGAAGGCTTCTATTTGAAACAGAATTTTCTGTAAAATAAACAGATGGTTGAGATAAACCCCCAGCATATTTTCATCGGATTTCAGAATGAAGTCGTGTTCCTGTTTTCGGATGGAACAAATCAACTCAATGCCCTTGTGAATACGCTTCAGACGTAGATAGGCCAGTACTTTTCGATAAAGTATATTAAATTTGAGTGGTAAAAGTGTTTCATTGTAATCAATGTATTTTTCCAGCATTTCCTCCGCCTGGAAAAGAAACTCCAATTCGGCTTCCGTATCCCCCAATCGACAGTAATT
Source organism: uncultured Planctomycetaceae bacterium (assembly GCA_964442735.1). Taxonomy (GTDB): domain Bacteria; phylum Planctomycetota; class Planctomycetia; order Pirellulales; family Thermoguttaceae; genus JAUNBG01. Next base: position 36,266 of record CAYUAP010000023.1, on the reverse strand, counting down.
TGTCGCCTTGGCCAAACAGGTATTGCATAAAAAAGCGCCTTGATGGGGGTATCCCTTTTCCTGGAGCTTTAAACGTATCAACTCCTCTTGTTGACGTGCGGCCATTGAGGCGTTATAACTCTGATTTTGTTCGAACAGAATGGCCTGTAACTGAAACGCATTGGCATATTCCGACAGGATATCATTACTTAAATGTTCTTTTCCTCCTTTTTCTTTTGCCAATTGATTCAAAAATGCCAGTGCTTCGTTCGCAAAAGTCAGATTAAAAGGTTGCTTCTCCGTCAACATTAAATCAATATTCGTTTTGGCATTGAGTAAATGGATATAGGAATAAAGACATTCCGAATATCCATGTTTCAACAGGTCCAGATAGATCTCTCCAATGTTTTCCAAACGTGAAAAAGATGATGAACGGCCAATTGCGGCGTAACTTCGCATCACATAATGAAAATGAAGATCGGCCTCCCTTTTTCTCGTTTGAAGATCTTGTTCATCATTCAATTCATTTGAACCGTTATTAAATGTATCGAAGTTATCAAGAGACATATTGTTGCAGAAATCGTTTTCCTGAAAATCAGATTCAATCTGCTCTTGATTCAAATACATTTCGTCCCAGAAACTGGTTTCAGGATTAAAACTGTTTTCAGGATCGTTTTCTTCCCATTGATAGATATGTCGTTCTCTCTTGCGAAAAAAGGGATACTCCTCAAAATAAAAGCTGTCCGGTTGCAAGATCTGAAGGGTTTTCCAGCGGCTGTCTTTAATAACATTATTCGCACAGGAAAAGTCATTTTTTTCTTTAAGAAGAAGTGTTTTGGCAAGAGAGATAAAATACGTCGAAAAACATTCCGAGTTATCGGGTAGTTTTTCCGCCCGGTCATTAGGATTATCATAAACCATTGCCTCTCTCCTTTTGGAAATTACGGGTGTAACGTTTATTATGACAACTTAAACGACAAATAATTCTATTTGTAACCATGGATAATACTGTTTTCACAGATAAACATTCTATAAACCATGATAAACATTCTATAAAAAAACTGTTTTGCACTTCCTTGAAGGAAGAACAAAACAGTTCCAGAAAATAACGACCATGCAGGATCGAAGGAGATGATTAACCCACCAAACGCCAAAAATTAACGTTTTGAGAACTGGGTACCTCTTCGAGCTTTACGAAGGCCATATTTTTTACGCTCAACTTCACGAGCGTCACGAGTCAGAAGATTTTCGGACCGCAATTTTGGCTCAATTTCCGGTGCATATAATTTAAGGGCACGCGCGATACCTAGTTTACAGGCATCTGCCTGACCAGTAGTACCACCACCTAAAACTGTAATAATAACATCGACCGTTTCCTTTAATTCCGTAGCCACCAAGGGAGCTAAAACCGATTTACGCTGCTGCTCGGTACGGAAGAATTCTTCAAATTCACGATCATTAATACTGATTTTACCACTACCTGGACGAACACGAACTCGAGCGATAGAGGTTTTACGACGTCCGGTACCCAACTTGTCGTTTTTCCCGTTGCCTTCGATTACGAAATTACCACTTTTAACCATCTTTTTCTTTTTCCTGTTTATTCAAAGGTCTTTTCAAAACATCATCTGTAATAATAAAACTTCTATTAGTCAAGCAATATAAATATCAGTAAATAACAGAAGATAAAAATCAAAAAACGGATTGATATCTATCGTTATTATTATATTCCCAACCTTATTTTATTCCCAGCCTTATTTTAATCCCAATTCGACCGTTTCAGGGGCTTCTTTTGCATAGGGATGCTCCTGACCACTTTTAAATAATTTTAATTTTTTCAACATTTGAACGGCCAGTTTATTTTTGGGTAACATACGGCGAACAGCTTCATACAGGATCATTTCAGGCTTTTGTTCCAAACGCTCCTCGGCCGTTTCACTGCGCAATCCCGGGTAACCGGTATACCATGTATATTTTTTATTCTGCCACTTTTTACCAGTAAAAACAACTTTATCCACATTGGTAACGATGACATAATCACCGGAGTCCATATGGGGGGTATAAGTGGGCTGATGTTTTCCCATTAAATAAACGGCAATATCACTTGCAAGGCGTCCAACGGCCTTTCCTTCTGCATCAACGAGCCACCATTTACGTTTAAAACCCCGTGGCTTCGCCATAAACGTTTTATCCATCGTACCAACCTGTCTCCTGGATATCTAATAGATATAATTATGTCAAACTAAACTTTAAGTTCCTATTAGAACACGAATCGTTATTTTTACAAGGGGGCCTCTTTTTTTTGATGGAAAAATCACTTTATTTTACCATTGATACCACGTGCCCGGGCAACAGCAGGGTACATAATTTTACCTTGACAGATATTTAAACCGTTTCGCAAGCCCGGATTGATTGCCATGGCTTCTTCGACTCCAAGGTCAGCCATTTGGAGTAGATAGGGGGTGGTTGCATTGGAAAGAGCGTATGTCGAGGTGCGCGGAACAGCCCCGGGCATATTGGCCACGGAATAGTGTAGAACTCCATATTTAACGAAAAAGGGGTTATCATGGGTTGTGATTTTGTTACTTGTTGCAACACAGCCCCCCTGATCAATGGCGACGTCAACGATAACAGCCCCTTTCTTCATTTTTTTGACCATGGGCTCGGTGACGACCTGTGGTGTTTGTGCCCCGGGTACAAGTACGGCCCCAATCAGAAGATCCGCCTGGGCTGTCGCCTGAAACAAATTTAAAGCATTGGAGGGGAGTGTTATGGCACGTCCCCGAAACATTTCGTCAATGACGGTCAGACGCGGAAGATTAATATCCAAAACGATAACACGAGCCCCCATTCCAAGAGCCATTCGCGTGGCATTACATCCGACATTTCCGGCCCCCACCACAACAACCAAACCGGGCATAACGCCCGGAACTCCAGATAAAAGCGTTCCATTTCCACCATGATAGCTTAAAAGAAGATTGGCCCCGACTTGAACCGCCATACGACCTGCAACTTCGCTCATCGGCGCTAAAAGCGGTAGTGAATTGTTCGGGCCCGTGACCGTTTCATACGCAATAGCTGTACATCCGGAATCTAAAAGAGCTTGTGTCTGCTCCGGATCCGGCGCCAAATGAAGATAGGTAAATAACGTATGCCTTTTTTGGATTAAATGATATTCGGAATCAAGCGGCTCCTTAACTTTATAAATAATGTCCGCCTTCTCCCATACTTCTTCTGCCGTCTCCTTCAGGGTACCCCCAACAGCCTCGTATTCTTCATCGGTAATAAAACTTCCGGCTCCCGCCCCTTTTTCTATTATAACAGTGTGCCCATGACGAGTCAGTTCGAAAACACAATTCGGTGTCGCGGAAACTCGATTCTCGTTGTTCTTCTTTTCTTTTGGTACTCCAATGATCATTAACTGTTTCTCCTTGCTGCTATTACTGGTAACCATTCACGAACGATTTTGGAACCACGGATTTCACGGATAAACACCGATAGTCTGTCGTAAAATACAAATTTTACAATAACAAAATTTTACAATAACAAATAAACATTTTTATCTATGATTATAAATAATTTTATCATAAAAAAGTCTGTTTGCCAAAAAACTATCCGTGAAAATCAATGTTATCTGTGGTTTCACTTTATATCCGTGAACGGTTACTGTTATTGTTCTTTCATAATATGTACATAATGCAAGTATTTTAATAAATAATGTCTGTTTGTGAAGTCGTTTTTTGTCCCTTAAAAGGCAACAAAAAAATTAATGGATCGATTGTATTTATATTGGTGATTGTTTTCTGTTTACAAATTTTGGGATAGCCGGTTGTATTATAATAAAAAATCTTGTAAAATAGAATAAACAGAGGAATTTTAGGGAAATTTCCCCTCTTCCTCCATTAAACGATACAGGGTGGTTCATAAACCCACTTTTTACGCTTTTCCGGTTTTACCTAAATATAAAATACAGGAGAGGTAAATCGGAATGCCGCATTCCCGGAGGTTTTCGTAACGGCCCTAATTATAAAAATCAAGTGATTCATAATCCTTGCAAGAAAGCATTTTTCATGACTCCCATAGATACAGGTATTTTGCCCGGCCTGCCAGCGCCATTTTGGTTTATCGAATTATTTAAAATAACAGGATTTGTTCTGCACAGTATTCCAATGCATTTATGGCTCGTCGGTTTTCCGATCGCCCTGCTGCTTTTTATGATCAATGGTCGAAACGGCAGTTTTTATGGACGGCGAATGCTCAAACAGTTTCCGATTATTATGGCCTTGGGAATAAACTTCGGTATTGTTCCTCTTCTTTTTCTTCAGACAGCCTATTACAAGGCATTTTATCCAGCGACTATTCTAATGGCCGTCCATTGGATGGCTATTTTGGGATTGGTAATGGTGGCCTATTATGGGATCTATGGCTGTGCCGCTCTTTCTGTGAAGGCGAGACGCCGATGGACTGTTCTGCTCGGTTTTTTTGTTTCCCTCTGTCTGATTACCTGTGGACTAATCTTCGCCAGCGCTTTTACTCTAATGGCCCTGCCGAATCAATGGCCGGTTCTATTCCATAAAACGGCCATAGCCGGTGCTGTATCCGGTCTTGGAACATATTGGACCGATCCGGTTGTCTATGTTCGGTTCGCAATCGTTGTCGGTTTGGCGTTTCTAACGACCTCCTTTTGGTCCATTTTCGATGTTTTCGTCCTGCTTCGGCCTTCGGATATTGAATCGGATATTGAAAATGAGACGAATACCTCGACGACAAAAAAGAATTCATCCGGACCATTATCGTCCAAAATGTCGAAAAAAGATAAAAAGAAAATGTTTCGCAATCAGGAGGAAATGACCGAAGATGAAGAATTAGCCGAATTGGAAGCCATGGAACGTGAAGAAAAAGAGGCTAAAGAACGTAAAAATAATCCCAAAACATTTTCATTGGAAGACTATCGATTATGGTCTTTTAATTTTGCTATTAGTCTCTCCTGGTTTGGTATTCTGATTGCCGGCCCGGCCTTGTGGTACTATTATTTTAAATCCCTGCCTAAAGACAATCCTTCTCTATCCTTCCTCTATCAGACGAATTGGAAAATTCTTCCGATCCTTTCTGTCGTTTCCATTTTTCTCCCTACTATTATTATAACCCTAGGGAAATGGGAAAAATTAAAGGGATTCATGTTTGTTTCAATCCTCTGTTTAACCGGATTAGCTGTTCCGGGCCTCTATGCCATAACCCGTCAATTGATTCAAAACGCGCAGTTAAACGCGTATTGTGGTCCGGAATTCCTGGGAGAAACAGTGGAATGGAGTCCCTTGTTCGCCTTTCTCGGTGTCTTTGTTCTAGGACTCCTTCTGATTATTCGAATGATTTGGCAAATGGCACGGTGCCGTCATTAACGCTGTTTTCCATTCCTGTCAATCAACTGTTTGCATATTCTTCCAGAATGGCTTTTGCGCTGCGCCCGACGCCGAACCGTTTGACTCCATAGGGGAGCATTTCACGAATCGTTGCCAGATTGGAAACGCCCCCGGCCACTTTTAAATTTATGGCGTCACCAATGGTTTCTTTAATCAGTTTCAGATGGTCGAGTGTCGTTCCTGTTTTGGTCCAGCCGGTACTGGTCTTAACCCATTGTGCCCCTCCGCGCACAACGAGTTCCGCCGCCCGTTTTATATCATCCGGGCCAAGAACCGGTGTCTCTATTATGACCTTGAGCGGCAGATCTCCCACCGTTTGCTTAACCTTTTGAATATCGGTTAAAACTTCGTCATACATACCGGATAGAAGGAAACCAACGTTGAGCATCATATCGACTTCATCAACACCCAAGGCAATTAATTGGGTTGCTTCCGCAACCTTCATTTCTGTTGTCATCTGTCCGGATGGATAACCGACAGTTCCACCGAGACAGAAATTGGCCCCAAGCCGCGAACGCTCCTCTTTTAGAAAAGGAAGAAAACACGAGAGACAGAACGTCGCTTTACAGTTGTATTGGGCTGCCCAGGCTGCGATTTTGGCCACATCACTTTTGGTCGATGTTACCTGAACGGCACTAATATCCAAAAGTTGGGGAATGGATAATGAAGAATTGAAATCGGTTGATTTATTCATGTTTATATTTGTCCTTGTTGTTATATTTATTGTTATTATATTTATTGTTATTATATTGACTATCCTAAAAATAAATTAGACATTTCAACGCATTTCCGGCCTTAATTGCGGTCAGAGCCTCGTTAATCTGTTCGAGGGGATAACGATGGGTTACAAACTCGTGTGCCGATAGTTTTTTATTGCGGATCCAATCAATCAAGGGACCGGCCGCCTCCCGCTCCAGTCGCCGGGTAGGCCACTGATGGAAGAGAAGATTGAAATTATAGGGGGCTGCCGACTTGTCCAATGAAAAAACGTTGTCACTTAAAACACCGTAAATACATATTTTGCCTTCCATTTCAATCATACCGATAGCCTCGTTAATGATTTGCGGACTACCGACTGCATCGACAATCGTACTGTATTTGCCATGGGCGGCAATACGAGGATCCCCGGGGGCAAAAACAGCGTTGGCCCCTAAATCAAGAGCCTTTTGACGTTTCCAATCGTGCCGGTCAACAAGACCAATCCATTTCCATCCGCACAGATGTCCCAATTTAACAAAGGACATACCAACAGGGCCACCTCCATAAATCAGGACATGATCGTCGGTTGTAATATTAAATAGAGTAATTGCGCTCAAAACTTCACGCCATGTACACATTAAGGCAGTCTCTTCCGCCGGAATATCGGCAGGAATAACGTTTTGAATTTCATGACATTCGAACCAGCCATGCTCGTTATCGGCTACACCATCGGCAATCATGGCATCATGATCATTTGCCAATGTATAATCACAGAATCCGCCCCAACCGCTAGCGAGTCCTTCTTCCGTGAACTCGAAGAGCATACCGGACAGCAGACGGTCGCCCGGCTTAAAATTACGAACCTTCGTACCAACAGCCTCCACGATTCCCGTTGCTTCATGCCCTAGTACAAGTGGATAATTCGACAGTCCCGGGAAATGGCCCGCGACGACTTTAGTATCCGTTGAATTACATACGGCACAAATATCTGTCTTAACCAGTGCCTGATAGGGGCCAGGTTTCGGTTTTTCCAACTCCTGTATCTCGACCCGATTCGGCTCTGTAACAATTACTCCTTTCATATAAACTCCTTTCAATTAATATACCATTAAAGTACGGCCAGATCTTCATATGTTTTTTCCAAACCATAATAACATTCGTCAAAAACAGGTAGAAGGCGTCGATATATTTCGCAGTTTTCCGGTTTGGGATAGACAATATCGTCGACGCGTACAAACCGCTCAATCGCTTTAAAATCGTTGAAGAAACCGGCAGCGACACCACCGATAACAGCCGCCCCCATTGACGTTGCCTCTTCCAGAACGTTTAATTTATGGATGGGACATTCGTAAACATCCGCCATAATCTGCCGCCACACCGCTCCTTTAGCCCCTCCACCAATGACCCTGATTTCGTCCAACGGGACATGGGCCCGAAGAATACGAACGATTAGACCAAGATTCATTGTAATACCCTCCAGAACGGACCGCAACATTCGATTGCGATCCGTTTCCAAATTCATTCCGACAAAGGCTCCACGTGCATTGGGATTCCAACGCGGCGAACGTTCCCCCAACATGTACGGAAGGAATAAAATATTTCCACTTCCGACAGGCGCGGACACAATGCGTTCATTAATAATCGCATAGACATCGGCTCCGGTTCGCATTGCCTCCTTGACCTCCTCTTGACAAAAGGTATCGCGCAGCCAGGCATAGCAGGAACCTGCCGTTTGAACCGACCCGGTCGGATGAAACAACCCGGGTACACAATGGGCCCAGGTCATGGTCCGCTGTTCAGGGTCAAGTAACGGTTTTTCCGTAGTTAAGCCAATCCAACTGGAAGAACCAAGATAATTATAGGCATGCCCCGGCGTTACCGAGCCGACCCCTACACCAGCACAGGATCCGTCACCACCCCCAACGGCGACAGGAGTACCTACCCGGAGACCGGTTGCCGTTGCGGCTTGACTCGTTATTTCTCCCAAAATGGATGACGATGGCAATATTTTCGGAAACATGTCCATTGGTAATCCCGCAGCCTCCAGAATTTTTTCCGACCAATTCCCCGCCACCAGATCATAGGCGTTCATTCCGGAAGCATCGCTCGGATCCGTGGCCAATCGGCCCGTCAAACGATAGTTAATGTAATCTTTTGCCGCACAGGTGTAACGCATTTGTCGGAAGATGTCCGGATGCTCGCTTCGTAACCACATGACCTTCGATAGTGCATAAACGGACGCCAATCGATGACCGGTGATATTGTAAAATTGAACCGTGTCGAAATTTTCCGCCATGGCCCGCGTCTGTTTTTCTCCCCGTTGATCGCAATAGATCATACTGGGATAGAGTATGTTTCCCTTCTCGTCGAGCGCCGTCGAACCCATCATCTGTCCGGACAGAGATACAACACCGACTCGCTGTACCTCCATTCCTTCCAGTAGTGTTTGTGATGATTGACAAACGGCATTCCACCAGTCAAGTGGATTTTGTTCTGCCCAACAGCCATTATAATAACGGGTTCCATGCTCGTAGGCCACGGTAACACTTCGAACAAGTTTCCCGTCTGTATTGAATAGAGTTGCTTTATTTCCCGATGTACCCAAGTCATGGGCGAGTAAAAGATCGTGTTGCATAACATTTTCCTTTTTTGACAGGGATTTATTTCAATTTAAGGAAGACAATAGTACCCTTCGCATCATGTTTGGTATTGACTTTATCGGGACCTGTCACCATATCGAAACAGGTAACCGCCAATCGGTTGTTCCAGAGACAGGGCTCTCCGGGCTGATTTAAGCCGCCATCAAGTCCATTGTTATCAGGAGAAATAGCGATAAAGGAAATGGTTTGATCGGAACCATTAATTTTTGCGATGGCATTGTTGGAGAAGTCGGCAATATAGATATTCCCATTCTTCGGATCACGGCACATACCATCGGTTGTACGCATGGGAATAGTTGTCGCCTTCTTCAGGAAGTCGGGGTCCGGCTGACCTTTTGGTAGAGCGAGCGGTGGAATCGGTCGAGACTTCGCGTAGACTCTTGTTTTGACACGATTTTTTCCGTCCGGTTTCGCGACAAGTACCGTACCGTCTCCGAAATTACCGATATAGAGATTGCCGGATTCGTCAAAACAAAGTCCATCCGCTCCGTATTGACAGTCACGATTGACCGTTTGAAAGGCGACAATCAATTGTGGATCATCAAGCGTTCCGTCGATTTTGACGTTACTTGCCTTCCATGGAAAACAGTAGACACCGCTGTAGAGAAGACCGTTTTCCGCGTGTACTTTTGGAAGACAGCTAACGGTCATATATACATGGCCATTGTAAAATTTAATACCGTTGGGATGGGGAATATTGGATGCGACCACCGTTGTGGAGACGATACGGTCACCATCCAGAACAACGCGCAGTAAACGACCCTGACTCAATTCCCCTTTTTCCCCGTTGCCCGTCGGCCAGTTTTGATTATCACAAATAAAAAGCGATCCGTCTGGAGCAAATTCTATTCCCATCGGATAGGCCTTTTTCGTTTCCGTATGAACCGGAACGTCAAACCATTTACGGACCTTGCCCAATTTATCGATTCTAATGATACAGGCTGGTTTGGTATCGTCCCCGAAATTGGGACAGGCGACAACGAGATCGCCCGTTTCCGGACATATGGCCATACCATCCGGTGTGGCAATATAATCGGGTAAAACAATAAAGTCCGGAAGATCGGCTGCCGCACATATTGTCATAATCGATAAACAGAAAAATGCAATAAAAGGAATCGTATACCAGGAATACTTCATAACAAAACCTCGTTGTACAGGATAAATTTTAATTTTCATGGGCCGAATACCGCGTGTCAAAATATCTCCGGTATTTACAGCATAATGAATCATTTTATCAAAATGAAAACGTGTTTACAAGAGAGAAAAAGAGATCGCCCTTCCAATTTCTTGATTTTAAGGGATTGTTATTGCATTGTACTTTATTTTTCGGTAAACTAACAGTGTGTATTCGCTATTTTAAAAGGTATCTCGATACACCATTGAGTTGTATACATATTGAGTTGTTTACATATTGTATAACCCCATTTAAAAGTAATAGAGGAGAATCAATGACCTGTAAAAAACGAACTTTATTCATGACAGAAATAATATTTGTTATTTCCGTCTTTATTTTGGTATCGACGATTATTTTTATATCGTCAGTTTCGTCCTATGCAGACGATCCGCTTCCTCCTCCACCGGGTACTGTCGTCGATAAAAGTCCGACTCCGAAGACCTTGTATATTGGTTCTCCCTCCATGGAAATACTTCCGGATGGAACCTATGTCGCGTCACACGATTGGTTCGGCGATATTAAGGAACATAAAACAGTCTTCTTCCAGTCGAAGGATCAGGGCACGACCTGGAAAAAAATTTCCGAAGTGACAAATCATTACTGGTCAATTCTCTTCTATTGTAATAATGCGTTGTGGTCACTTGGCTGGGCTCCGGAGGTTAAAACGGACAAGTCAAGCCGATGTATTGCCATTCGTCGTTCAGAGGATGGTGGAAAAACCTGGACGGAACCGATTGACGGTACAAGCGGACTCCTCCTGTCAAAAGGAAGATGGACGTGTGAACCGAATCCCATTCTCTTTTACAAGGGCCGAATATGGACCACGTTTGAGGCTTCCGGCCCTTCGGTCGGTAAAGGAAGGAATTGGGCTACCGGTTTTTGTCCGCTCGTCGCTAGTGCCCCTATGAACGCCAATCTTCTCGATCGGAATGTCTGGACCTTTAGTAATGCCCTAACATGGACGGAAACACCAGGATTGGGGGGCTGGCTGGAAGGAAATGTTCTCTTCGATCCCCATGGTAAAATGATCGCGCTCCTTCGTGTTGACGATATTAAAAACTGTGGATTGGCCGCTCGTATCAACGTTTCCGACGACGGTAAAACGATATCGTTCGACCCACACTCCGGATTTGTCCCCCTGCCCGGCGGTTGTAAAAAATTCATGATTCGATTCGATAAAAAATCGAATAAATACTGGGGTTTGTCCAACTGGGTTCATCCGGCAGACAAGGATCATCCCGATAAAGAACGCGTTCGTAATACTCTTGCTCTAATCTGTTCGGACGAGTTGAAAAATTGGGAGGTTCGAACGATTGTCCTTCGCCATGAAGATACAACACGTGGCTTCCAATATGTCGATTGGCGTTTCGAAGGTGAAAATGATCTCGTTTTCGTTTCCAGAACCGCATGGGAAGGAGCCCATAACTGCCACGATGCCAATTTTCTGACATTTCACCGCCTAAAGAATTTTCGAACGCTGACTCGAAGGGACGATGCCCGTCCCTATCCGATCTTTAAATGACAGAAAAATACCAATAATAAAACCGTCCATAAATTTCTATCTTCGTCACTGAAAAAACAGTTTTGTGTGTTTCTAATTAAAATAAAATCCATGTTTTCTTAATCTATACGGTACGACGTTATAAATTCGGCATTTCCTGGGAGCACGGACGTCTCGCCCGTATTCTTCAAAACTGGTGTCTCGCCTGTATCCTTCAAAACTGGTGTCTCGCCTGTTTTGAAAAATAGATTTTTATAATGATCTTGAGTATAACACGCCGAGACAAGGTCGTACACCATCCCAACGAACATGTCATTTCCTGTCGTTAGGTGTGACGAGTTTGGAAATGGGCGTTCGTCTATTGAATATGGGTATTATAATTGGTATTATATGGAACTGGAAATGGAAGCCCCTTTTCCTGACAATAACGCCAATCCTCCTCGAAATGTGGGGGGAGAAGTGTCTGAAGAAGACCTTCCTTTAATTCTTCCAGCCCTTGTTCCGTTCGAACACTGATCCGAAACATGGCATTTTGCTCGTTATTACGGCACCTTTCACTCCATTGCTCTTTCGGTAGATCTGTTTTATTCAGAATGGGTAATATTTTTTTCGTCTGTCGATAATACTGTAAATCTGTCGAAACTGGATCGGCTAGTTGTCGAAAACAATCGCCAACAGGATCTCCCGATTCGTTCGTAACGTCATAAAGAACGAGAATCAAATCGGATCTGTCCAATAAATGACGAATCATTTTAATACCCTGTTCTTCTATTTCATTATTGGTGAATCGGATACCTGCCGTATCATAAAAACAGAGGGGCCAACCATTTAAAACCGTCTCGGAACGGACGATATCTCGTGTTGTACCCGCCTCGGCATCAACTATCGATCGGGAAAACCCTAATAGTGCGTTGATTAAACTGCTCTTGCCCACATTCGGAGCCCCCAAGACCAGAATTGTCCAGGGAATTGTTATATGGCATCCCACTTCATAACGCGCCTTTAACTTCTCCAATAACTTTGTATGCCATGAAACCGTTTCGTCTTCCTGACCGAAAAAAACACGGCCTATTTCGGCATTCGGCCAGGCTGGTTCCGTAGAAAAACCGAGTGCCACACGGGCTTGAGAATACGATATATTCCGTTGTTCCAATAGAAGTCGGGTCGTCTTTTCCGTTTTTGAAAATGGAAGTAATGCCAGAATTTCTTCTTCTATTGTCTTCGGAGATGGATTCATTTGGTCCCAGGAGATAATCGCTGCTTTTCGTTGTTCGAACCAGTTCAAGATTGCCGCCGTGATCGTATCGCCACCATGCGCGTGAATCTCGATCCACTCCGGTGAACAACAATGAACGACAACCTCTTCCCGAATATTAGACGTTAAATAAAAATATCCAAATAACGGACGATCCCGCAGTTCGGGAAAAACTTCCTCCAATCGATAGAGTTGTCCGTTCGTTCGCCGAAACGCTTCCGCAAATAGTTCAAACGCACCCGATCCACGGAGACAGATCGTTGTAACCGCCCCACGTCCATTCGGCGTTAGCCGAATTACCTGTAACGGACGCGTCATGAATTCGTTTCCTTGTTTGATTCGTCCTTCAACGGCTCCGAGTTCTTTTCGTCGTAGAAAAATGGAACGAGTTTTCGCGTTGGTTTATGCGAATCCTTCGATTTAAATTGATCGATCGGCGTTCCATCCACACTTCGGCGCAGTAGAAAATAGATGGAGGTGGAATAGATTATTTTACATACAAATAAATAACCAAAAGGAATCAGAAACAACGTCTGAAGCCAAAAGGCTGTTCCAATATTGGTAACAGGAAGGAACTGGTTTTGTTTATAGACTGCCAGAACGGCTATAAAAGCCAGGCAAAAACCAATAAAAGTCAATAGAATGGAACAGACCGCGTAAAAAATATAATGGAGCGGACGTTGCAGCAAATAGGAAAATCCACGAGCGAAGGCATCGAAACAATCGCTCTTTTCAGTGGCTATCGCCGAAATCATCATGGGAAACGAACACATGAAGGTCAAGATCATAAACATAAATACAAATGCCAAAATCATTTGAATCGGTATGGTTACACCTGAAATCCATCCATTAGAGGTTGTAAAGGATAGTATATAATACAAAAACCAGGGTATCCCTGTTACAATTCCATATATTACCAATGTCCCTAGAAGCGATCTGTATTTTGTGCAGGCGAACATAAAGGATTCACAGAATCCGGACCGACCGGAGGACGCGATCCGAACCGCAGTCGAACGAGCCAGCATCAACCAGATAAACAGGATAACCGCGATAAAAACGACAATACTAAAAGTCCCAAGCCAGGAATATTCCATCTGATTGAAATAGTTGATGTACATTTCCAGAACAGTCGAAAATTTCAATTCATCTAAATGTAATCCATGATATTGTTCCAACCAGATCCCGGTAAAATTGAACAAGGAAATGAAGACGGAAAAACCAAACGAGATCGCCCCTACAATCAAAAAACACAATGTTAAAGAAAAAGAACGTATCAGAAGCGTAACCGGCAGGAGTTCCTGCCAGTCGATTTTGCGGATCGTTCCCTCGTCAATATCGGAGACGCTCTTCATGAATTAAACCTGTTCCTTTTAACTCAATTGTAAATAATTTTGGTAACCTTTCACGAACAATTTTGGAACCACGAATATCACGGATAAACACCAATAGTCTACGGATAAACACCAATAGTCTGTCGTAAAATACAATATTTTACAATAACAAAATTTTACAATAACAAACGAAACATTTTTATCTATTATCATAAATAATTTCATCATAAAAAAGTCTGTTTGCCAAAAAACTATCTGTGAAAATCAGTGTTATCATGGTTTCACTTTATATCCATGGTTTCACGTTATATCCGTGAACGATTACATAATTTTGTATCTTGTTTACACCTTGAGTCTATTTTAAAAATCGTCCGGAAGCTGTTTTATTTGCGCTAATGTAAATACAGGTCCCTCTTTACATACATAAACCGGTCCACAATTACAGCGTCCACATTTTCCCAAACCACATTTCATTCGATTTTCAAGACTGGTGTAAATACCTTGATCCGGAATTCCAATTTTCGATAGGACCGGTAAAGAAAATTTAATCATGATTGGCGGTCCGACAACCAGTGCCACAGCATTACTTCCATCAATACCTGCCTCGTCCAGAACGGTAGGGACAAATCCGATTCGACCATCCCATTCAGGCGTCTCCCCGCCTGGATCGACCGTCTTGACCACGTTGACATCACGGTAGGTTGCCCAATCGTTTAACTCGTCTTTAAATACTAAATCACCGACGGTACGAGCTCCGTAAACAATCGTTACTTTTCCATATTTATTACGGTTTTCAAGAATATATTGAATGGCACAACGAATCGGCGGCATGGCAATGCCACCACCGACAAAGATCAGATCCTTCCCCTCCCAATCAGATAGTGGATAGGAATTACCGTAGGGACCGCGAAACCCTATCGTATTACCCACTTCAATATTCCACATCTGCTCCGTGACCCGACCTGTTTTCCGAAAACAAAACTCAATATAGTCTTTTGAATTCGAACAGCAGATATTAAAGGTCGATTCGCCTACCCCGAAAACGGAATAAAGACCAAATTGACCTACCTTGAATGAAAATGAGTTGGCTTTTTCCGGATCTCTAAATCGAATCTTTACAGCCTTGACATCTATCGTCTGCTGATTGACTTCAATGACTTCCATTAGATCCGGTTTATATATATTTTCAGTTTCCATTTTTCTATTTTATATAATATTAAATTTATTTTTATCGTTTAAAACGAAGCAACCGTGATCCCAGACTCATACCAATAACCAGTCCCGGGAAACCGGGATAATATCGATAAAAACTCCGGTAGACCAAGAATCCGGCATTGTCTGTATCCACAGCTTGGGATTTTAATCCATTCCGCAGATCGTATCCAATAACGGTCGAACCCCCAACGTCGTAGGACAATTCCTCGTACAGTTTCCACAACCGGTACATAAAATGACACCGAATTTCGCCGGATAGATCGAAAATTTATGTGCGATTCGCTGGCGCTGTCTCTGTCCCTGAACTGCACGTGGATTATGACCCGACGCATGCTGCGAAAAGATCGCCAATTGACAGGAATCCCAATTTTTAACCCGATCTCCCTTCTGAAAGCTCCCTTCATCCTGAATGTCAAAACAATGACAGGTTGGACATGTATAGGTACAGGCCCCACAGCCGACACAGCGCTGGCTTTTTTCGTCCCAAATGGAAGATGTGTAGTTACTGGAAATCCAGTTTGCTATCTTTTCCAGCGGATATTGCGGTAATGGAAGTTCGACTGCTTTTCCTGTGACATCAGATTCCTTCGTCTGGCCTTCCAGTAGTTTTTCTCCCTTTTCGGTTAAACAACGAGCTTCAAATGATCCATTGCCGAGGTCAAATAAAAGGACATCAGATCCACTTGTCCCGTCTGGAGCTCCACCGACCGCAGTACAAAAACAATGTCGGTCGGCCTCCTGACAGGCAATGGTAACAATCGTTGTTTTTTCTCGACGGTTCTGATAGAAACGGTCCTGATAATCCCAGGCAAACAAGGGATCAAGAATGGGAAGTGACGCGGCATCACACGGATGCGCCCCCAATATAATTTGATCCGTTTCAAAAACAGGAGCGTCTGTTATAACAACGTCGTTCTCCTGTCGTTCAAAATGACAAATGTTTTCATGTTTGGGGAAGAAAAATTCCTTGATGGAATTAATACTTTTACCCGTACCGTTCAGAACGATATTTTTTGTATTTTCAATATACTCAAAGAACAACATTCCATTACCATGAACAACAGGAGCGGCCACCAAGGCTCCCTGTTTCATTCGATTTTCGATCAAGGAATGAATCGCTTCTAATGATATAATACGTGTCATCGAATAAAATCCTCCTTGTCTTCTTCGTTATAGGTTCCAATTAAAGGAAGTGTTCCCCATTCGGAGCCCGATATATGGTTAAATTCGTCTTCGGCAGTTATGGCCAAGGTTAGATTCAGAAGATCCAAATCAATACCGACCGGGCAGGCACCACTACATGCGCCGCATCCGACACACCGACCCGCCAAATGGAATGCCCGTAATATATTCCAGGCTAAATTGCCCTTGAGTGTAGCCGATGTATCAATACGAATTGGCTGATTTTTGTCCGCGACACAGCGATTACAATAACATAAAGGGCAACTCTGTCTACAAGCATAGCATTTTATACAACGGGATAATTCTTTTTTCCACCAATTCAATCGATCTTCCGTCGTCATGGCCAGTAATTGTGCCAATTTGGCATAATTCCCCTTCGTTCGCTGTTCTTCCTTGGTCATGGTCGGAACCGAGGCGGGATCTCCGATAATGAAATCGGTATTTTGCGGAACTCGTTTTGCACACGATTCGCATCGTGGCTGAATTGCATTTGCATCATTTCCACGGTCGGGAAGCATGCCCGGACATACCATTCCGATTAAAATAAAATTATCTCGGAGCAACTGCGATTCGTTTACCAGAACAACAGCGGAACGGGCATCACACGGTTTAACGACAACAGCGGCACGCCCCTTCGGTCGGGTCTCCTTGCGCGTTAAATAGACCATCAAATTCTGATGACATTGATTATTCCATAACAGTTTGTCCGTATCGTCAGGATTCGTTATGAAGATGGGACCAATACTGCCCGTCTCCAGAAGTCCGTAGCCAATGACAACCTCAACGGTTCCTTCGGACAACAGCTTTTTGGCGGTTTCTCTTAATTCTTTTTCCATTGCTATTTATTCATTATTTCTTTTAGTGCAATATAGGGCCCTTGTTGCTTCGTTTTATTGACAATTTCCGTAACGAATTGCTGGAACTTCGCCCCTTCCGCAGCGGAGATCCAAGAGAAATGAATTCGTTCGGTATCAATCCCCAGGGTCTCCAGAAGTTGACGGAACAGGATCCAACGTCGTCGGGCATGAAAATTACCCGCCGTATAATGGCAGTCGCCCGGATGACAACCGGAAATGAGAACCGCATCGGCTCCCACTTCAAACGCCTTAATGATTAAATTAAAATCAATTCGACCGGTACATGGAAGCCGAATAATTCTGATATTTGCCGGATATTCCAAACGGTTGGTTCCGGCCAGGTCCGCTCCCAGATAGGTGCACCAGTTACATACGAACGCAATGATCTTCGGTTCAAATGTTACGTCCATATCCCCTTTTTCGATAGACATCTTTTATAATTCTCCTAGCTGAACGTTTTGGGTCATTCAGGACATAAAACTTTCAATTTGCGCATAAACTTGTTCCTCCGTAAAACCTTCCAGATCAACCGACTTGGAAGGACAAACGGCGACACAAGTACCGCACCCCATACATAGACCAGGATTGACCCGAGCCGTTCTTTTAACTAAATTCCCCTTGCGGTCAAGGATTTCCTCCAAACTAATGGCCTGGTAGGGACAAGTTTTAACACAAGCGCCGCAGGCGGCACAATCCTTTTCGTTGACACGGGCTATTTCCGGTTCCCGGGTTAAATGCGGCTGACTCAACATGATCAAAACTTTAGCTGCTGCAGCAGACGCTTGCGCAACCGACTCCGGTATGTCCTTCGGTCCTTGACAAGCTCCGCAAACAAAAACTCCCGCCGAATTTGTCTCGACAGGTCGTAATTTCGGATGCGATTCACTTAAAAAACCATATTCATCATAACCGACCGACAATTTTTGGGCTAAATGTTCTGCTCCGCTGGTTGGCAACATGGCACAGGCCAGAACGACCATATCTGCCTCAATCGTTACCGGTTGACCGGATAATGTATCGGATCCACGAACGATTAATTTACGAATCCCGTCAACAACCTCTTCCGAAATTTTTGAGACACGACCGCGATGATAGAGCGCACCATCCTGCTCTATGGCCCGGCGAACGAATTCATCATATTTTTTACCACCCGACCGGATATCCATATAAAAGACATGTGCCTCGCCATCGTGCACCTTGTGTCGATAAAGCATGGTATGCTTCGCGGTATACATACAACATATTTTCGAGCAATAGGAAATACCCTTCGCGTTATCTCTGGAACCGACACATTGAATAAAGACGATTTTTTCCGGTATTCGACCGTCAGAAGGTCGTTTCGGTTCTCCTCCGGTTGGCCCGGACGCGGAAATCAAACGCTCAAATTGAAGGGAATCAATAACGTCTTTATATTTACCGTATCCATATTCGCCGTAACCGGATAATCTGTGATTTTCCTGCTCCTTGCCGATACTGTAAAGCTGATAGCCTGTGGCGACAACAATAGCTCCAACTTCCTCGACGATTAGTTCATCTTTATCTTCGAAGTTAATTGCGCCGGCGGCACAATTCTTCTGACAAATACCACAGCGTCCCGTTGTTAATTTCAGGCAGTGCTCCGCATCAATCACGGGCCGTGCCGGAACCGCCTGCGGAAACGGTACATAAATCGCCGTTCGATTCCCCAAATTGTAATCGAATGAATTCGGAATCTTTTTATTGGGACAGTGATTCCAGCAGTTACCACAGCCGGTACATTTA
Organism: uncultured Planctomycetaceae bacterium; assembly: GCA_964442735.1. Taxonomy (GTDB): domain Bacteria; phylum Planctomycetota; class Planctomycetia; order Pirellulales; family Thermoguttaceae; genus JAUNBG01. Next base: position 17,232 of record CAYUAP010000023.1, on the reverse strand, counting down.
TTGATATCAACGTAACGTGCCTTTTTACGGATTGTTACCTTGAAATTACCGATGTAACCTTCGACTTTTTCTATTTCCGACCAGGTTAATAATTTTATATTGGGATGCTGTCCTACTTCTACCATACGTGGCGTTAGGATACATTGGGAGCAGTCGAGGGTCGGAAATGTCTCGGAGAGTCCGGCCATTTTACCGCCTACAGAAGGCTCCTTCTCCACAAGAACGACTTCGTGACCCGCTGCCGCGATATCCAGGGCCGCCTGAATTCCGGCAACACCCGCACCGATAACCAGGGCTCGCTTGGTGACCGGTACTTCAATGGGAACCAGAGCATGATTGTGACGAACCTTCTCTACCGCCATGGTTATCAATTGAATTGCCTTGGCCGTAGCGACCTCTTTATCGGAATGGACCCAGGAACAATGTTCGCGAATATTAGCCATTTCCACTAAATACGGATTGACACCTGCCTTTTGTGCAGCTGCGCGAAACGTCTTAAGATGCATATGCGGAGAACAACTAGCCACCACAACTGCCGTTAAACCAAGGGTTTTGATTTTTTCCGCAATCATGGACTGGCCCGGTTCACTACACATGTATTTATAATTGACACTGCAATAGACGCCCGGCAATTTCGCTATGGCGTCCGAGACCTTCTGGCAATCGACGTGTCTTGCAATATTTTCGCCGCACCAACAAGTAAAAACACCTATTTTAGCCATTTGGTTTTTCCAAAATTTATGTTATTTGATTCTGTTTATTTATAATGTATACTTCTTTTACGTGAACAATACGTGCGTATCCCGACCTTTTATTTCAAACGACGTAATGCGTTTTGATACCAAGTTCGTCTTCGGATAAACCGAGGGCCAAACCAATGATATCAGACAGATAATAAATCGGTATTTTCGGTGTATTGTATTTTTTTATAATATCCGACTGACGCATATCCAGATTCATCTGGCACATCGGACAGGCGGTTACAATACAATTTGCGCCATGATTTTGTGCGTTCTCGATAATTTTACAGGAGAGATTGACTACTGTTTCGGGATTACACAACGTCATACCGGCACCGCAACACTCGGTTTTATAATTCCATTCTACAGGACTCGAACCCATTGCGGATAGAATTAACTCCATCGACGTTGGATCTTCCGGATCGTCGAAGTGAAGGATCTTGGCCGGTCGGGTCAGAAGACATCCATAATAACAGGCCGGTTTAAATTCATCCAATTTACGAATTTGATTCTCGACGAGATACTCAATCCCAATTTTTTGGAAAATCTGGATTAAATTGACAATGGAAGTCAAGTCAGCCTTTACCGGAAGTTCAACGATCTCGGACATTTCCTTTTGAACAGCAGGGTCTGTCAGGGAATCATTGGCCTTCAGGAGTTCCATGGAACACATGGGGCATGGGGCCAGAACTTCCGCCAGTCCCATTTTCTGCGCGATCCCCAAATTACGTACAGGAAGCGCTGTTGCCAACTTCTGATTAATAGAATGGGCCGCCGTGGCACCACAGCAGATCCAATCATCCAATTCTTCCAGATCCACCTTCAATTTATTAAGGCAGGCGCGAACCGATTTTTCATAGTCCACCGAAGAACCATGAAGCGCACAGCCCGGATAATATCCGAATTTCATTGTCGTAACCTTTATTTTATCTGTAAATTCAATAGTTTAAAAAGTATAGTGTCGTAATTGAAGATAGACGAGACGTCTAACCTTCCCGGAGGTGGACGGAACGTTACCTTCCGGCCAACACCGTATTTTCGTCCGCAACCAGAGATCTATTTAACTCCGCATTTTCTGAAAATACGGTCAACAACAGCTTTATCTTTAACGGGAGATCCTGGCATAAAATGTAATTTACCACGAACCAGCATTTTGGGACCTAATTGTGCATCACTTAATGCGGCAAACGGGTTAAAATTGGACATGAACCCCCGGATTTTATACATGGCAACCAGTTCCAATTCATTGGTTCGGCCATTTCTGCGGATATTATTGAGAAATGCCTTCTGAAATAAAACCGTCGATTCATATCGTTTTGAAGTCGTTCCCTTTTCAACGGAAATCTGTTTGAGAGCGTCCATAACCCCGGTAATATTAACCAATTTTGGACATCGGGCAGAACAGGTCCAGCAGGAAACACATTGCCAAATGGAATCCATGGAAGCAGCTTCCAGGACTTGTCCTGTTTGAACTAAATGAATCTGACGGGTCGGTCCAGACGTCATAACGTTTCCCATAGGGCAACCTGCAGTACATTTACCACACTGATAACATTCCATTACCTTCGTATGCGCCAATTCCTCGACGTATTTCACCATATCAGGTTTGCATGTATTCATTTTAAATTCCCTGTCTGTCCATTAATTTTATAAAATTTTCATTAGTTGAAAAAGCTGTTAAATACTTGTATATTCGTTATATTCAGTAAATCTGCAAGAAAATACGTAGGACTTTCACCTCCGATTTTCCGGAAGATCTTTATCAAACTTCCTAAATTATAACACAGTCTGGCCTTGTGTTCCATTGTCACCGACGATAAAATTCGGTTTTTTTTTCAAGTTTCTGTTTTTGAAGCCGTTTCTGTCCCCGTGTTTACCGGAATATTTTCCGATTTCGAGGAGATTTCGCGCTGTATTTGAACATCGAAGACGAGTTGTCTTCTTAAGCGGCGAACACTAAAAACGAGATCCAGAAAAATAATTTGGTCACCACGTCCGAGTATACCACCTGTCTGCGCGATCATCCAGGAAGCCAATGTTTTGGAATCAGTAGCAACCTGTGAATGGGGTTCATCGATAACCGGTTTAATATTGGGATCTACAATCAACGGTTTATAAATGGTCTTAACTCCGTCTCCTGGCCACTGAACTCCGAAATGTTCTTTTAAAACCGAGGAGACCGTGGTAATGGGACATCCCCCTCCCATTAATATATTGTCTCCGGAAATATAATGAATGTATTGGGGCAGACGGTCAAATTCGTCTTCTATTTCTCCAACTAATTCTTCCACCAAATCTTCCAGAGTGACCAATCCATAACATTTCATCTGTTTGTCTCGAACGATAGCGATATGTTCGTGACGCGTAATAAATAAATGTAATAATTTTGAGGCGGGATAATCCGGCTCGACAAAAATAATCGTTCGCGTAATATCTTTAAAGGAAGTCGCCCGAGGATTTAACCGCTGGTGACCGATAATCTCTTTAAAGTTCACATAACCGACAATATCGTTTCGATCTTTTCCATTACAGACCGGAAATCGGGTATGGGCATCCGCATGGGCTATTTCAATGGCCTGAAGCATCGACATGGAATTCGACAAAAGAATGGCCTCGTTAATGGGAAGCATTACATTTTTGGCCATAGTTGAAGACAACTTGGTTGCTCTTTCAATGATTTGCTCCTCCTGAAAACCAATTAAGTGACGCTGACATGCCAGGGCCGCCATTAAATTAATTTCATCGACAACGGAATGTTGCCTTGTATTCGCAATTTTTTTGGGTTCAAACGGTCGATTGAAAAAATATGTTAGTCGAATAAACGGCAACATAATTTTTATTCCGTAAAACAAGGGACGTGCAAAAAAACGTGCCAATCGGCGATTAAATCGTACTCCTAATGTTTTAGGCAGTATTTCTGTATACTGTAACATTAGAAAAGTAAACAGCAGTGAAAACAACCAAATGTATTTATTTCCGAAGAGTGAACCAAACGCCGCTCCGGCAACTGCAGCTCCAATTGTATGCGCCGTCGTATTCAAAATCAGGATGACTGCTATTGGATTTTCTATATTTTTCTTTAATTGGGCCCATATTTCTCCTATTTTGGAATTGGTTTCGTTGATATCGGCTATATCACCATACGAAAGACTCAACAGCACGGCTTCGGCAAGAGAACAGAGACCCGATATTCCTAAAGCTGTCAAAACACTGATTATCAGTATAGACATTGAACTGAAAATAAACCTCCTAAATTTGTTATAATTGTTTAAATCTCTTAATGCGTACAATCATTATAATACATAAATCGTATCCTTGTCCAGAGCAATTTTAATCATTCTCAAACAAATTTTAAAAAATTTGTATTTTTTGCATATTATATAGATTATCCCATTTCAAAATCTTAAAAAAAATAAAGAAAATGTAAAATTGACCCATGTTTTGAATTGCGATCTTGACAGACACTCTATTTTCATTGTATAATAGTAATGGATTTATAGTGTTGGTATGGAAATTTTTGGAGATAAACGTGGATAAAGATCGAATAGAAACAGATCAGCAGGATCTTCCCTTGGAGGTATTGGTTGTCGATGATGAATCGGCCCATGCGGATGCCGTTGCAGGTAGTCTGGAACGTATTGGGGTTCACAGTATGATCGTTCATTCGGAAAAAGAAGCTTGCGAAACCCTTCGAACACACAGTTTTGATGTTGTGGTTACCGATTTAATGTTGGAAAAGAACGATGGAGGTCTTGAAGTTCTCGCCTGTGTCAAGCAGGAATCGCCCGAGACGGAAGTAATTGTAATGACCGCCTATTCCGGAGTCGAAACGGCAGTGGAGGCCATGCGGAATGGGGCATTTAATTACCTTCAGAAGCCATTGGATTTAAAGCAACTTCGAACCATAGTGGAAAAGGCGGGAGAAAGTGCGAAGTTACGGCGAATCAATCGGGAACTCAAACGGCGTCTGGATGAAAAATTCGGATTTGACGGAGTTATTGGTAACAGTCCGGAAATGCTTCGTATAATCGAACGAATGAAACGGGTGGCGCCGACAGACGCTTCCGTTTTAATCCGCGGTGAAACGGGAACCGGAAAAGAACTGTTTGCCCAAGCACTTCATCAGAACAGTATGCGCCAAAACAAGCCGTTTGTTGCCTTGAACTGTGCCGCTTTAACGGAGAATATCTTGGAGAGCGAATTATTCGGACATGTCAAGGGGGCGTTTACCGATGCGCTTGATAATCGGGTCGGAAAATTCGAATATGCAAATGGTGGGACTCTTTTTTTGGACGAAGTGGGTGATATGCCATTGTCCACACAGAGTAAACTGCTTCGAGTCCTTGAAAACGAGGAAGTTACCCGGGTTGGTGCCAACGAAATCATAAAGATCAATGTACGGATTATTTCTGCTACAAACCGCAGTCTGGAGGAGATGGTCGCCGAAAACACCTTCCGACAGGATCTTTATCATCGTTTAAAAGTTGTAACGTTAACGATTCCGCCCTTGCGCGAACGAAGGGGGGACATTCCGATGCTGTTGGAGTATTTCATTCGAAGTTATTCCAAAAAATACAGTAAAACGATCAAGGGGATGACTTCCGGCACACGGCGTAAATTGTTCCAGTACGATTGGCCGGGCAATGTTCGACAATTGCGTAATACCGTAGAAAGTATGGTTGTCGTCGATATAGACGGATTACTTGATATCGACGATTTACCGGACGATTTCGCAGAATCGTTTTCGGAGCCCGTTATGGAAAACAAAGGAAACGTATCTGTTATTGATGGTGACAGTACCAAACCGACCGGTCAAGCGGCATTGGTGCGTCAATTGGTCGGTATGTCCATGGTAGAACTGGAAAATATGTTTATTCGGGAAACACTGGATACCCAGGGGGGAAATCGTGAAGAAACGGCTAAATTATTGGGGATTGGAGAACGAACTCTCTATCGTAAAATTAAGGAGATATCCCCGGATAATTAAAGTGGTGTATAATAATTGATTATTATAAAGGACAGAATTATATGAAAAAAACATTGTTATTGAGTTTGGCCCTGTTGTGTGTTTTTGTTTTCTGTAACGCGAATAATGCGCGTTCGGAAGATCCCGTTCCGCAAAAGGTAACGAAGAAAATCGAATTGTTCGATGGTAAATCGCTTGATAACTGGTATGTCTTCATGAAGGGACTGAAGAAGGGGGAAGATCCCGAGAAAGTTTTTACGGTGGACAATGGTATGATTCATGTTTCCGGAAACGGATTTGGTTGTATTACCACTAACAATGCCTATTGTGATTATCAGGTGATTGTCGAATTCAAATGGGGTGAAAAAACATGGCAGTCACGTGTGGATCGCGCTCGTGATAGCGGTCTTCTGTTTCATTCGGTCGGCGAGGACGGCGCTTTTGGCGGTGTTTGGATGAAGTCGATCGAAGCGAATATTATCGAAGGAGGGGTTGGTGATTTTATTGTCGTCGGAGATCGTACGGAGAATTTTGCGATTACTGCCGAAACGGCCCCGAATAAATCGAAGAGTAACTGCTTTATCTGGCAAAAAGGCGGAAAAAAAGAGACGATCAATATCGGTCGACTTGATTGGTTTGGACGTGATCCGGAATGGAAGGATGCAATCAATTTCCGTGGTAAAAACGATCTGGACAAACCGCATGGTGAATGGAATACCCTGCGGCTCGTCTGTGATGGAAATAGAGTCGATGTCTACTATAATGGTATTATGGTCAACCAGGCGTTTGATGTTAAACCAAGTGGGGGAAGACTTCAGATTCAAACGGAACTGGCGGAGATCTTTTTCCGACGTGTTACCTTGCTTCCATTGGATAAATAGAACGACAAATTCAGTTTGAAACTGCGGTTATTCCGAATGAATACACAGATAGTATGAATACACTGATAGTATGAATACACTGATAGTATGAATACACTGATAGTACACAGGAAAATAAAGGTTTTTGACATAATAATTTTATAATATATAATCCTATAATATATATTTGGATAATTATTTTATTATAATAAACGCAGTCTCCCAAAAGCTATCCGTGAAAATCGGAGTAATTCGTGGTTACAAATAAAATCATTTACAGTTTAAAATTTATAGTATTTAAAATTTAATAGTATTATTAGTACAGGGAGTAAACCACCCTGTTGTTTTATATTTATTATATTCATTATATTTACTATATTCATTGCAAAATCAGGATAAAACGAGGAAATTATGGCACGTTTTCTTGCCATTGATTGGGATAATATTGAAGTACGTTTTTTATTGGCCGACGTATTCAAGGATAGAGTTAATGTCCTGAAATACGGATCATCTCCTATTAATGACGAATCCATATCACCGGCTATTAAGAATACCGACTCCAAGAATACCGACTCCACGGAATTGACGGAAGAGGGAAATGAATCCGTGCCAATATCTTCCGATAACGATTCGGGACCTTCCATTATAAATGAAGGAAGTGAAACGAATCAGGATTTCGACGAAGACGAAGATGGTATTGAAGGAGAAAATGGGACAAACGAACCAGTGCCTGTAGTACAGGAAGTCAATCAACCCGATATCGGACTGATTTTGAAAAAACTTCTTCATAAACATCGCGTTGGATCTGCCTCCGTGTTATTTGCCATGTCTCGTTCTCAAGTCGAGATTATGCATATAACACTTCCCAAGGTTCCGGATTCGGAATTGCCAGATCTTGTAAAGAACCAGGTTTTAAGCGATTCAACGACCTATAAAGAAGGTCAGCCTCTGGATTATCTTCCCTTGGGAGGCACGAATTCAAACAGTATTCAAGTTATGTCAGTTTCGTCGACACGAATTCAAATGAAGGATATACGGACGATACTGTCAAGAGCATCCAGGCGTGCGAAAAAGATGGAGCTTCGTGGTGCCTCTTCAATCGAGTATTTTCTCGCTGGTAAAATTACCATACCGCAAAATGAAGAAACCTCTACACCTATTCCAGTTCTCCTGGTCCAGGAATCCTGTGATGAAGTATCTCTAATTCTTTATGACGGTACGAAGGTCAATTATCTCCGTACATTCAAGCCGGGAGAAAATGAATCGTCCGAATTGTTTCGCCAGAGTGGGGAGCGGCAGGAAGATGATTCTTCGGAACAACAGACCGACAATACATTAATTGAGGAACGAGTCGATCGTTTTTATTCTGAAATTATACGGACAATCTCGGTTGGTTCCACGAATTTATCCGGGGTCCAGCCACAAAAAGTACTTCTGTTCGGGAGGTTGGAAGAATCTGCATGGACGGAAAAACTGCGCGAAAAACTGTCGATCCACCAATTGGACCTTGAATTGATTAATCCATTTTCAATAGATGGAGTTTTCAATCGGGAGGCTATACCGGAATTTCCGGAGCGGTACGCGCCCCATCTGGGCATGATACTTGCGGAACGTCCGAAGAACAAACCGATCATCGATCTTTTACATCCCCATAGCAAGCCGGAACCTCCCAACTATTTTCTCTATCTGTTTATACTCGGTTTAATTTTGGCGGCGGGAATCTGGTATGCTTGGGATGTTAATCGAAAAGAACTGACCAAACAGAAGGCGGAAATTGCGGAACTTGAGAAAAAACGCGACCAGCTATCCGCACAAATTAAGACGGCCGCCCCTATTTACAGAATACTATCGCTAACCAGTTCCTGGGAAAATCGTTATGGTGTGATTGTTCTGGATGAATTGCGCGATATTATGCTTCGAATACCCCAGGTTCCTGATATGACCGTAACGCATTTAGCCTATAGTGGTAATTTACGCGGACGGCCTGTATTCCTGATTGAAGGAAAAATAAAATCGATCCAGGTGTATCAGCAGTTTTATCTGGGATTGACGCAGGATCGTTCCCATACTGTAGTTTCAACAGGTCCCAAACCGATTACGGACGGCGGGTTCAGTCACACGTTTCAAGCCCAGATCTTCTGTGCGCGAAGACCCTATCTCGCCTATTATCAGCGCCTGCCGGATGATCTGAAGAATATTTCCAATAATATGCCCTCCAGTGTACAAATTCAGACTTCGCAAATACCACAAGTACCAGCAAAACAAACGGAAGCTTCCGCCAATAAACCACAGCACCAGCAGGGAACAGTTCAACAGCAGGGCACGGTTCGCCAGCAGGGAACGACGCACCAACAGGGAGCGGCTCAACAGCAGGGAGCGGTTCGCCAACAGGGAACGACACAAGGTCAAAATAAACAGGGACAGCAAAAAGTACAACGTCAGCAAAATCCCGGCACTGACGGACAAAATAAAAATGATGGTAACCGTGGCAGTCAAGGTGGTCAAGGGGGCCAGAATAGAAGGAACCGAAACAAATGACGAAATTGAGAAATGCGATTATTATAATCATTTTGATTGCCGTTGTCGGTGGTTATTTTGGAACGAAGTTCTGGAATTCAATGTATAAAAAACCAAGAGATGCTAACGCCAAGAAAAAACAGGAATTGGAAGAACAGATAGCCAAGGGTGAAAAAAATCTGGCACTGATGGGGCAGTTCACGAAAAATAATATGACTTTGTTTACACGTTCTTTTCCGTTAAACGAAATGGGCGCGAAAACGGAATATCAATTATGGCTAACACAGTTTGCGCAGTATTGCCGTATGGATTCTCCCGTAATTACAGGAGGTAACAGTACCAGGACCAATGGATTACGAACGTTACCGTTCCGGCTTCATGCCCGTTGCACAATGACGCAACTGTATCGATTTTTATATGAATTTTATTGGTCACCATTCCTTCATCGGATAACCATGATGGATATATTACCCGAGGAAAATTCCAATATGCTGGTCATTACGATTATGATAGAAGGATTGACCATGCCGAAGGGAAGTCCAACATGGTCGTTTCCATTGGCATCGCAGTTACCGGCAACAACGGTACCGTATAGACGTTTGACATCGGGCACCTTTCCCGCCTATTCCCCCGTTGCGGAACGGGAACTGTTTCGTTATACCCCTCCGGGAATCGATACAGCGTCCTATGTTATTTTAACCGGAATTCCGTTTGTCTCCGATCCCAAGACGGAAAAAGCAGTTGCGCAAACGCGTTGGAAGATTGAAACGGAGAATAAAACGATAACCTGTGGTATTGGAGACCGTCTTAACATCGGATCTTTTGACGGAACGATCCATGACATTCACGACGATATCGTTATTTTAAAACAGAATAGTGGGGCCTTGTGGCTGGTGGCCCTAGGGGATAAATTGAGTGATGCCGTTGCTATTCCGGAAAATTTGCAGTAGTTGGTTTTTTATACTCAAGGCCGTTTTAAGTTCCTTTTTTTCAAAACAGGGGGGCCTGTTTTGGAGGAAGTGGTCGAGACGTCCGTACTCCAGGGAACGATAATATTGTAAAGATAATATTGTAACGTCCTGTAGTTTAAGGTGTAAAGACCATATTTTGTTTACACCTTGAGTTTTTAATTTATGAAGAGTAATAATCATTAAGAAGAGGAAGAAATGAACGTACCGGAAAATTTATTATATTCCAGGGAACATGAATGGGTCCGTATCGAAGGTAATAAAGCCTGGGTGGGAATTACCGATTTTGCACAGGATAGTTTAGGCGATGTTATTTATGTCGAGTTGCCGGAAGTGGGAGCGGAAGTAGATACCATGGGCGAAGCTGGAGTTATCGAGTCTGTTAAAGCTGTTTCCACCATGTATAGTCCGATGGGCGGTACGATTCTGGAAGTAAACGAAGGCCTAAACGAAGCGCCAGGTAATCTCAATTCGGATCCCTACGGTAATTATATTTTTGTACTTGAAATAAAAGATATGTCTGACAAGGACAGTCTGCTTGATGCTGGAGGTTACAAGGATTTTTGTAAATGAAAAATAAAAAAAACGAACGTTCATGCGGAATCGTTTTTTTGGAAATACTGCTGATTTTTGTTCTGTTTTTTATATATGGAGCCTGGCCGGTTCCTGATGTCAACGAACAGTATTACATTGGTAAAGCGATTCATTTTTGGAATCCGGAATGGCTTCCGGCGGACCAGTTTCTGGATACGTCGGATTCCCATTGGCTGTTTTATGCGACGTTCGGTTTTTTTTCACTCTTTTTCAGTCCAGCGGTTCTGGCCTGGTTCGGTCGAATTGTTTTGTGGCTTTTAACGGCCTGGAGTTGGCGATCCTTAAGTTGGTCCATTATACCACGTCGATGGTGTTCTGTTATAACGGCAATGGGATTGTTGTTTTATATGGACTCCTATCACCTGGCCGGAGAATGGATCATTGGTGGAGTTGAAGGGAAGGGGGTAGCATTCCCCTTTGTTTTTTGGGGGTTGGCGGCTTTTTTTCGAGGTCGATATTCGTCTGCCTGGATTTTTTTGGGAATAGCGTCTGCCTTCCATGTTCTGGTTGGAGGTTGGACGGTTATTGCCTGTCTGACTGCCTGGTTGGTTACGGAAATTCGTTTCTCTTCTTCGTATATTGCGAGGAAAAGCAGATCTTCGAGGGCAAATGATATTTCTTCTCTGACTTCGCAAACAAATGTTTCGGATACATTTTTGGTTCGTTTCAGAAGAATGTTTCCGGGGCTCTGTCTAGGAGGAATACTCTCTTTATTTGGATTGATTCCGGCCCTTTTACTCGATGCAAACGCATCGGGTGATATGTTACGTCATGCGCATCGTATTTATGTTTACGAACGTTTGTCCCATCATTTAGTTATTTCATCGCTTCCGTGGACCTTTCTTTTACGTTTCGGAATACTGGTTGTCCTCTGGTTGATTTTCTGTCGATTGTTACAAAACGATATGAGACGTATGGTCGGTGGTTCCGACTATAAACAGGAAACATCGCGTATTAACACCTTTATTTTCACGGCTATCTCAATTATGTTGATGGGAATGATCATAGACTATGGATCTCTGTTACTGGTGGAAATGAAGATTATCTCTGATCATTATCTTGCGGCGGAACTATTGCGGTTTTACTGGTATCGTTTATCCGATTGGGTTGTTCCGTTTGGCATAGCGTTCGGTTCGACGATTTTATTTCTTCGGTCGGGTAAACTCTATCTGTATTCGGCGTTTCATCAGATTCAAACTCGGGAATTTTGGAGGAAGGGCTATAATTTTTTTCTGTGGAGTACACTAGCCGTTATTGCCTATATAATATTAAAAGAGATATGGTCGGGAATAGCAATATATCAAGCGGCGGCGTTGACAGTGGATCCCAACTATCCTGCCGTTCCGCGTCCGGTGGAGGAGGTTGCATTTATTAGCGCCTTTTGTGCATTGTGTTTTAGTTATGGAATTGTTCGGATACTCTATAAAAGATATTACCGTAAACAGTTGATGATACCTTTTCTTCGGGAGGGTATGTTGTCCGGTCTCTTTTTTTTGAGTCTGATTATTGCGGTAGGGGCGCCCGCCTGTCATTTTTGCGATATGTTGAAATTGAGAACATCTCCGGTCATACCACGGAGTAATCCACCAAAAGAGTCCATTTCCAATGGTTGGATCGAACTTTGTCACTGGATATCCGATCCGCAGAATACGCCGCCAAACGCTGTTTTTCTGGTACCACGTGGCTGTGACTCTTTTAAATGGAATGCGCATCGTGCCGAAGTTGTAGCCTGGAAGGAGATACCACAGGATGCAGCCTCTATCGAACAGTGGTTCAAGAAATTGGAAACACTCTATGCAGTACCGGGAAAAAAAGGAAACGAACGTTGGAATCAACCGCTGGTTATAGTTTTAATTGCCAAGGGAAAGGACCGTGTCCTTCGCGAATGTACCGAATTTGGCATTGATTATATTATTGTAGAGAATCCGCCCTACACACTCAACAATTATTCCAATGCGTTAAAACGATATAAAGATCTGGTTGATCAATATCAGATTTATCAGAACAGTCATTTTACCATTTTTCATTTTCCACGGATAAAAGATGACGAAAAAAAATAGAACCAATCAGGAAAAAATAACCATTTACGAGGCGTTATCCGTTCAATGTCTTCGTATGCTGGAGCAGCGAACCAGACTGGAAACGAAGGCGGTTCAGGATCTTGACCCTGTCAAGGATGAAAAGGGCCGACTTCGTTATCCGTTGGCTTTTTTGGTTAAACGAGCGGAATGTCTGCTATCTCGATATCATCTTTCTCCGGCCGGTTTTCATGCGTCGTTATCGTGGTTTTTTCTGCTTGGTTTTATTTTGATTCTCTGTCTGGGGATTGGCTTCTATCCGTTGGCAAAAGCTTCGAATATTTTGGGAGATCGACTCGCTAATTTAGCCGGACCGTTTATCTTTTTCCTGCTCCTTCAAGAATTTTTTCTGATATTGTCCCTTGTGTTCTTTTCATGGACACTACTTCTGACTCTATTCCATTATTTTTGGCCTGGTCATTCGGACGAAGATGCCCATACAGGCTGGATTTACACTATTTCATCGCTGATCGGTTCCATTATTATCACCGTAACGAAATTTTTATACCATCTACCGGATAAATTGAGGTGGAAAAAACAATCTTCCAGTGATGAAAAAGTGTCCGTTATTATTAGTGATTGTATTGATTACATTATTCGAAAACGACAGCCACTTCTGCTTTTGAGCGGTTTTTTTTCCCATACCTTCTGGCTTGTCATGTCAATAGCGCTTCTCGTTTGCCTTTTGATTCAAATGCAGGGAAACGAATACCGTTATTGCTGGGAATCGTCTATAACCTCCATTGACGATGTTCGATATTATACCGATCTGATATCGCGTCCTTTTCCCCATGCCGCACGACCGAATGAAGAAGACATTAATTCTCTTTTCGACCGAACCGCCGAACGTTTGAAGTATTCCAAAAATGTAATTGAAAAAGAGGATGGTGGAAAACAGAGTATTATCAGACGTCATTGGTCATTATTTGTCCTCTGCTGTATATTGTTCTATTGTATTTTTCCACGTGCGTTTCTGGCGTTTGCCTATTATCGACTTTTCTGTCATTCTTTAAACGCCTATCGGCCCCAATTGGACGACGAATATTTTGCCGCTATTATTGAGGAGGAAGAAAACCGCCTAAAACTTCAGACCGTGTATTTCAATAATGAAGAAAATGATGAAAACATGGAGAATGGAGAAGAATTCAGTCTTGTCTCCAGGGATAGACTCCAGGCAAAAATTATCGACGAACTTATGACGGAATATTCCGGCGAAAAAATGCCACTGACGGAGGAGCCACTGCCGGAGAAGCCACTGCCGGAACAATTACAGGAACCAGTACCGGAACCACTGCCGGAACCGGACAGAACTCTTGTATTCGGTTATGATGCGGAAATGAACGAAGCGGACTGGAAATCGCTTTTTTCGGAGGATACACTTTTATATATCTTCGGTAATGTTGTACGAACCCGTGAAGAAAAAAAACAATTTCAGGCCTGGCTGATTAAAAATGGATCGGAGGTTATTCGCTGTGTTCTTTTAGTCAACAGCAGTTTTTCTCCGGCACGACAGGAACTTCTTTTTTTTCAGGATATTATCAAGATAATACCGCAGGCGTCCTTTTATTTTATACTATCCAATGGCGAAGAACTTCGTCAAAAATTTCAGGGAAACTGTATTCAAATACAAGAGCGTTTGAACGATTGGGATAAACAATTAAAGGACCTTGAAAAAATCGGAAAATTATCGATAACGATTATAACGAATTTCGATCATTTAATGAAGATACCTGCTTCGGAAGAACATCTTCGGCAGTTGTTTCAAGAAGTCAAAACATTGAAAATCAATACGGGTAATAAACTTGAGGCGGCATTGACTTTAATCTGTAACGAAGTGGCACCTCTATTTTCGGGGAACAGTGTCTCTGGGAACAGTGTCTCTGGAGACGAAGAAGCGGAGTCCCATCAGGAAATGGAGCGAGGAACGCATTTATACAACGGAATCAAGGCGATCTACCGGGAGGAAGAACAGACCTTTTTAACGCGATGTCGTAATGTATTTGGCCGTCAATTGATGAAAGCGGATATCCCTGCGGAGGTAATACGTCAATATATTCCGGATGGGTCCGACATAGAGCAATTACAAGGACGCATTCTTCCCGCCGTGGAAATGATGGAGAAGACGAAACGATTATTTTCGAAATTGGGACCTCGATGTGCCATTGCCGGAGCTGTTTTGGGGGTGTCACTTCCATTAACGGCAGCCGTTGTACCGTTGATGGGAGGGGCGGTTACAATTTCCGCTTTAACCAGTCTGGGGTCACTTTTACCTTCGGTTTTGGCTTCTGGAGGAACGGGAGCATTGGTCGGTTCCCTGATACCGTTTTCCTGGAAGACGGCACGGGAGAAACTTAAAGCATTACTGCATCAGCAATCCCCTTTAGAACAAATGCAATCAAGACAAACGGAAAATTCCGAGGTGAATTGGGAAAACAGACAGATTTCCATTCAAACGTTGGTATGTTCCGGAGCTCTTTGGGCCATTCTATTTGAACTACAGGGATTGAGTGAAAATATAATTGTGGAACGACTTCCTGTTATTTTGGCTCCTTTGGATGAATCTCCCCTGGATTCTCTGAAGGAGATTAAACGAGCCCTGGAACAGGTTCGAAAAAAAGTTCGTGAAGGAGTTCCTAATTTTGAAGGCGACCGTAGGCCGAATGATTCGAATATATCCAGCGATATGTCGAATGAATCAAATCAATCGGGAGAAGTGGAATCTTCGGACCGATCAGCAATTTGAGTGAATCGAAAAAGTGGGAATAGAGCAATGAAAGTTACAGTTTCGGAACTAGAACAACTCAAGCCGTTGGTTATTCCGGTGATAGGTCCAACGAACGAAGGAAAGACATCGGTACTTCGAACCTTAACGGGCGATGCCGATTTTGGGGAGATCAATGCCCTGACCGGAACGACGAAAAGGGCTATTATTCAGAAGGTTTTTTATAAAGGGGTTGAGATTCTTCAGTTAATTGATACGCCTGGTTTTCAAATGTCGGGAAGTATACGAGATCTATTGGAAAATACATTTGGTGACAAGGAAATAGTATCTCCGGAAGAAATTATTCAAGTGATTCCGCCACGGGATCCTGACTTTGTTCATGACCTTCGTGCCTGGCAGGCGGTTCAGTCGGGCGATATTGTAATTTTTGTCGCCAATGTCATGGAGTCGCCGGAGCAGTCGCTAGTTCAGGATACTCTATCTCTATTAACGGATTCACGAAAACCGATTATTGTTATTTTCAATAACATTCACGACAATAAAACCGGCCAGAATCAACTTGGTTGTCTGAATAAAAATTATCAGGAAGAATGGATTCGACATCTTCTGAAGAACCGCATTTATTTATGGCAGGTATACGATGCCCATAATCGCAGTTTTAAGAACGAGATGGACCTATTCGAGAAAATACTCGTTCATGTACAGGATACATTAATGCAGAAGGTACTTCGTCAGGAGCTTCAGGAGCGTACCTGGCGGGAGTTGCGTCGATTATCGGAATCACGACAGATAATTGTCAATTTAATTATGGATGCGGCTCGATATCGGCAGACGGCCAAGGATGTATCGCAAGACGAGAAGGCCGTGAAGACGAAGGAGTTGGTCAATTCTTTAAATGAAGGGCTTTATGTTTTGGAGCACAAGGCGCATCTTGAAATTTTAAAGGCCTGGGATTTTCGTGCCGGGATATTGGAACGTGCAACGTTGGCCATAGAGCATTCGGAGCAGGAGCGAAAAGACCTTTTTTCGGAAGATGCCTGGAAAAATTATACGAAGGGAGTAACTTGGGGGGCCGGGATCGGAGCGGGTGTGGGACTCTGTTTGGACGTTGCGCTTGCCGGTCTATCATTGGGAACGGGGACGGCCATAGGAACGTTTATAGGGGGCGCTATTGGAACTGGAGTCAAGGGTTTTCATCATTTCCAATATGATAAATATCAACGAATCATAACGGTTCGGCCTCAAAAAGATTTATTAATCCTGTTATTGACCAGGGCTATAGAACTGGTTCAAAAATTACAGGCACGTGGCAAGGCCCTGGAAGATGGAGTTCAGGTTGTCGTTTCCAAAACGCCCGAATTTATTAAGGATAAAACAATTCTCAATCTGTTGGACAGTATTATGAAGGAATGTTCCAAGTCGGGGTTATTGACAAAAAGTAAACGATTACTGGGAAGTGAATCGATCAACGAGGAAAAATTGGCCACTCTTTTATTACAAGCATTAGAGAATATTCTGGAGGTTCCGGAACGATAAAGGTCAGATCTTAAATTTACGTTTGAACTTGAGATCGGGCGGTTGAACGTGGTTCGGTTAATATTGTTTGATATATAAAGCAGATATAAATAAAACCGGAATATTGGTGCTTTACAAGAATTGGTTCGTGTGTAATGTCGACGAAGATCCTGATTATAGAAGATCCCGATTATAGAAGAATCTGATTATATATGTCATAACCGTTCACGGATATAAAGTGAAACCACGGATATAAAGTGAAACCACGGATA
>CAYUAP010000022.1:0-47899 GCA_964442735.1 uncultured Planctomycetaceae bacterium | reverse complement strand
TCCTCTTTACCGCTAACGCAATAACCTTGAATCTGTTGGGAAGTTTCGCGGAAGTGGCAGAAGTTCTGGATGGTGACGGTAATGTTCAATCACAGAAGATTAACAATCCTGCGGTTATCAATGCCATGGGCGGAGCCGCGTTTATCTCCTCGTCCATTAAAGAAATGCAGAATGCCTCCTTTACCGGAAACTCCTTGACGGTGAATACAGATGCCAATTCGGTCTGGACAACCTTCGATGCGAAGATTCAGGGCGGAGCGCTTTATAATAATAACGCAAACGCAACCAATGTTATTGCGGCCACAAACCTGACGATGGATGGTAACTTCATTGACATTACGATGGCGAGCGATGTTACCGGACTTTTGGCGATGGACGTTTACGGCGGTGCAATTGTAACGAACTCCGCAATATCATTGACGAACGCGACAATAACCACAAATAAAGTCACCTTGAATTTGACTGCGGATAATTCGGCAAACGGTATAGACCTTGATGTTCAGGGCGGGGCCATTTCCGCGTCCGGTACCGGAACAGGCGATCTTGTTGACGTTACAATGACCGGTAATATCGTAGACGTCAACGCGCTTGGCGCCTATACAGGTAATGGAATCTTCAATATCAGTGGTGGTGCAATGGATACGGCGGCGGGTATGTCAATGTCCGTTTCGGATCCGGCAACCGTGACCAATACAATCAACTCCAATAAAGTTGAATTACAGTTGGGAGACGCAAACGCCAATACATGGAGTAAACTGGATATTACGGCGGAAGGTGGTGCCATTGCCACGACGGGCGCTCTTGGCGGACTCGCCAATACCACGTTCGATCAGAACACCGTTACAGTTGATGTTGCGGCCACAAATGCAGGCTACAATGTTTCGGCGAATGTTTACGGCGGTGCGCTTTACGCAACCGGTTCCGTTGCCGATATCATTCTGAATACAGTCCTCTTTACCGCTAACGCAATAACCTTGAATCTGTTGGGAAGTTTCGCGGAAGTGGCAGAAGTTCTGGATGGCGACGGTAATGTTCAATCACAGAAGATTAACAATCCTGCGGTTATTAACGCCATGGGTGGAGCCGCATTTATCGCCTCGTCCATTAAAGAAATGCAGGATGCCTCCTTTGCCGGAAACTCCTTGACGGTAAATACAGATGCCAATTCGGTCTGGACAACCTTCGATGCGAAGATTCAGGGCGGAGCGCTTTATAATAATAACGCAAACGCAACCAATGTTATTGCGGCCACAAACCTGACGATGGATGGTAACTTCATTGACATTACGATGGCGAGCGATGTTACCGGACTTTTGGCGATGGACGTTTACGGCGGTGCAATTGTAACGAACTCCGCAATATCATTGACGAACGCGACAATAACCACAAATAAAGTCACCTTGAATTTGACTGCGGATAATTCGGCAAACGGTATAGACCTTGATGTTCAGGGCGGGGCCATTTCCGCGTCCGGTACCGGAACAGGCGATCTTGTTGACGTTACAATGACCGGTAATATCGTAGACGTCAACGCGCTTGGCGCCTATACAGGTAATGGAATCTTCAATATCAGTGGTGGTGCAATGGATACGGCGGCGGGTATGTCAATGTCCGTTTCGGATCCGGCAACCGTGACCAATACAATCAACTCCAATAAAGTTGAATTACAGTTGGGAGACGCAAACGCCAATACATGGAGTAAACTGGATATTACGGCGGAAGGTGGTGCCATTGCCACGACGGGCGCTCTTGGCGGACTCGCCAATACCACGTTCGATCAGAACACCGTTACAGTTGATGTTGCGGCCACAAATGCAGGCTACAATGTTTCGGCGAATGTTTACGGCGGTGCGCTTTACGCAACCGGTTCCGTTGCCGATATCATTCTGAATACAGTCCTCTTTACCGCTAACGCAATAACCTTGAATCTGTTGGGAAGTTTCGCGGAAGTGGCGGAAGTTCTGGATGGCGATGGTAATGTTCAATCACAGAAGATTAACAATCCTGCGGTTATTAACGCCATGGGCGGAGCCGCGTTTATCGCATCGTCCATTAAAGAAATGCAGAATGCCTCCTTTACCGAAAACGGTATTATAGTGAACACAAGTGCCGATTCGATCTGGACGACCTTTAATGCAAATATGGCGGGTGGAGCCCTTTATAATTATTCGAATGCGGTTGCCATGAACATAATGGATCTGACCTTGGAAGACAACGTCCTAACCGGTAATTTTGCGGGCAAGACCAATGGTCTGGTACAGATTGAAGCGAATGGTGGTGCTATGATAACTAATGCCAATATCAATCTGGGCATTATTAATTCTGCCGCTAATTCGATTCAGAGGAACTTTATTGACCTGAATCTGCCCGATACGACAACCGCAAACGATTTAACCCTTCGTGCAAATGGGGGTGCAATTTCGAATAATGCCATTTCGGTTGATGGTATCTATGCCTTTAATAACGCCATTGTTAAGGAAAACAATATTATTGTTAGTGCAACGGGCGATTATACAGGAAACGGTTCCTTCCATGCCGATGGTGGTGCTATCAGTACAAGTACAGCAATTAGTGAAATTTCCGGAACAGAACTAACCGACAATAATATAGACTTCCAAGTAAACGGTATGACACAAACGACTCCCTGGACTTCGCTTGATATTACCTTTAGTGGTGGAGCCATGACGCTTTTGGCCGGTTCGGCAACTTCATTAACGCTGGCTATGACCGTGCCTGTTGCCGGAAACGATATCTATTTCGATATCGACGGAGCCAACAGCGGTAATATGATTGCGAACATTGGCGGTGGCGCTCTCTATTATCGAAATACGAATAATACGTTGACTGTTGCGCTTGATAATATCGTGGTTGAAAACAATACCATTAAGGGCGAGGTCGGGAACAGTGGTGGTGAATCCATGTTCATTGTCCAAGGTGGTGCCTTGAATTTCAATGCGGCTGTTACAACATCTGCCGGTACGGTTCTTCGGAACAATACTATTGACGTTAATGTCAAGAATACGGGTAACGATGGTGGTAAACTGACAGTGAACATTGCAGGTGGAGCCCTTTACAGTACCGGCTCAAGTGATACAGCGGTCTTTGATAATGCCCAAATATATAACAATATCCTTGATCTTGCCGTTGAGGGCAATTATCTCAACGATGGTGTCATTTCCGTGAAAGGTTCCGGGATGGTTATGAATTCGTTGGCATCCATGACGGGGACTTCTTTCGTCGATATGCTCAACAAGGGTAATACCATTAAACTTGACACGACCGGAAGTTCTTGGGCGAATTTGACAATTGATGCACAGGGAGCTGGTCTGTATCATACAAATGCGGTTGATTCTACATTAACTCTATCCGCTCTTGACTTGAGATTCAATACGATTGAAGTCATTCAAGACGCAAAAGTGACAGAAAATGTTGTGGTCAATACATTTGGAGGTGGTATCTACAGTAGTTCGTCGATTGTTTTAGCGGATAATAGCGAGGTTTCGGACAATGGTATTTCTGTTGTTTCCGGTAAAGATTCGACCGGATCAACTCTGGATATCAATCTGATGGGTGGAGCCATTTTCAGTTATGGATCCAAGGCCGCAACCTTTACCGCAACAAACTTCGAACGCAATAAAGTTGCCGCGAAGATCAATGGTGTTTATACTGGTCTTGGTTCCGTTGATGTCTATGGTGGTGCGGTTTATTCCAATTCTGTTCAGACAATTGATGCCGGAACGTCCTTTAAGGAAAACGAAATTGAAGTGACCACAGAAACCGGTGCGATCTTCCTCGGTTTGGTAGTCAATGCCAATGGTGGAGCTCTTGTCGGTAATGCGTCCGGAACTGTTTTGACCCTTAATAATCCAAACATCACCTCTAATAAAATTACAGTTGATTTAGCGGGTGGAAATCTTGGTAATGCGGTTGTGACAACGAATGGTGCCGGCTTGGCGACAACTTCTGCCCTGGCTCTGGCTCTGTTGGAAGGAGGAACAAGTGCGGTTACTGGAAACGAGATGATTGTTAATGCCAACGCAGCAGGAACATCACTTGATATCACGATGAAGGGCGGTGCCCTTGCTGCCAGCGGTACAGGAGCAGCAACCTCGAACATTACCAGTATCGACAACAATAACATAACGGTCAATATCGGTGGCACCTTCGGGGTCAACGATGCGGAAGGTGTTTTCACCGGACAGACCAAGGTACACCTCGATGGTGGTGCGATTGCGAGTAACACGAATTACACTGCTTGGACAACAAATCTGACGGATAATCATATTATAGTTGATTTTGCGGATACAGGCAAACTTGCAGACGTTGCGATTACTGCTAACGGAGCCGCTATGGTTCTGGGCGAGGAAGCCACTTTGAACGATATTACCGTTCAAAATAATACGGTTACTATTTCCCTAATGGGCGAGGTGACCGGAGCGGCCACAGTTAATTCCCTTGCAGGTGCTGTCCTGTTGAATAACAGTGCTGTCCTTGATAATATTTCAATGAAAAATAACGGTATTAATGTAGCTGTTTCTTCGGATAAAATTGCTGCCTTAACCACTCGATTTTATGGTGGTGCCATGATGGCTATTGGAAATAATTTCCAGGTTACGAATTCTATATTTGAGGCGAACAATATCGATCTGTCTATAGAAACGTCCGGTACATTTAATGTTGAAATCGTCGGGGGCGCATTGTTGAGTACGGTTGCTAACAGCAGTATAACAGGTTCGACCTTTGAAGACAATAAAATTTTCGTACAAGCGGAAACGACTTCTTCGGAAACAACCAATAAATTGACTGTTCAAGGCGGTGCCGTTGCGGCTGCTGTTGGTATGACTCTTGAGAATACCACTCTGTCGAACAATCTGCTTGACGTCAATTTGGTTGGTACTGTTATGCTGGATTCTGTTACGGTTGCCGGGGCCGGATTAGCCGTTAATTCGACTCTTGTTCTCAATACATCCCTGGTTGACAATAATATCATTGATTACACAAATGGAACGGCTGTTCCTGTTATCGCGACGATTGCCGGTGCGGGAATTGCCAATTTTGGTTCGACCGCGAATGATTTCGGGCAGATTCAGAGTTCGAATATTTCCGGAAATCAGATTAAATCCGACATTTCGTCTGATACGATTATCCAGATGGGAGCAGGTCTCTATCGGGGAACTGCAGCAGCTTCCGGTTTGTATATCAACAGCAGTTATTTTTATGAAAACAGTATTGTTTCCGGAACGACTACTGCCGGTCAAGGTGGAGCAATTTGGTCCAGTGATACCTTGTATATGTCGAACTCTGTGGTTGGTGTCAATACGGCGGCCCAGGGGGCTGGTTTGTATCTGGCTGGTAATTCTACGGTCATCAACAGTACAATTGGTATGAACTTTACGAAGGATGGTGGGGCCATTTACAATGCCGCCGGAAATATGCGTCTGGTCAATACAATGGTGGCTTCCACGTTGGATGCCGACAATTTAAGTCAGGTTAATGATATCGTTCTGATTACGGGTGACATGACCGCACATTACAGTATGATTACCAAGACGGATACGGCGTACACCATGTCCGGGATCAGTTATGTCGGTTCGATTGACACTCCTCTTAATGCCCGATTCGAACTCAATATTACCGGCTTGAACAAGACGGATATTATTGACGGCGTTAAGAACGGCGGACTGGCTCTAACGATTGCCTCTCTTGGTATCAATGGTGGTGAAAATGCAAGTGCTCTTGAAGTTCATCCGAATGATATGGACAATGTTTTGGTAACCGATATTCGCGGAAGTAACCGTATTTATGACGATACCAAGATTGAACTTGATAAAGTTGATATTGGCGCCTATGAAACACAGCAGGATGTCACTGTTGACCTTGCCTTCTATGATGTCAGTGGTAATCCGGTTTCCGGGTCCATTACCTGGACGGATGACGATGGTGTTGACCAGAGTGGTTATCCAGGCAGTTATCCTGTCTCTATTACCCCCTACGTGAAAAATTCGAGACCGAACAGTTCCGATAAAATTTCCATTTCGATTGGATTCTTCAATAATGGTCCTGCCGTTATCCGTGAAGATTTCAGTTATACAATTAAGATTGAGAAGGCCGTATTTGACGATAGTGGAAATATCTCCAGCTTTAAAAACTACGATGAATTGACCTACGTCTATCAGGCTTCTTCCTTGAGTGTTTCTTCAAGTAGTGCCTATATTGAAGCAGGCGCTAGCAAAATGGTCGAACAGGAACTCGGTTACTTCAAGCCCGGTACCTATCGTTTCACGATTACACTCGATTCGCTAGCCGAAATCAATAATGAAACAGACGAAACCAATAATGTATTCGAAACCACGAACATAACAGTCACATGCGCCGATTCAATTATTGTTAATACAAAAGAGGATCGTTGCCCAACTTTAAATGGAGTTGAAGACAAAACCAACGGCAAGTTCGATTATGATGATGTTGAGGTTTCACTTCGTGAAGCTATTGCCTATGCCATGGATTATGGTCAAGACGTTGAAACAATGACGATTCTCTTCGAAGACACAATTTTCAAGCCAGGCGAAGTCAATACGATTCAGCTTGATTATGGTCAATTAAACTTCGAGTATAAAGCCGATGGTACTTCCGCGGTAGTTATTGACGCGTCCGCTATGGGTGGATTGACTTTAATTGCAACCAATGGATGCCGTGTTATCAATATCTCCTCCTATATGGTTCAGGTAAACGATATCGGTGAAATCGAATTGAAGGCTCCGGTTGTAACCATGAAATCCATTACGATTACTGGTGGTAATCCATTGGAAGCCTATGATACGCAATCGGCATACAATGCCACGAACGAATACCTCGAAGGTTTCGGCGGTGGTATTAATAACGTTGGTTATTTGAATTTGATTGACTGTGTTGTTACCGGTAATACCGGAACGGTCGGGGGTGCGATTCGTAACCTGGGTGTTATGAATATCATCAATACGGAGATTACGAATAACAAGACTGTTCTTCGTGAAAACCGTATTACGGGTGCTATTACAACAGGTGAAGGAATCATTTTCAATGCGACAAACGGATCGCCAGCCAATATCCCGGGTACCGGAACCATGACCATTCGTCAGTCTATTATCGCTGGCAATACTTCCTATAGTTATGCCGGAGGTATTGAGCATCAGGGCAGTTCGCTCTATGTTTATGATACAGCTATTTATGGTAATACAGCAACCTATGGTGGAGGTATTCTGGTTCTGAATGAAACATCTGTTACGGAAATCGTTAACTGCACCATTGTCGGAAATACGGCGACGGGACAGGGTGGAGGTATCTGGTACAAGAACAGTCAGGGCAATAAACTCTATCTGGCGAACACGATTGTCGCTGGCAATACAGCCCCGAAGAACGAGAATATATATGGCGAATACGATGGAACGAACAATATCATTCGGACCGACGCAACAGGTATGTTCAATAGTTATACGTCCGGAACCGCCTGGACTTCCTGGAATCTGCGGTTAAACGATAATTTCAGTGCTGCGATCAATCAGGGCAAGGCCCTGGTCGATCTGGGCAAGACACTACCGTTAGCAGACGCCTATGCCCGTACCGATGTCCTTGGCAATAATCGTATTTATAACAATGTTATTGACCTTGGCGCGTATGAATCGCAGCCTGATATACAGTTTACGGTGGATGCCGGAGCCGTGTTTGATCAAGGTGTCGTTGCTGCCGATACAACGTTGGGGGTCTTCAGTGTAGCGCTCGTCGATACGACCGGTATCGCCTATACATTGGATTCCGCCTCCTATCTAGCGGATAATCTTCCAGAAGGAACCGTGGCCACAGATATTTTGGACTCGTTCACCCTGGATGCTGCTACGGGTGTCTTGAAATCGGCGGTCGAACTTCAGATTGGTTCCTATTCATTGGTTGTTAAAGCGACGATTGGTACTGTAGAATTCAATTTAACCTATAGTTTCCTGGTTGAAACGGCGATTAGTCCTTCCGCGATTCTTCGGACGGATCAGATTACCGGTTCCGATGTTGGAATTCGTTGGAATTTGATTGAGAACGCTTCAGGTTATATGGTTCGATACAAAAAAGTGAACGAAAATGAATGGACCTATGTGAACCGTGTTTATACAGGTAACAATGCGATTATTCATGATTCGTTTGTGGTGGGGAGTACCTATGTCTTCCAGGTTAAGACCTTGGGGACCGGACTGTACAAGGATTCGCAATGGTCGGATGCGCCTGTCGTTGACGAAAATGTTTCATCGGCAGCGCCCTTGTCGACAATGAATCTCAACGGTTACTCCAATCGTCAGTGTGTTACGATTGATTTTGTGGCTCCGGAACTTCAAGTGGTTCAGGAATCCTACATGTCGGGTCAGATTCTTCGACTCGATATGAGAGCGTTTATTTCCACGGAAGATTGCCCGATTAGTGGTTGGACCATTAATTGGGGTGACGGAACCAACGAGACACAGCTTGAAACAAATTCCACGTTCGTTACAATCAATCATTACTATACCGAAAGTGGTGCCTATGACATTACGGTCAGTCTCCTGGACGTTAAGGGTTATGGAAATAATATTGACTTTTTCGTTGCGCAGCATGAAGTTTTTGTGGAAACGGCCAATTCGGCTCTACCTGTCAATACATTTACTGCGGACGAGTTGGTAACGGAAGTTCTGGCGGCTCCGATTCCGATGGCGGTGGAACTACCGTCCAGTTCGATAGCCTCCAGTTCGATAGCTTCCAATAATCTGACGAACGTTACTCTGGAGGATATCCTCTTTGATGCGGACGGAATGACCGAAGAAAAATTCCAGGCTTGGAAGGAAGTTTTTGGTATCCGTCCTGTAGAGAAAGAGATCACAGATACTGCGGTCAATGCACCGGTCTTCGGTGTCAATGGTCAGATTCAGCGGAGAATGAATGTAACGATGCGGACGCACCTCCAAGGCGCTTTAACGGCCCTTTATGGTGAAGATGCCGATTCTGACAATAATTATGGTTATGAAGAATCTATTACCAATAATGAAGTTGGAGAAGGAAATGTCTTCGACGACATTCTTAACGAAATGGATTTATAATCCCCGCATTTAGGGAACACCGGTGTTCTGCCGGTATCTCTAAATAATTTTACTGTTGTTTGTATGGATAGAAGCGAGGTCTGATGACCTCGCTTTTTTTATGCTTGATATTTAGGACCATGAATAGTCTGTCCTGTTCCAAAATCTTTTTTCAGCGGGCTTGGGCGTTTGTGATCCCTATCGCAAAAGGTAACCGTTTACGGATATAAAGTGAAACTACAGATATATGTGAAACTACAGATATCACTGATTTTCACGGATAGTTTTTTGGCAAACAAATTTTTTTATGATAAAATTATTTATTATAATAGATAAAATGGTTTCGTTTGTTATTGTAAAATATTGTATTTTACGGCAGACTATCTGTGTTTATCCATGGTTCCAAAATCGTTCGTGAATGGTTACCGCAAAAGCATTATTCTTGAAGAAATATTCTTGAGGAGAATGGTTTTTAATAAACAAATACCGCAAATTTTCCAGGATGCTATTGCAAAACGTTTTATTTTTCGTAGACTATTAGTATTCCTGCGGGTAAATCGCAGTTTTAAAATGTACCTTGTTTATAATTGAGTAAAATTTATATCGGAACAGACGATGCAGAGCGAGCAATATCTTCAGCCTTCAGTAATCCAATCGATTAAACGTCTTGACCTGAAGGCACGTTTCATCGTTAAGGGATTTATGCATGGACTTCATGCGAGTCCATTTCATGGCTTCTCCGTTGAATTTAGTGAACATCGTAAATATACCCAGGGTGATGATCCGAAGGATATTGACTGGCAGATTTACGCGAAGACCAATAAATATTACGTTAAAAAATTTGAGGCGGAGACCAATTTAACAGCCTGGCTTGTCGTCGATTCCAGTTCATCAATGGGATATTCCTGGCATCTTCCCATGACGAAGTTCGACTATTCCATCTGTTTGGCTGCCGCATTGGCCTATCTGATGATTCATCAGCAGGATCCGGTCGGACTGGTCACTTTTGACGAAAAAGTGCGCCGTTCGATTGCTCCCCATTCCAAACGAACGCAATTGGGAACCATTCTCTCTGTCTTGAGTAATCTCAAGCCGAACGGTACAACAAACATTGCTGATTCACTTTCCCAGGTGGTGGGTATGCTCAAGAGGGAATCGCTGGTTATGGTTTTTTCCGATTTACTTGGCGAGCAGGACGAAATTTTAAAAATATTGGCCCGATTGCGTCATGCGGGCCACGATATTATTCTATTTCATATTCTGGATGAAGCGGAAGTTCGATTTCCCTTTACGGGCGAGGTCGAATTTGTGGATCCGGAAACCGGTCAGAAAATCGTTGGAAACGCCGACGACATTAAAAGCGACTATCTTAAAACACTGGAAGATTTTCGTTTCCGGTTCCGTAGTGAATGTAGTCGTGAAAAAATTGATTACGTTGAACTTGATACCGGTATTCCCTTCGATAAAGCTCTAATGGAATATCTGGCTTCCCGATCAAAAAAACGCTGAAATGGCTAATCTTTTCAGGCTCTTGGAAATTTTTTATTAATGGGTATAATAGTGGAAGGGTTATTATAAAGTTTAATCAACCGGAGATTTCATTAGAGCTGTTTTATGACTTTATCAGGATATAGAGCGTTACCGGAATATAGGACAGAGCCACGGCAAATTGCTGTTTTAGGGGCGAGTGGAAGTATTGGTGTTCAGGCACTGGATATTATTGCTTCATCCGAAGGGTACCTGAAGGCGTGCCTTCTTGCTGTCTATTCCAACACACAAAAACTGGTACAACTGGCATGTTGTCATTTTCCGGAGCGTGTTGTTATTATTGACCGAAACGCTGATACGGCCCCATTATCAAAATTACCGACGAAGACAAAAGTCTATTGGGGAATGGAGGGACTTTATCAGGCGTTGATCGATCAGGAATATGACATTGTTTTATCCGGTATTGTCGGGAGTGGTGGACTATCGAGTCTTCGACAGGTTTTGGAGATGGGGAAAACCGTAGCCCTGGCCAATAAAGAATCGTTGGTCATGGCGGGCGAACAGATAACCGAACTCCTTCAGAGGTCGAACGGGCAGATTATACCGGTTGACAGCGAGCACAGTGCGATTTTTCAATGTTTGCGGGCCTCTTCCTTCCGACAATCGGGCAATATTGATTCCTGTTCCTGCTGTAGAATATCGGAACAAAAAAATCAGGCCATTGCCCGATTGGTATTAACGGCTAGTGGCGGACCTTTTCGTCATTATACGGAAGATCAGATCCGGCAGGTTACGGTCGAGGATGCGTTGCGTCATCCGACATGGAAAATGGGGCCTAAAATTACCATTGATTCGGCAACACTAATGAATAAAGCATTTGAAATGATTGAGGCGCATTGGTTGTTTGGTGTCGAGTCGGAAAAAATAATGGTCGTTATTCATCCACAGTCATTAATACATTCCATGGTAGAGTATATTGACGGGGCGGTTATTGCCCAATTGAGTCCTCCGGACATGCGGTTGCCGATTCAGTTGGCATTGACATTTCCGGACCGATTTACTGGTCCGGCCCATCGGTTTGACTGGACGGAGTATCGGCAAATGGAATTTCAGCAGGCGGATGAAGAGCGTTATCCGGCCTTGGCGATTGGGCGCGAGATCATTGAGAAGGGGGGAACGACCGGAGTGGTCGTAAACGCTGTTGACGAAATGGCAGTCAATGCCTTTTTAAACGGAAAAATAACACTGGACAGGATCGTAAAAGCCTGTCGTACTATTCTTGACAATCATTATTATGAAGCGCATCCGACCTTCGAGCGAATTACCGCGGTTGATCGTTGGGCGCGGCAGGAGACTGAAAAATGGATTTTTTCTTGACCCTATGGGCTAGTGCAGCCGCCGATGAATCGCTCTTGAGTACGATTTTATCGTATATTTGGCGATTTGTTTTGGTTCTTTTAGGGATCAATGCTTTAATTATCGTCCACGAATGGGGGCATTTTATTGTTGCACGGATGTGTGGTGTCCGTTGTGATAAATTTTATATTTGGTTCGATGCCTGGGGTTATAAATTCTTTCATTTTAAATGGGGGGATACGGAATACGGACTTGGTTGGCTTCCGTTGGGGGGTTATGTCAAGATGCTGGGTCAGGAGGACAATCCGGGTGGAATTAAGGCGGAGCTGGAACGGGCGCGGCAGGGTGTTGACGAGAATGGTGAAAAACTCGAAACGATTGACGAAAATAAAGTAGCGGAGCTGGAGAAGGCGGCATATGCGCCGGACAGTTATCTCTCGAAAAACGTACCGCAACGTATGGCGATTATTTCCGCTGGTGTTATTATGAACGTTATTTTTGCGGTCTTTTGTGGCTTTATTGCTGCCTTGCTAGGACTGCCGCAGTTATCAAATTCCATTGGTCAGATATTACCGGGCACACCGGCTTGGGAGCAGGGGCTGCAGCCGGGGGATCGGATTGTCGATATTAATGGTAAACCGAACGAGTTGTTCCAGAACATTCAGTTAGCCATGTTGGACGGGGAAAAAGTCGAACTGGAGGTAGAACGGGGTTCTGACAATCAAAAATTTAAATTGAATATTATCCCGGAATTAGAACAGGGAGGAATGGTTCCCACGATTGGGGTCAAGATTCCTTCTTCATTAAAACTGGCCGAAGTTAAAGATCCTTGGGAAAAAAGTCTTGATGATTCGGAGAACAAGGCGCGCGAGGCTCTTTACTCCGGACTGGTTGGTGGAAACATCATTACTGCCATTAATGGACAACCTGTCAAAAATACTGCCGATTTTGATCATCTATCGCAGTTGTATATTGATCAGCCGATTACCTATTCTCTGGATTCTTCTAAAACGATAGAACTACCCCCTCTTGGCATGAAGGAATTTGGTATTCGTTTAACGATGGGAGAAATCACGAAGATTCAGAAAAATTCACCGGCGGAAAAGGTGGGACTTCTCGCGCGTCACACCAATGAAAAGGGAGAGGTTGTTCAGAAGGGTGATATTATTATTGCGGTCAATAACGAACCTATTCTTGATCCTGTTAAATTTCCCTATAATATGTTTCTAAAAGTACGTGGTCAGAAGAATACGACGGAATCCGGTAAAAGCGAAGCTGGAATTGTTTCCGTAGTATTAACGGTTTTAAGGGACAATCAAGAGATTGAAGTTCCAATGACTCTGGCGCGTAATGGGCTCTATTCGGGTATTCTATCCAAGTCGGGGTGTCTCGCTTCAGGACAGTTGGGGATTACCTATGAAGTTACGCCTGTTATTAGTGGTGTGGAGCCGACCATTGGTATTAAAGAAGGAGAAAGTCCGTTGGGTGGTCATATTACCTCCATTTCGGTTACTCTGCCGAAAAAGGACAAGAAGTCTTCACCCGATGTTCAGGAAATCTATAGTACCTTGCATCAGTTGGCCAGTAAAACGGACCGGTCGGGAGCCTTGATATTTACGGATGATGCCAATAATGCGGAACAGAATTATAAAATCATTTCGTTCTTTACCAATTACATTTATTATCTTCCTGATAACACACCCTTAAAGATAGAGGTGAAACGGGTCAATGGCGAAAATATTGTTCTGGACACGAAGGTACAGACTGCGAAAGACGCCTTTTTAATCAATCGTGGATTACTGTTCAAGCCGGATTATATTACCTATAAAGCGGTTCGTTTTACCAATGCCTTGAAATGGGGTTGGGATAAAACCGTTGAAAATATGTGTATGATTTTTACGATACTTCGGCGAATGGGATCGACGGTATCGACAAAGGCGCTGGGGGGGCCTATCATGATCGTTGGAGTAACCTGGGCGGCCACCAGTACGAACGATGGTCTTTTCTTCCTGCTTTTATGTATGTTGGGGGCCAATTTGGCTGTCGTCAATTTCCTTCCTATTCCTGTCCTGGATGGCGGGCACATGGTCTTCCTGATATACGAAGCCATTTTCAGAAAACCGGCCAATGAAAACGTTCAAATTATTTTGAGTTATATTGGTCTGTTTCTGATACTGGCACTGATGTTCTGGGTTATTTTCCTGGATTTGCAGCGGTATATTTTCGGTGGACTATAATTATACGACAGGACGTTATAATACTGGCATTCCCGGGAACGCGGACGTCTCGTCCGCATACTCTAAAACAGGGGTTCTGCCTGTTTTGAAAAAAAGAATTTTCAAACGGCCTTGAGTATATTTATGGTAAAAAAAATAATAATCACCGGAGCCTCTGGTGGAATAGGTTCGGCGACGGCTCGTCTTTTGGCCGAACCTGAAACGTATTTAATTCTTCATGCGACACGAATCACGGAATCACTGGAGTGTTTGGCCGACGAGCTTCGAACGTATGGAGCTTTTGTGGCCCTCTGTTGTGCCGATTTTCGGCGGGAGGCGGAGGTTGTGCGATTTTGGAAGGATCTTCTCCCGATATTTTCGGACATTCCTTTTACCGGACTGGTTAATACAGCCGGTTTTGATCTAATGACTTCGGAGGCGAAGCTTCTATCGTTTTCACAACGTTTGGAGCAGATTTTAGCGGTGGATGTACGTGCTGCCGTATTATTATCGCGAAAAATAGCGGACCAATTTCAGGTTGAGGCACTTGATTTCCCTTCTCGATCACGGACAATAGTACTAATGGGGTGGGGCGGAGTTGATCGCGGAATGGAAGGCGAGACGGCGCAGCTTTATGCGATAGCCAAGGGGGGTATAATAGCCTTTATGAAGTCACTGGCCCAGGAAATAGCCCCGGTGGGCCGGGTCTGTTCCGTTTCGCCCGGCTGGATTCAGACGCGCTGGGGGCAAAAGGCTTCTAATCAGGCTCAAGAACGGGCCGTTCAGGAATCACTAATGGAGCGTTGGGGCCGTCCGGAAGAAGTGGCGGCGTTAATTCGGTTTTTATTATCGGAAGAGGCTTTGTTTATCAACGGTCAGAATATTGTTATTGATGGCGGATTCAATTATCGAAACATGAATAAAGGAACATAATATGAATGGAAACAGAATGTGGTTTTGGAAGGGGATATCGATATTACTGATCTTTCTTGTAATAGCCGGGAATATGGGGGCGGTTTCTTCCAAGGAGGAGGAGGAGAAGAAGAGTGTGAAATCGGCGGCAGTTCCGGAAGACGCTCTGACGAATCCTGAACTGGCGGCGGCCATTGATGCCTGGATGTCCGGAGATATTGATAATTGTTATACGTTATTGAAGGCGGCAAAAGAGAAGAATACCGATCTGTCACCTCCTGAAGTACTAATGGCCCTGTTATTTTCGAACGCGCAGCATTATCCGGACATGCGAATCTGGCTGGAGAAGGCAATTGCGCTCCATCCGAACGATCCGGAGGCCTATTTTCAACTAGCGGGAATTGCAATTCAGGATAAACGACTGGTTGAGGCGGATCTTTTACTGGAGAAAGGGGAGATCGGTCTGAATGCCTTGCGTAAAGATCGGACCGATCAGAAGAAGGAGAAGGGGGATCGGGACCGTTATCTGGATCATGAATACTATACATTAAAGGGCAATTTAGCGCGTCAGCGTGGAAATTTATCGGAAGCGGAATTACATATTCAGCAGATCACGAAGTTGGAGCCTGATAATGACGATGCCTTTTTGAGTCTCGGTTATCTCTATTACGAGCAGAAAAAAATGGCGGAGGCACGGCAATCTTTTGATCAGGCGCGCAAATTGAATGAAAAACGATTCTTCGGATGGCTCCTGTTAGCCTTGCTTTTGGACCGTGACAATCAATCGGAGGAAGCCAAAAAGCTTGTGGACGATAATTTTAAGGAGGGAATGTTCGGAACGCCAACGAGTGTACCGGTTGTTCGTCTTTATATGAAATGGGATCGTATGGAGGATGCGGATAAAATGATCGAGGATCTTCAGAAGAAATTTCCGAATGCGGTTGATCCTTGGATTTTAGCGGGAGAAATGGCCTTGCATCGGCACCAGTATCGACCGGCGGAGGATCGCTTTCGTCGGGCCGTTCTCGCGGAGCAGGACAATTTCGATGCCAATAACGGTCTGGCATTAGCATTGGGGGATCAGAGGAACAGGGCGAAATTAAAGGAAGCTCGTGAAATAGCCTATCGTAACTGGCAGAAGTATCCGCAATCGCAGGAGGCGCGAATTACCTATGCCTGGATGTTGTATCTATCGGGAGAGCATAAAGAGGCGGAAGCATTTTTTGCTCCCATGTTGGAGTCGGGAAAAATTTCTCCGACCATTGCCTATTATTTAGCGGAAATTGCCCATACGAAGGGGGAGAACAGTCTTGCGCTCAACTTTATCGACCTGGCTCTGGAACAGAAGAATAATTTCCCTAAACGAGAGGCCGCTTTGGAACTCCAAAAAATTATCGAGGATAAATTGGAGAAGGAAAAAGAAAATTCAAAATAGAATATCTTTTCTTTTGTAACCATTCACGCATATAAAGTGAAACCATGGATATAAAGTGAAACCACGCATAACACTGATTTTCACGGTTAGTTTTTTGATAAACAAACTTTTTTATGATAAAATTATTTATTATAACAGATAAACATGTTTCGTTTGTTATTGTAGAAAATTGTATTTTACGGCAGCCTATCTCTGTTTATCCGTGATATCCATGGTTCCAAAATCGTTTGTGAATGGTTACTATCTTTTATCTTTTTTAGTCTGATAATGGATATTTTATTGATTCATTATTGCAAATGAATTTAAATTTAGGTAAACTAACGGGAGTACGAGACGTATTTATTTGCATTTTTATTTACATTTTGTAAACAAGGTGACGTAAACATTCAGAAGGAGAAAATATGAAACGAAGAGAATTTGTAAAATATGCCTCCGCCATGGGAGCTGTAACGATATTAACCAATCCGAAATCGGCGCGAACCGCAGTTGCCAATGATCGGGTACAAATGGCCGTAATCGGTTGTGGATCGCGTTCGGACTGGGTATGTCGGGACTTTATGGTTCGTCCGCAGGATGACGTTCGATTTGCCTATTGTTGTGATGTCGATTCGGTTCGGGCGCAGAACAGGGCGAAACAGTTAACTCGGGACGGAGTCGTACCGAAGATAACCCAGAACGCCGGGGAGGTATTCGACGATAAATCGGTGGATGGTGTTGTCTTGGTAACGCCGGACCATTGGCATGCTCTTCATACGATACAAGCGTGTCAGGCGGGTAAAGACGTTTATTGCGAAAAACCGCTCAGTCGGACTCCATTTGAGGGGGAAATGATGGTACGAGCGGCCAAAAGATATGGACGAATTGTTGGAGCGGGTAACCAGACGCGTTCCTCGAATTACTGTCCGACGGCCAAAAAGTTCATTGAAGACGGAAACCTTGGAAAAATCGAGTTTGTTCGTGTTCACAACATGTGGCGGGAAGGACTTCCGACCATTGAAAAAGGTATACCTGTGCCTAAAAGTCTTGATTGGGATAAATGGTTAGGTCCTTCTCCCTATCGCGATTATTCGCCGACCTATATGCAGGCCCTGACCTGGGGATATTTCTGGGATTTTGGAAACGGTTTACTTGCTACGCAAGGCGTTCATCAGATTGACGTTGCCCGTTGGATTCTTGGTCTGAATATTCCGAAAACATGTTATAGTGTTGGAGGAATCAACAAGGAGCTGCTACTGACCCAACCTCCTGAAACGCAATCGACCGTTTATGAATTTGATAATTTGGTGATGAATATTGAGCAGACCATGAATTGTCCGTATATGTTGGAAACCGACTGGGAAGTTCGTGAAAAAGAGATGCATCCGTATTGGTTCCAAAATTCATCACGAATTGAGATTTACGGAGATCGTTATCTAATGGTCATTAGTCGTCTCGGGGCTGGCTGGCAGGTATTTGACCGAACCAAACAGCGTTTACCTGTTGTTAAGGCACAGGATTTCGGGTGTTACACAAAGCTCCACAAGGACCATATGAGTAATTTTATCGATGCCATGCGTGAACGAAAACCGTCCAATTCTCCGGTTGAGGAATGTCACAAGAGTACTATGTTGATTCTTTACGCCAATATGTCTCTTCGTGCCGGCAGTATTAAACTGGAAATAGACGAGAAAACCGGAAAAATCAAGAATTGTCCCGAAACTCAAAGATACTGGCATCCCGAATTTCGTAAAGAATACGATATTCCTGAAGTTTAAAGATTTTCTCAAATGGCCTGTTATTCACTGTATGGTATGATAAAATTGGCTTTTTTTGCAGACAAACCGGAATACGGACGCAATTCGTCAGTTCTCCCGAAGCAGGAATCCCCACCTGTTTTATCCATTCAAGAAAATATAAACGTTTTTCACATACAGGCTTTTTTTGGCCATTTTTACGATGATAACATTCCTACTTTATCCACCAGCCTATCAGTGGCAGATAATTTTGTTATACTGTACGACGTTATAAATTCGGCATTTCCCGGGAACGCGGACGTCTCGTCCGCATCCTCTAAAACAGGTCTCTCCCCTGTTTTGAAAAATAAACTTTTGTAACAACCTTGAGTATAAAATATTGTATTTTACGGCAGACAATCTCTGTTTATCCGTGATATCCGTGGTTACCAAAATCGTTCGTGAATGGTTACCAAAATCGTTACAGTGATTGTTACTTTTTATTTTTTTTAAAAATAATAGTTTCATTTTGCTCGCTGTTATCTATAATTTGTTGACATTGAATGGAATTGACTTCAAAAACTTGACATGCAACACTATTTTTTCCCAAAATTATATTGGGTTTTATTTTACAGGGAGCGTTATAAAAATAACGTAATGTTGGAAAATCGTGAACAGGAACTTTTTCAAGAACAATGTCCTGTTTTCCTTCAGCTTTTTGTTTTTCTATCTCGTGAAAACACTTTACATACGATTGTCGGATCATAAACAGGCATTTCAAATCTTGAGCATATCGCAAGGGGATCAGCAAAACGATAAATAAAAGAGCGATATTAAACAATTTTAGCCATTTTTTGGAATCTCCGGGTAGTTGAAATTGCGAAAGAGGTATCAAAATAGCCGGAATCATAATTAAGCAAGCACCAAAAAAGGTTCGTTCGCATCGTGATCCTGCTGGTAACATTGCCATATAGGTACATAATGATGTAATTCCATAAATCAAAGATAAACAGACAATTTTTTTTGTTTGAACGGTCTTTTCTCCCGTTCGCGGGAAAAAGATGAAGGTTACCAATGAAATAATCCAAAATATGATCAAATAAATATAATTACGGTGAAAGGTCAGGACAAACAAGATTATATTTGTAATAATACTGTGTTGTTCTCCCATTAGGGATGCACGATATCTTGTTCCTGGAGATAAATAAAATATACAGAATGCCACAAGTAAAATAGCAAAAGAGAAATAGGTACTCTTTAAAACAGATAGATGAAAATATTTACAGTAGAGGAAATACAAAATAAAGAATATAAAAGTACCAACTGTGACTTGTGCTCCAACATTCCCCAAATAAAAGAGAAATGGGATAAAAAGAATGAAAATGAGCCATTCGTATTTTATGGGCTGTTCCGTTTCGAGTTCACGACGAAATGGGAGCGTAATGAGCAACATTAGCATAATTGTATAAAGATAAAAGGAACCATAATACCATAACGTTGCTTCACATAAACCGGCCGCAAAAAAAGAAAAGAGAAAAAAGATCAACAACAGCAACCAATTTTGGCATTGTCGTTTTCCTGTGATATGGAAATACAGTAGAATTATTGTCAACGTGACTATAAAAGAATTAATAATATTGAAAATGGACTTATCCACGTAATCAAAAGAACGGAGTATGACATGGCTAAGACCGCGGCCATCAAAATTTAAATAGGCGTTCCAAGCTTCTTCAATAACAACTGAAAAAGATTCTGGAACTTTTCGAATAACATTACCATTAACAAATTGAGCCGCTCTCCAATCATCGGAGATATATAAAGTAAGACTATTCATAACCCAGAAAAGAAACCATATGATGATTATTAGAAAAAGAAAACACCATTTTGAAGATTTTAACTTTTGCCAAAAAGAAGATGTTGAATCTGTTACAACAGATTTATCTAATAACGTTTCTTTTCCTTGTTCCCTATTTTCCATTATTTACAAGCCTTTCCTTTTATTGTACCCCTCCACGAAAATTCCTACTGTTCCCAGGGTGAAGTGGTAAATCTATTTTTTGACAGACAGTCTGGAAAAGCAGACGTCTTGTCGGAACTTCTCAAAACAGGCGAACACACCTGTTTTATTTCCATATTTCATAAAACGTAACCATTCACGAACAATTTTGGAACCACGGATAAACACAGATAGTCTGCCGTAAAATACAATATTTTACAATAATAAACTAAACCTTTTTATCTATTATAATAAATAATTTTCATAAAAACGTTTGTTTACCCAAAAACTATCCGTGAAAATCAGTAGATCCGTGGTTTCACTTTATATCCGTGAACGGTTACCATAAAACAGACCTCTTTGGGCCATGTTTTATGAGGATATCTTTCCTACTTTAACCAACATCCTACAAACTGCTGGAATTTTTCAAAAAAACATAAACTGCCTCTCTGGAGGAAAGATTGGAACTTAATATGTTAAATTTTGAAATTTACTGTATATGATTTTCAAATCACGAAATAAAATAAATTTCGTGATTTTTGCTAATAATTTACAGGAGGCAAATCTTTAGTTTAACAATGATTTTTTTGACTAATGCAATATTAATGTAATATTATAGTCTTTTTTTGGGGTTGTACAAGTCTAATTTGAGAGGAGACAATTTATTTTAAGGTCAGACCTAATTGTTATGAAACTGCCTAAATAAAATGGTATTCAAATTGGGATTGAAAGTTACATCTTCAATTAATTCCATAATATAAAGTTTTACCGATAATAAACGGTTTATTAAAAGGTATTTTTTCTTTTATTTTCATAAACACCAACAATTCCTATTACGTACTTCTTTTCTATTGAAAATCTAAAAGCATTACCTATCAATTCAAAATAAAGGGGTAACCGTTCACGAACGATTTTGGAACCACGGATATCACGGATAGTCTGCTGTAAAATACAATATTTTACAATAACAATCTAAACATTTTTATCTATGATAATAAATTTATTATAAAAAAGTTTGTTTGTCAAAAAACCATCCGTGAAAAACAGGATTAACCCGGAAGAACAATATTATAACGTCCTGTAGTATATTTTCAAAAGTCCATGCTTAACCGATTTTTCAATGATATGACGCAACTATTGTATTCTCTTCTTGGAGCATATATAATTAAAAAACGTAACCGTTCACGAACGATTTTGGAACCACGGATATCACGGATAGTCTGCTGTAAAATACAATATTTTACAATAACAATCTAAACATTTTTATCTATGATAATAAATTTATTATAAAAAAGTTTGTTTGTCAAAAAACCATCCGTGAAAAACAGGATTAACCCGGAAGAACAATATTATAACGTCCTGTAGTATATTTTCAAAAGTCCATGCTTAACCGATTTTTCAATGATATGACGCAACTATTGTATTCTCTTCCTGGAGTATATATAATTAAAAAACATAACCATTCACGAACGATTTTGGAAACACGGATATCACGGATAAACAGAGATAATCTGCCGTAAAATATAATATTTTACAATAACAAACATTTTATAATAATAAACATTTTTATCTATGTATAATAAATTTATTATAAAAAAAGTTTATTTGCCAAAAAACCATCCGTGAAAATCAGTGTTATCTGTGGTTTCACTTTATATCTGTGGTTACACTTTATGTCTGTGGTTTCACTTTATATCCATGAACGGTTACTAAAAAACTTTAGTCGTAATTAATCGAAAAGGGGGGAGTATAATGAAAATTGGATATTATATTGTTGTATTGTTATTGATGTTTAATAATACATTATTTGGGCAGACGTTGCAGGAGGCACTGGATTCTGTTATGACGGCTCCGGAATTAATAACGCAGCCGGGAGCGAAATATCAGGATGGAGCGCGTTCCTTTCATATGAACGGAGGAATCACACAAACGAAGGGGGGTCGTCTCTGGGCCTGCTGGCTCAATGGTGAAGATGGACCGGGTTCATCCTGTATCTGTAATTACAGTAATGATGAAGGCAGAACATGGTCGAAGCCCAAATTAGTGATAGATCCGCCCGAACTGGCCAACGGGCTCCATCGTCGCGTTTTGATAGCCGAATTCTGGACGGCGCCGAACGGTTCTTTATGGCTCTTCTTCGATTATGGACTCCATATGTTTGACGGTCGAATTGGAGTTTGGGCCACAGTTTGCGCCCAGCCGGACGCCGAGGAGGTGAAATGGTCCCCTCCGGTTCGTATTGCCCATGGTTCCATGCACAATAAATTAATTGTTGACCGGGAAGGGACCTGGCTTTTACCGGTTGAATTATACAGTGAACAATATACATCATGGAACAAGTCGGGGATCCAGAAGTATTACAAGGATTTTAAGGGGTTTCCGGAACTTGATCCCGAACGGGGAATTACGATTTACGCATCGCGGGACGAAGGAAAAACATGGACGGTACGCGGTCGACAGACGTTTCCGGTCAGTGCCGGTGAAGAACCAATGCTCCTTGAGAAAAAAGATGGGTCCTTCTGGCTCGTGGTTCGAACGCCTAAAGGAATGTACCAGAGTTTTTCATACGATGGCTGTAAAAATTGGACGGCACCTCTACCTGCATTTAAAAATCCGGTTACGCGTTTTTATATTACCAAACTCAATTCTGGAAATATTCTGTTCGTTAAACAGGGAACCATGGAAGGGGAGGAAAAGAAACGCAATCGACTGACCGCCTGGATTTCCGAAGATGAAGGTATTACCTGGAAGGGGGGACTTCTCCTTGATGAACGGAATAACGTTGCCTATCCGGACGGTTTTCAGGCGGAGGATGGTCGTATTTTCATCTCCTACGAGCATGATCGACTCAAGGGCAAAAAATCAGAAATTCTGTTTGCTGTCTTTACGGAAGAAGATGTTCTGGCCGGAAAACCGGTCTCCGATAAAGTTCGAATGAAACAGAACGTCAGTAAAGCGACAGCAGTTGAATGAAAAACATAAATCTTGTTTATAATAGGGGGGGAATTATCAAGATGAATCGATTATTTTCGATTGTCTTCGTTGTGCTTTTTCTTGTATCCGATATTGTGTTTGCGCAGAAAACGGTTCCATGTTTAATGACGGATCATACGGAACTACGAACCATTTATCAGCAAAATGGTCGTTATGGAGCGACATTTGATCTAAAGACCGATGGTGTTATGGTCTATGGTATTTCCGATACGGATATTAAGAATTATCCGGAATGGAGTAAAAAGAGCGGGAGTATTTTACAAGTCATGACAGGAGTAGCCTGGGGAGATTACAAGGATTATCTTGACGGTCATTTTGACGGAGTGGATCATCATGATGACAGTCAGGTTAAAGCGAATGGCGAATCCATGTTACACGGTCCTGGCGTACCCTATCTGAATCCTTCGATTGCCTTCGGGAACTATCTTGTAACGCGATTGAAAAAGGTAGTGGACGCGGGTATGGAAACCATTTATTTAGAGGAGCCGGAATTTTGGGCGTTTACCGGTTATGGCGAATCCTTTCAACGAGAATGGCGGATTCATTATGGCCACGCGTGGCAGCGGCCCGACACGTCTTGTGATAATTTATATCGGGCCAATATTCTTAAATGGTATCTCTATCGGCGGCTTTTGAGTCAGGTTTGTTCTTCCGTTAAAGAGTATTCCCTAAAGAAATATAATCGTCCGTTAACCATATACATTGCAACGCACAGTCTAATCAGTTACGCGCAAATTCAGATGGTTTCGCCGGAGTCGGCACTGATCGATATTCCTGAAATAGATGGTATTATAGCGCAAACGTGGACAGGAACGGCGCGTGTTCCCAATATATATCAGGGAATTACGCGCGAACGAACATTTGAATCGGCTTTTTTAGAGTATTCCGTTTCCAGTGAAATGACACGGGGAACCGGTAAACGAACCTATCTTCTCAATGATCCCGTGGAAGATGATCGAACCCATGACTGGAACGACTATCGGCAGAACTACTTGGCGACGCAAGTAGCCTCTCTCATGCAGACAGCGAGTGCGGATTACGAGGTTGCTCCCTGGCCGCAACGTGTTTTTTGTGGAGCATTTCCGGAAGGAACGCCCAATGCCACAACGATTCCGGAAGATTATGCATCAACGTTAAATGTCGTGTTCAATCAGCTTCGTGATATGAATCAGAAGGATATTTCCTGGAATGGCGCTTCGGAGAATATTGGTATTTTAATTTCCGACTCGATTATGTTTCAACGGGGATGTCCCAAATTATGGAAGTCGCCGGTTGATATCACGGCAAATGATCGGCAGACCAATTACACAACGGAAAAAGAGACTCGATCCTTGAACGGTTTTTTTTCGCTCGCACTTCCACTTCTGAAAAACGGGGTTCCTGTATCCGTTCCGATTCTCGATCATGTTATTCGGTTTCCCGGGTATCTTGATTCCTATCGTGTCTTGTTCCTCAGTTATGAATTTCAGAAACCGCTTGTCCCGGCAGTACATATTGCCATCGCCGATTGGGTTCGACAGGGTGGGGTTCTCGTTTATGTCGGGGCCGATACGGATTCTTTTCATCGCATAAAAGCCTGGTGGAATTCAGGAAAACTACGATTTACGACTCCTGTTGACCATCTGCTGGCTACATTGGGATTAGAGTCCGGAGTCCCTTCCGGCCAATATACATTCGGTAAAGGATCTGTTCTGATTGCACGTTGTTCGCCTGCGAATTACGGTCGTTCGGAAGAAGGTACGAATGAATTCCTTCGACTGGTGAAACAGGCATTCGAGTTAGCTGGTATCAAGCCTGTCTGGAGAAATTATTTACTCTTAAATCGGGGACCCTATGTTTTAGCAAGCGTTCTGGACGAAACAAAATCAACCGAACCCCTCCATCTTCACGGTCATTATATCGATCTGTTTTCGGCACAACTGAAAATATTAAACGAAGTAACACTTCCACCAGGAACACGTTGCTGGCTTCTCGATTTGGATTCTGTTTATGGAAAACGACCCATGCCGTTATGTTGTGGCGGACGTATTTCTGATTGGACCGTTGCGAAGAATGAAATTCGTTTTAGTACTTCTTCTCCGGCCGGTATTAAACTGAAGGCCCGTATTCTTTTGAACGATAGTCCCCTTCGTGTTATCGTTAATAAACAGACGATAGACTCCTGGCAATGGGATAAAAAAAGTCAAACATTGTTTTTATCGTATCCGGTTACTTCTGCCGATCCTGTTTGTGTTCAGATTCAATTCTCAAATGGCCAATAATTTATCAGTCATTCTCTTCTGAACGTCTCCCACGGGCAAACCGGGAGGGAAGACATAGCCGGAATCCCGGTCTCCCCAAACTCTTGTCGTCCTTGATTTACCATTAAAGACGGTATTATTAACGTCCTGCTGTTTACTTGATGTATCTTCCCCCTTGACCGGCTATAAATCACGTGGTACTATATAGGACAGTGTAATTTATATGATCTACACCTATATAGACTCAAGGTCGTTATAAAAGTCCATTTTTCAAAACAGGCGAGACGCCTGTTTTGGAGGATGCGGACGAGACCTGCCTGCCGTCAGGCATGGCGTCCGCGCTCCCGGGATATGCCGAATTTATAACGTCCTAAAGTATATTAAATATACTCAAGGCCGTTTTAATCTCTTTTTTCAAAACAGGCGGAATGCCTGTTTTGCGGATATGCGGACAAGACATTCGTATTCCCGGGAAATGCCGATTTGATAACAACCCGCTGTATATGTTGATTATGTTAAACATACTGGTCTGTTGAAGAATAGCTCTATTGCCGTTTCCGTACTCGACCGACCTCCCAATATTCGTCGAACAAATTCCGTTTTCACTATTTCTCCCCGATAATAAAAGAGTGATAAACGGAAACAACAAATAAAATGGAGAACAAACCTGATGACGAAACCAAATACAATCATGGCTGAATGCTTTTCAGAAATATTGGGAACGGCCATGCTCGTTTTCTTCGGAATTGGCTCGGTACACGTAGCCGTATTATGCGGAATGCAGGTAGGTATCTGGCAGATAGCGATTGTGTGGGCCCTGATAATTTCTCTGTCTATCTATGCGCTGGGGGCGATATCCGGAGCCCATTTGAATCCAGCCGTAACCATAGCAATGGCCGCATTTGCAAAATTCCCACTAAAAAAGGTGGTTCCCTTTATCGTATCGCAATTGATCGGGGCCATTATTGCCGCCATTATCCTGTACGTACTGTTCAGTGGAATAATTCAAACGTTCGAAACACAAAACGGTATCGTTCGAGGAAAACCGGGCAGTGAACGATCCGCAATGATATACGGAGAATATTTTCCGAATCCCGATGTTAAAGCCGCTAAAGCATGGAATGATGATGTTGTTTCTCTTCCCCAGGCAATGCTGGCGGAAATGATCGGAACCGCCTGTCTTCTCCTAATGATCATGGCACTGACCGATCCCAACAATCAAGGCAATGCGGGTCGATATCTCGCCCCAATTTTTATCGGTTTAACAGTGGCAATTGGAATCTCCATTTGCGCCCCGCTAACCCAGGCAGGATTCAATCCGGCACGGGATTTCGGTCCGCGCCTCGTCGCCTGGTTCACAGGATGGAACGAGATTGCGATTCCCGGGCCTCGTGGAGGCTTCTTTACCGTGTATATCTTGTCCCCTATCATTGGCGGACTTGTCGGGGCTATGCTGTACCGTTTCGGAATCGCGCCCATTTATGCCACTCAATTTCCGG
This sequence comes from uncultured Planctomycetaceae bacterium, assembly GCA_964442735.1. Taxonomy (GTDB): domain Bacteria; phylum Planctomycetota; class Planctomycetia; order Pirellulales; family Thermoguttaceae; genus JAUNBG01. The sequence continues at coordinate 20,980 of CAYUAP010000022.1, read as the reverse complement.
ATAAAAATTAACGTGGTTTCGGAACCATTCACGAACGGTTTTGAAACCACGGATATCACGGATAAACACCGATAGTCTGTCGTAAAATACAATATTTAAAATAGCAAACGAAACATTTTTATCTATTATCATAAATAATTTTATCATAAAAAAATTTGTTTGCCAAAAAACTATCCATGAAAATCAGTGTTATCCATGGCTTCACTTTATATCCATGGTTTCACTTTATATCCGTGAACGGTTACCTATTTTTATCATAATGTAAATGAATACAAATAAATGTAAATATATGTAAACAAATATAAATGAAGGAAAAAGCACAATGTCGATAAAAATCGTTATTGTTGGAGGTTTTCTGGGAGCAGGCAAAACGACATTACTTTTGAGTCTGTGTAAATACCCAATTCTTTCGGACAAAAAAGTCGGAGTGATCACCAACGATCAGGCGGCACAGTTGGTCGATACAACACTGTTTTCACGGACGAACACCGTTTCGGCAGTGACCGAAGTATCAGGAAGTTGCTTTTGTTGCAACTTTTCCGGATTTGTCAACGCATTTGAAAATCTTGAAAAACAGGGTGTGGAACTCGTTCTAGCCGAACCGGTCGGCAGTTGCACTGATCTGTCCGCAACAATACTTCAGCCACTCAAACGATTCTATCCGACCTATCCACTCTCCCCCTTTTCCGTCTTGATTGATCCGATTCGACTTCCGGAAGTTTTTAAGACAAAAAACAGTCTCGTCGATTCGGACGCTCTCTATATTATCGAACGACAGATGGGCGAGGCAGATATCCTTGTCGTCAACAAGTCCGATACCCTTTCGAGTTCGGAACAGGACGCAATTCGTCAACAACTAGCCGATCATTATCCGGATAAACCGCTCTTTTTCATCTCCGCGCAAACCGGCGATAATGTTGAAAACTGGTTGAATTATGTTCTAAACGAAACAACGACTCCCGCCGGGAAAATAACGGTTGAGATCAATTATGATCGTTACGCACATGGGGAAGCGGTACTCGGCTGGCTGAACTGTACGGCCCTTCCAAATTGGAAAAAAGAAATTCCACCACAAATGTATCTGGAAACATTCTTCACCGAATTAAGAAAAAAACTTGAGTCGGAAAAACTGGAAATAGGACACGTTAAAGCGTCACTAGCAATGAAGGACACGCTATATATCGCCAATCTGACCCGACTGGATGGTGACATCTCTTTTCGTACCTTTAAAATAACCCCTGAAAAAAACGACACCACAACAAATAATCTCCTGACCATCAACGCAAGAATTCAAATGCCTCCGGAAAAACTGGAATCACTCGTTCGAGAATTACTCGCTAGTGTTTTACACCAATCGGTGGTAATGACCATTATGGAGTTGCGAAGTCTCATGCCCGGACGTCCCAATCCAACCCATCGTATTCAGATTTTGAAATCGTAAATGGTAACCATTCACAAACGATTCTGGAACCACGGATATCACGATAGACACAGATAGTCTGCCGGAAAATACAATATTTTACAATAGCAAACGATTCTGAAACCACAGAAATCACGATAGACACAGATAGTCTGCCGGAAAATACAATATTTTACAATAGCAAACGAAACATTTTTATCCATGATAATAAATAAATTTATCATAAAAAAGTTTGTTTACAAAAAAACTATCCGTGAAAATCAGTGTAATCCGTGGTTTCACTTTATATGCGTGGTTTCACTTTATATCCAAGAACTATTACAGAAACAGTATTTGAAATTGAATCATGTATAATTGAGATTACACTTTAAATTTATTACATCGGCCAAAACATTCCTTAACGTTAAATAACCCTTTAATTGGCAATAATACGATCATCCACAATTTTCAAACCGTCATACCCCTGAATCATATAGGACGTCAAGTCTTTTTTAATGATTTTGAGATCATGGGAAAGGAATTGCGTAAAGTCCTTTAACGGCGCGGAATCTCCAAAATGCTTTACTAACAGAAACCGAAGGACATCCCCGAAGGATCGAATCGTCGAATCCTGATTGACGAAACCGAATATATTACGATTGTTTCCCCAGAGAACAACTTTTTTGCTTTTTGCCAGAATAGAGATTAGCAAGGTCCGATTCCAGGGAAAACGTTTTGTTAAACGCGGGAATTTTTTGCGGTATTTCTCCAGTAATTCAGTAACGACGACAAAAGGACGCCCTGCGGCGCACTGTTCCTTCCAGTATTCGTAGACCAGTTTGAAGAACGCTTTTTTCTTTTGAGAAGTCCAATTGATATGGGAGAAATGAATATACATACCATTACCACAGGCATAAACACTCGAACTGGTAACGACATGATGGATAGTCGATTGTGAAAATCCTAATTCATTGACGAAGTGGTCAAGTAACTGTCGCGTATAGACGGGACCTTTACAATCTTTAATCCAGTTGAGGACACGTTCCATAGCAAGTTTTCGCAATAGACGTCGATTATTTTCTCCGCGCAAGGCAATAACGGGATAAACAAGGGTATAACGTTTATCTTCATATTTTTTCAGGAGGTGGTACAACATACGGGAATCGGAAATATTCAACTTTTGGCAAACATCGGCATATTTCTGATAGAGTTCCGTAATCGACAGATGGTCCGTTTGAGAGAGCGTCATATCGAAATTGTCGAGGAGGTGATTAAATTCCGAGGTTTCGGAATTGAATTGGTCACATAACGTGAAACCCTCTTTTGTCGCGACGAGATAGGTTAGCGAGATAGTATTTTGGATATGTTCGTCTCTCAAGCCAAGGGAACGTCCAAAATCCTTGAGTTGATCGCTGGAAACAAAGCCGCCGGAATCCCGTACGAAATTTTCCATAATACGCGCGTTTGACAGTTTTTGATTATGACCGTTGAAACTGATATAGGGACTTCGCTGAAAGAGGAGAACGGGATTCGCCCGACATTTCAGACAGGCAAACAAGGCGTATACATTGGGTATTCCCTGTTCAACACATTCTTCCCGATATTTGGCATAGATACGATTCAAACGCATTTGAGGAACCTGACTTTTCTTCGCACTTTCCAGTAACTCGTTTTCAATTGTATCCAGAATCGGAACCGTCTTTATAACATAGTCCATATGGACGTAGAGGCTCTCCGAGTTCATTCCCCCCCGTTCCCATAAAAGTATTTCCCGATTATGCTGAAGAGAATTTCCGGCCGTCGTCTTAATCTGTTTTTCCGATATTTCCAATTCGGGATTCAATCGCTGTACTTCAAGCAGAATCTCCTTTTTCGATAGGGGACGATGCGCAATTCGTAACGCTAAAATGATGGATTCAAAAAGACCCAACTTCGAATTTACACGAATAATCTTTCTCTTGCGATAGTCCTTAAAACGCGGTATTGTGTCGAAAACCCAATTAAATAAAGCGTTCGTTAGCAATTTTCCACGTCTGGGCATTTTACAATTTCTGCATACAAGTGCCATTTTCTTCCGCATAATCAACGATAGTTTATCGATACTGCAAATATCACCCTTTTGTTCTATTTCATGAACCAGCTTTTCCATGGAATCCATAAAAGATGTACACTCGGAACATGCGTAACGGAAGAAACAAACATATTCATTATCGACCATCTTGAACCGATCAGGCATGATCTCTATCAGATGCTCCAGAAAATAACGAACATTTTGAACCGGCCATTTATGAACATCGGCGAACAACTGATAGAGGCTCTCTTTTTGTGTAAATCCGCCCAGATTTTCAAGACACTCCTCGATATAATTTCTGATCGCTTCCAAATGGGCATGGGAACTACCCAATTGACGCCATATATTGTATTCGATCTGACGAATTCGTTCCCTTGTAATATTGAATTTTCGTCCTATTTCGTCCAACGTCGTTCCGTTAGCGCGTTCGACGAGAACACAATCGCGCCGTTTTTCGTCGATATGCAGTTGTGCCCAACGATCATTTTTTTTGAGAGTGTGCGTTAAATAGCGAATTAAAGAAAGGGCAAAAGCCTCCGAGGAGGACATAATAGGCTCGAAACACTTGTTTCGGAATTCGAAAAGATAGACTTCAATAACCTGACGCGCCTCCTGAATAACTTCCTGATTACAATCATCAAAAGTTTTGAAGAAGCAGGAAGGTACGAGAAGGAGTTCTCCGAGAGTCAGGAGTCCCAACATTTGTGTAGCCGCAAGAATCGGCATGGGTAATTTTAAACGTTTTAAGGAAGTGTACGGACCAAAACTATCGTGAAACATGGAGATCGACACACCCTTGTTATAATGATCAGAAAAAAAGGGAAGCATTCGAAGCGTTTGCGGAGAAATTGTTTTCCTCCATAAAGCCAAAAGAGGATTCTCCTGCATACGCAATCCGGTCTCCATTTCTCCCCGAATCTCTTTTTGACGCTCGATCAGACGATAACACTGATTGTCAATCTTTTTCTCCTTAACGAACAAGAAGCGTAAATCGGTATAAAGAAAATTCTGAATCGATAGAATCCCGGCGCTTGAAAGGAATGTAATTTCCGCATTCGTCAAATATTCACAATCGGACAGAGGAACTTCGTAAACGTCCCATTCATGATACAATTGATCACCGAATTGTTCGAGCAGTATTTTCTGTTTTTCCAGGAGCCCCAAAAAAGTTTTTTTACCGATTTTCGTTTTGGTTCTAAAAAAAGTAATATCATATAAAAGAAAATCCTGAATTGTTTTGATTGCGGCGTCCTGAAGCGCTTTTTGCTCCCGGCAAGACCAGTCTGCAACTCCCTCGTTTTTATCGCTAATATTGGTCTGAAGAGATAAATAACATCTATTTTTGTCGGCGTAACTTTTTCTTCGGACCTCTTGATATTTTTTTATTTTCTGAAGTTTAATCATTCCAATACCGGGAAAATCACAGATTTTATCGACATCACAATGAATAAAATCATCAATGGTTTTGACACCGATAAAATGAAAAGCTTCTATTTCACGTGGGTTCAAACCGATCTGACTGAGAGGATCATCCACCCCGACCATATCCACCTCCATCATGCGTTCCAAATCGATGGGGTATTTGCCATTATTACCGCTGGAACGCAAAAGCATCTGCTTTTTACATAAAGACAGATAGGTGGTTTTTCCGACATAAAACAGATTAAGCACCTCCGCAATATCACAGTTAATAAAATCGCGAAGGGTTTGAACTTTTAAAGCACGAAGAGCGCGCTTTTCCCGTGGATTAAATGTAATCTCGTTCTTTTCAAAGACGGTGGAACTGGTCCTCGCCGGTTTTTCTTTTGATTGATGAATTCCATTCTGTTTTGTGTCTTTTTTCATGATATTAAATTCCAATTTTTATCATGGAGATGGCTTCTCCTGGTCCATTAAACCGGCATAAAGATCAGCGTACTTCTGCGCACTCTTTTTCCAGGAATGATCCTGGGACATGGCACAGAGCATCATTTTATTCCAGTCTTCCTTCCGATCATTATAACAATGAATCGCCCATTGAAAGGCCTTGTCGAGGTCTTCTGTCGTAGGAGCATGAAAACAAAAACCATTGGCAGTATTTGCCGCCATATTTTCATTGGAACCGTTGACGACAGTATCGGCCAAACCACCCGTCAATCGAACCAGCGGCAGTGTCCCGTAACGCTGACTATACATTTGATTCAGTCCACAAGGTTCGTAACGGCTCGGCATGAGGAACATGTCTATTCCCGCCTCTATATAATGGGATAGAGCCGCCGAAAAGGTGAATCGAACGGAAATATTCTCCGGAAACCATTTGGATAATTCTCGAAATCGATCTTCCAGCCATTGTTCTCCCGTTCCAAGTACTATCAGTTGAATTCCAAACCTCTGGATCCAGATTCCGGCCAACTGTGTTATCAGGTCCAGTCCTTTTTGAGGATCAAATCGACTAACCACCCCCAAAAGAGGAATGTCCGGCCGGACCGGAAGTCCCCAATCCTTTTGAAGGGCTGCTTTACATTTCTGCTTGTTTACAAAAACATTCTTTTCGTTAAAACGTGCATAGGGAGGCTCCAGCCACCGATCCGTTTCCGGATTCCATTCCCGAAGATCCACTCCATTGAGTATCCCTGTCAAATCTTTACTCCGAAAACGAAGGACTCCTTGAAGACGTTCACCAAATGCCTCCGTTTGAATCTCCTGCGCATATTGAGGACTGACCGTTGTTATCGCGTCCGAAAATGTTATGCCCGTCTTGAGAAGATTCAACTGATCGTAAAATTCCATCTTGTCATACGTAAAATACTTCCAATCCAATCCGGTTTTCTGCATATCCAAATGACTGAATTTGCCCTGATGACGAAGATTGTGTATGGTAAATACCGTTTTGATCCTGTCATAACGATTTTCCGACTCGACCGGCTTCTTCCCGACCTGATCGACCTCTTCCCGATCAAAACTAAAACTGGAAAACGGATCAAAAGAATCGACAATATCCATATCCGCCGAAGGGGTTTGATACATCGTCTTTAAATAGGCCGGAATCAAACCAGTCTGCCAATCGTTCACATGGATAATATCAACATCCAGATCCAATAGCTTAATCGCTTCCAGAACGGAACGTGAAAAAAAGACAAACCGTTCACAATTATCCAAATAATCTATTCCATTGGAATTATACAGACCGTCTCGATGATAATAAAGATCGTGCCGAATAAAATACACAGGAACATCCGTATCCGGAAAATGGGATTTGAGTATTTCTCCATAAATGATTTTATCGCCGACGGGAATTTTAAGTGTTTTAAAGGTTGTATCAATCTTGACACCAACCGATTCAATCTGACTGTAGGCAGGCATTATGACCGCTGTTTTGTGGCCTTGATCCGCCAAGGCTATCGGTAGTGCCTCGCAAACGTCTGCCAGTCCTCCTGTCTTCGCAAACGGAGCTGCTTCACTGGTGGCAAATAATATATTCATGCTTTAGGTTCTCCCTTTTCATTTGGTATATCACCTCGTGAAAAATTATCAATATAACTTTTACTTTAAAATATATTATATCATAAAAGGAAAATCTGGAAAGATTTAGCGTAAAAATCCTAAATATTTGTAAAATCTCCCTATTCGATAGATTTTTAGTAATTAAATCTATAAACCGACACAAATATTATTATAAAAAGGTGGCCATTTGATCCAGTTTATTTCGTTGAAAGTGCATTTCTGCCGGGACCGAATCAATGGCAGGATAGCCGATGGGGAGCAGGCAATAGGGTTTAATATTTTTCGGGAGATCAAAGGCTTCAATCACTTTTAACGGGTCGAAATAGAGAACCCATGTCGAACCGATTTCCAGATTAACGGCCTCCAGCATAGCGAACGAACAGACAATACTGACATCCATTTCGGCGCTGTGATAATTTTCGACAAAAGGATCCTTCCAGGAGAGATCGGTATCGCCGCAAAAGAGTAATACGGTCGGAGCGTTAAAGACACAAGGTGTAATGGCCCTAATTTTCGTCAAGGCGGAATCACTCTTTAGAACATAAATTTTTTGTGGCTGTTTATTACATCCGGTTGGTGCCAGGCGAGCTGCCTCTAAAATTTGTGCAAGTTTTTCTTCTTCTATCGGTTTATCCGCAAATTTTCTAACGGAATAACGTTTTTTGACTAATTCCAAAAAATCCATAATAAACCCCTTTTCTTGATTAAATCTGGATTGGACTGTTATTTCAAACCGTTTTTTCTATCATAACACAGTTTTAAGACAAAAGCAAGGGATCACAATAAAAAATAATAACATTGAAACATAAAAATATAATAACATTAAGACATACAAAATGGAATTCTCCTTCCGTATTTTGCCTCTATCAATCAGATTACGAACCCGTTATATAATATCTATCGAAAATTAGTAACCGTTCACGGATATTATGTGAAACTACGGATATTATGTGAAACCACGGATAATACTGATTTTCACGGATAAATTTTTGGCAAACAAACTTTTTTATAATACAATTATTTTTTATAACAGATAAAAATGTTTCGTTTGTTATTGTAAAATATTGTATTTTACGGTAGACTATCTCTGTTTATCCATGATATCCGTGATTCCAAAATCGTTCGTGAATGGTTATTGTAAAATATTGTATTTTATGGCAGACTATCTCTGTTTATCCGCGATATCCGTGGTTCCAAAATCGTTCGTGAATGGTTATTGTAAAATATTGTATTTTACGGTAGACTATCTCTGTTTATCCGTGATATTCATGGTTCCAAAATCGTTCGTGAATGGTTACAAATTATGAAAGTACATTACAAGGGAAAGAAGGAGCGAACCGTTCCTTGCATTTGCCCTGCGGCCCAATGGGATCGGAAGGGTGGTTTCCCTGTGGTTTTCGGAACCGCCATAAATCACAACAAGGAGCAAATGAAACGATGACTTCAATATCTTCTGCGGCAGCGTCCCCGTCCACAAATATTGTTATTCGTGCTTCGGCCGGTTCTGGAAAAACATTTCAATTAAGTAATCGCTACATTCAATTACTCCTCGCCGGTGTTCCCACAGAACAGATTCTGGCAACGACTTTTACCCGAAAAGCGGCAGGAGAAATACTTGATCGTATTCTTCTCCGACTCGGACGTGCCGCCGTAAACGACCAAAAATGTCAGGAACTCTCCACTCAAATATTCAAGCAGGCGGATATTTTGTCTCTGAAGGAGTTACGTTCCCGTCTGATTCAGGTTGTTCATAATTTAAATCGAATTCGTGTCTGTACCCTTGACTCCTTTTTCAAAACAATCGTCGATAAATTCTCCCTCGAACTCGGTTTTCCGACCGGATGGCAGATGATCGATCAAATCAAACAGGAACAGATCCTTCGGGAAGGTATTTTTTCGTCCTTTCATCAATCACAGGTGGACATTGCCAATCAACTATTGGGTATGCTCTTTAAAGGCGAGACGGAACGTGCCATTTCCAACCAGTTGTTTTCCCTGGCCAATAATTTATTTCCAGTCTGGAAACAGACAAACGAACAGGCCTGGCACCAGGTGGAACGGCCAAAAGTCCTTGACTCGGATTTTCTTTTGCAGGCAAAAGAGGAGTTGATGAAAGCACTTCTCCCCCAAAAAAAAGAGAAAACCACGAAAAAAGGGAGTGCCGCCGCTGGTAGTACCTTCGAGGTCGTCTCTTCGAATAATCCACGTCCGTTATATGTAAAAGCAAAATATAAACTATTGGAAATTGTGGACAAGGAAGACTGGCCCGAATTTTTTAAACAGACGATAGTCGGTAAAGTGCTTGACTCTCAATCGCAGCAGGAATGTGTCTATGATCATTGTAATATAATGAAGGAAGCACCGTCATTCTATTCGGCCATTAAGAAAATTTGTGAATACGGACGAACTATCGAACTCAATCGATTCGCGAATCAAACGGAAGCCACCTGGAAGACGCTCGCACGAATTAACGAAACGGTCACACAACTAAAGCGTTTGGAAGGAGCCTATTATTTCGACGATATTACAAACGCATTATCATCGTCCCTCCTGGCTCAACGTTCCGGACAACTCGTCTTCCGACTGGATTCGGAAATACGATATATGCTACTGGACGAATTTCAGGATACTTCGTTTGTTCAATGGTCCATTCTGGCTCCATTTGCGGAGCAGATTATTAAACAGCAAAAAATGTCTCTCTTTTGCGTTGGTGATTTAAAACAGTCGATCTACGGCTGGCGTGGGGCCTTGCCCGGTATTTTTCAGTCGATTGCCGATAGAGGGGGTATTTCCAATCTGAAACTCGCGGAGAGCCGCCGAAGCTGTCCGACCGTTATTCAAACGGTGAATAAAGTCTTCTCGTCCCTGGAGAACAATTCCCTGATGCTCAAGATGAAACCGGAAGACACCATTTATCGCCAGGCCGCTTTAAAATGGAAGGAACGGTTTGAAGAACATCTTGTCGCTCCTGTTGAAAAATTACTCCGCCTTTCCGGTTATGCGTCACTGGAAACAGCCCCACTCTATATTAAAAAAGAGGCTGGAGAATCAAACAATACCGATTCGACGATAGATGAAGTCTCCCTCCGTACAGATGTTTCTCCGTTTCCCAATGATGGCATTTCACTTAACGAAAATCTGGATGAAGATATTAACGAAAATCTGGATGAAGATATTAACGAAGATTTTAATGAAGATCTGGATGAAGATTCCAAAATGACGCCACAACGTCAAATGATCCTCAATTATGCCGTAAAACGGGTTGTAGAAATACACCGAAACAGTCCCGATTCGACGATCGGTATTCTTGTTCGGAGTAATGCTCCGGTTCCACGTCTGATTGCCAGTTTGCGCCGACGGGGACTTCTGGTCAGTCAGGAAGGGGGAGTTCCGTTAACCGACTCCGCCGCTGTCGAGGCAATTCTGTCCATTCTTGCCGTGGGCGATCATCCCGGTAATACCATCGCTCTTTTTCATCTCGCGTCAATTCCCGCTCTGTCCGATTTCTTCGATATTAATAGTGATAATTATAATCAAGTCGATATCGGTGAAAAAATATCGCTGTGGATACGTGAACATCTGGTAACCTATGGACTGGTGACCCTTGTCTCGGAAATGGGGAATATTCTAATCGACTCCTGTGACCTTCAGGAAAAAGAACGTTTGGAACGACTTTTGGAGTTGGCCTGTCAATTCGAACAGCAGCAGGAAATACGCCTCGATCCTTTTATAGAACTTGTCCGTCAAACCAAACTGGAATCGCCCGCCGCCGCTAAAATTCGCGTTATGACAATCCATGGAGCAAAAGGGCTTGAGTTCGACGTTGTTGTTCTACCGGAATTATGGGCAAAACTTGAAGGGCAGGCGGTTCAAAAAAAGATTGTAACCCATCGGCCTTCGTCCCAGGAACCGATTGATATCGTTCTTCGCTATATAAATAAAGAAGAACGAAAACTGCTCTCCGATAAACTATCCGACTGTTTCGATCGAACCAAACAATTTGAGATAGAAGAAACCTTTTCGCTCCTTTATGTGGCACTAACACGAGCCGTTCGACAGATTCTAATGATTATTCCACCGGAATCCGCAGGGAAAACGATTGGCAATCTTCTGAAATCGGCCTTGGATCTATCCGCGTCCAACGAGGAAGAATCGGAAACGGAATCCGTCCCCAAACCCACAACGGGTCCAAAAATACTCTACGAATTGGGGGATCCGCAATGGTGGCGTCCGGATCAAAAGTGTCAAACTGTTTCGCCCGTTCCGGAAGAGAAAACAGACTTCCGATCTTCTTCTTTTTTTTCCACAAGCGCCATTTCCTTTCAGTTTCGTGGAAAAGACAAGATGGACCAATATTTTCGAACGAGGCAGGTGGATATACATTCACCATCATTCATATCACGTCGTCAGTGGCAGAACACGGATTTCTTCGAACGAGGAAATGCACTTCATCTCTGTTTTGAAAAAATCACCTGGCTGGATCAGGACGGGATTCCGGATCGTACCCTGTTGCAGAAACTTCTTAAATCGTTTATATTCGAACAGGAAAATATCGATAAATATCTGGATTCCTTCGCGCAAATATGCCGTCAGTCGAAAATACAACAGTTATTGAGTCTATCGGAATATCGGAAGGAAGGAGCGACGGCGGTCCATCTTCGTTCGGAAATAGCCTCGCCGTCCTGGCAGGTATACAGGGAACGTCCTTTTACCTATATGCGAACATCGGAAATACGAATTCGTGGTACAATTGACCGCCTGGTCCTGTTATACGACGGACCCAATGTTGTCGGAGCCGATATTATTGACTACAAAACTAATATAGTCCCGGAATGGTACGATAACGACGAGACAACATCCTCTCTATGCGAAAAAGAACTACGCGAAAAAGAACTACGCGACGAATATGGTCATCAGATTAAAGAATATCGCAATATTGTTGCCCGTTGGTATCACTTAAAACCAAAACAGATAACGTCGAGACTCGTATTTGTCTCCCATGAAAAAATTCTGAATTTATAAATTCCGGTGGTCCACGTGTGTTTTTGTATGGTTGGAATTGCCCAGAATGACCCATGTTACCTGTCAAGCGGGGATGAAGACACGGGCTAAATCCCTAATCTACCGGAACTGGAACTCCCCTTTTAAAGTAAACCGTTCTCCATTAAAAAATATAATATAGACTTCGATAATTTTCTTTATTAGTAATAATCCGGGTATTGATAATCATCCAAAAAATCAGCAAAATAATGATTGAAATATGATTGGAAGATTATTAATTTTGTTGACTTTCATTTTAAAATGATTATACTTTTAGAATGAGACAATAAAATTACAGCCCATAATGGAACAATAAAAGATGCATCAAAAGAAAAGAGAAAATTGGGGTTCGCAGCTTGGAGTTATTCTCGCTGTGGCGGGAAGTGCCGTCGGATTGGGAAATTATCTTCGATTTCCGGGTCAGGCGGCCATTTACGGCGGGGGAGCTTTTATGATCCCCTATTTTTTTTCGTTCCTGATTCTGGCCATTCCACTGACCTGGGCCGAATGGTCACTCGGAAGATATGGCGGACGACACGGCTATAATTCCGTATCGGGAATCTATTGGTTTACCGGTAGAAAACCCCTATGGGGATATATTGGTGCTCTTGGTGTTATTGTACCTCTTTTTATCAATATGTATTACGTCTATTTGGAGGCTTGGTGTCTTCTTTACGCGATTCAGTATCTTGGCGGTTTCCTCAACTCGGTTGGTCTCCCATCATTCACCCTTTACGAAACGGTATCGCCGGGGCTAACCCTTGGTTCTTCAGAACAATATGGTCAATTTTTCGCAACATTAACAGGAATGGGTAATAATGGTTCCATTTTTTCCGGAACTCTTTTAAATCCTCTGTTACTAACGACAATATTTTGCGTCTTTTTAAACTTCTATTTAATCTATCGTGGCATTTCCAATGGAATCGAAAAATTCTGTAAAATTGCAATGCCGATTTTATTCCTCTGTTCGTTTGTTATTTTGATTCGAGTCTTAACGCTTGGGAATCCGACAGGGAATCCAGGACAGAGTTATCTTGACGGACTCGGATTTTTGTGGAATCCGACTCGGGAAGGGAAATCATTTTTTCAGACGATTTGTGATCCTAATATCTGGCTGGCCGCAACATCCCAGATCTTCTTCTCGGTTTCCATTGGATTTGGATTAATCGTAACCTATGCAAGTTATGTCCGACCTAAAAGCGATATTGCCCTATCAAGTTTAACGGCAACATCCGTCAATGAATTTTGTGAAGTTGTTTTAGGAGGGCTAATGATCGTTCCGCCCGCAATCATGTTTCTTGGCCTGCACGCATTAACGCCCGAAAATCTTGGAAGTTCGTTTTCCATGGGCTTTATTGTTCTGCCAAATGTCTTTGAACAAATGCCTGCCGGACAATTGTTTGGGTTTTTATTTTTCATTCTTCTCTTCCTCGCTGGTGTAACGAGCGCCATTTCAATGATTCAGCCCGCTATTGCACTTCTGGAGGAAGGTTTGGCTCTCAAAAGAAAACAGAGTGTTCTACTGACAGTCTCTTTTGTTTCGATTGGAACCTTTCTCGTGGTCTGGTTTTCCAAAAACGCGTTAATGCTTGATACATTTGATTTTTGGGCCGGAAACGTTGGACTCTTCGTTCTGGCTACACTACAGACCATTTTAATTGCCTGGGTCTGGGGAAGTAAAAAAATGTTTCAGGAACTCGATAGTGGCGCTAAAATGCACGTACCACGATTCACCGGTTTCGTCCTGAAATACATTTCCACTCCCTATTTACTGATTATTATTATCTTTTGGGCCTGGAAATCACTCGGGGAACGTGTTGTACAACTTGTAACCAATCATATAGCCCAATTGGCTGTCCTCATGATCTGTATTACATCTGTCTTCTTTATATACGTTACAAAACGCGCTATGAAAAACTGGATTAAATTCGAAGAAAATTCTGAAAAACTGGAAGCTGTTAAGCCGAAAAAGGAGATTAAAAAATGAATTGGGATGGATGGATCTGTATGTTGACCGCAGTCAGTTCCGTTACTATTTTATTTGGATGGTGTTGCTGGAAAATCATGATGGATAAAGGAATTGAAGAACCGGAAAACGAAAATCTGGAGGACGATTACAGCGATTATATGGAGTTGTAATCGATCGCCATCCGCTAAAACATGATTCGTAACTGACAGGAAATGGTATCATTACTCGATTTTTCCGTTGTGTTATTCGTCATGGAATTATTCGTCATGGAATCAGGCATTGCGTGAATCCAGTTAAGGGCCCAACATGTATTGGGATTCCAATACCAGTTGAGTTCAACCATAAATTGATTTAATGTTCCATAACAGACACCGGCATCATGGACATCCTGAAGATTATTGAGGTCGGTATATGCCCATTGTACGGCAGCTTCCCAAACACCGGTTCCTTCTATCCCGCAATAATCGCCATAGTCAACGAAACAAAGATTTTTAGGAACATAAACTTCACTAAAAGTACCATTACTTTTATTGTATTTCTGATAGGCGCCGGGCGTTAGAAGCAATCGACTTGTTAAGGTAACGCCATAGGAGTTATCATAGCCATCGTATGTTCCGATAAAACCTTCCCCGACAATACCAAATTGCTTTTTTTGCCATGCCGCCTCAATATTTGTGGTCGTATAACTGTCCGTATCGAGACCTCCATTAAGAAGATAGGGCATATTGGTCATCCATGTTAAAGGAGAGCAACGCAATGTCGTTTTATTATTCTTGCCCGTATCCGAATTATTCCCGGGATCCACCCAACGATATCCGGCTCCAAGATGAAGTACTTCCAATAAATTTCCGTCTCCATCTTCATGATAGATCGGAACTCCGGACAGGCGCGTATTCAAAAGAAGACCAACATTGTCATTGTTTACGCCAGCATATTCCTTGTTGCCGTTTATTTCCAAATTCTGACCGGTAAAGATACCGGCAAATAAACGATAATTTTTATTTTCCGAAAAATGAATCGACGCAAGACCCAAACGTCGGGCAACCTGAAATGTTCTGGTATTACTGTCAAAATCGAAGAAGGTCGTATGACATATATTCGAGGCATAGCCTATTCCAGACTCAACTTTAAAATATCCGACACGCATTTCGCCCATAATTGGTACATCGGAGACTGTCAGCATTACATTTTTTATTGAAATACCATTATTAAATCCGAATCCCACATCATAGGAGAGATTTTTATACCCTTCTCCACGTGCCCAGAGTCGAATATCACGGAATCCGTATCCATTATTAATATCGCCATATAACGTCTCGTTCAATTCACTCTGATTGATGAACACCGTATCTACTGACATCATACCACCCAACTTGCAGGTGAATTTTTTACTTGAATCGGGTATATTCTGCTTCTTTTCCAGATCCTTTTTCATCTTCTCCAGATCCAATTTTAAGGATTTCAGTGACGCATTGAGATCCTCGACTGAAACCGGATCCTCTTTTTTCAATTCAGACGAAGTTTTCTCGGACGAAGTTGTCTGACTCTCCGACATTCCGATTTCTTCCGCAAACACCCCTAATGAAATAGTAAAGAAAAAAATGATCGAAACAATCAAACAAAGGATAGAACTCAATCTCAATCGATCTGTTAATCGATTTGTTCTCCTTCCACCTGATTCATCACCATAACCATTGAGGTATATTACCTGGTATTTTTGATGCATTATTGAGCATTCTCCAAACGATATATCGATACAAACTTAAAGTTTGCTTTCCTCGGTTTCTTCATTAAAGAACGGGGAGAATCGACACTTCAGCTCTTTTCTCCCCATTAAAACTTGCATAACAAAATAGATTATCGGTAAATTTGTTAGAATCAATACAGTAATATTTTTATTTCAATCATAATTTCCTGCGGTTCACCGGATGGTGTGATAAAATCTGTTGTTTTGACAGACAGGGCTGAAACGTGGACGTCTCGTCCATTTCTCCATACATAAAGTTTTAACCATTTTTTTCACAAAACGTAATCATTCACGAACGATTTTGGAACCACGGATATCAGGGATAACCACAATCGTCTGCCGTAAAATACAATTTTTTACAATAACAAACATTTTACAATAACAAACGAAACCTTTTTATCTATTATCCTAAATAATTTTATCATAAAAAAAGTTTGTTTGCCAAAAAACCATCTGTGAAAATCAGTGCTATCCCTGGTTTCACTTTATATCCGGTGAACGGTTACCACAAAACAGACCTCTTTTGGCCTTGTTTTGTATTGATATCTTCCCTGTTTTTATCACCAGTCCATGAACGGATAGACATAATAACGGATAGACATAATTTCGATGTAATCCGAAGTCAGGAATACTGGCGTTTTTACAGTAGCGTTTTCACAATGGCGTTTTCACATTGGCATTTTTTAGTATAAATTTTATCTTGTAATTTTCACAAGAAACAACGTTCCCTTTTAACGGGGCCTTGTGCCCTTTATCCTGTTGGGTATACTGTCATTTAGAGTATTTTATATACTTCATGTAGAATATAATCATTACAGAATAGAGTTGCAAAATATAATAAAATTACAAATTATAATAGAGTTACAGAGGACAAAAGTGACTTTTGATAAAGAGGGAAAAACAGATCGGCAAATTATCGAAGAGGGAATACCGCATCGGTCACCTTTTCTTTTTTTGGAGAAGATTCTCGATTGGGATGAAAATGGAATTCAATGTTCCTATTGTTTTAAGGAAGATGAATTTTTTTTTAAAGGGCATTATCCCGATTCTCCATTAGTCCCGGGGGTGATTTTATGCGAGTCGGCCATGCAGGCGGGCGCGCTTTATTTATCGCGTTGTTTTAAGCGTGCGGAGGGGGACGGAAAAAAAGTACCCGTCGTCGGTCGTATGACTGATATTAAGTTTAAACAGATCGTTCGGCCGGGAAATGAAGTTGTTCTTTTTGTCAAACTCAAGGAGAAAATGGGGAATATCTGGTATCTGACCGCAAAAGTCACCCTCTTGGGAAAAACGGTCGTTACCTTTGAATTCGCCTGTACCGAAACGGATCGCGTATAATCTAATACATAAATATAAATTTTTTCTATCTTTTCAGTTAAAATACATTAAATTCAATATTACAATAGGATATAAACTGTCTATAATATTAATATGGAATGTGATGTCTCCATTTTAATAAATATATTCATTGAGATTGGCCCGTTTGATAAAGGACAAGGGCCTTCGTGTTCCTGTTTTTGTTGCTGGATTATCTGATAATATACTTGAGATGTAATAGAAAGGGAATATTATGTTGAAAAAATCATTTTTATATTTTTGTATTGTTTTCATCTTTTATTATTCATTCTTCCATATCGTTAATCGACTGACCGCACAGACGACCTCCAAGACTAATATAGAGGATATGCGTAAAATAACCGTAAACCATATCAAGGCCATGGAGAACAAGATTGCAGAATTCACCAGGAATCTGGTTCAACAGGAACTGCTGGCGAATACTACTGATATAACCAGTCTGATACCACCTAAAGATCTGCCTAAAAAACCTGACTATCCCCCAAAACCGGTTAAAAAAAATATAGCAGAACAACTAAAGATGGGAGAATTCGAATCGGAGGAAAAATATCAACAGCGTATTAAAGCCCTGGAAGAAGAAGAGGCCAAAAATCAGCAGTTCGAAGATGTAACATGGAAACTGAAAGTACAAGATATCGATAAAGCCTATGAAGAAGTCTGTCGGCAGGCCGACGAGATCTATAAAGAACGTTTGGCAGACAAAACGGCACAGATCGAGGCGATTAAGAAAAATCTGCCTGCCCAACGTGAAAAAACCAAACGTATGATACTTCATTTACAAAATAAAATCATCGAAGAAAAGGCTAATTTCGAAACCTTCTCAAAACATTCGGAGGAGTCTCCGCTCTCTGGAATTTGTTCCTATTCCCAACTCCCCTTTTTTGACCGGAAAAGTATGGGTTTTTCGAATGTCAATGTAATATGTCCCGAATTCAAGCATATAATAAAGAATAATAATTATCTGCTACAGGGCAAAAATATTACAATGGACATTCATTTTAAATCACTGGAGGAGGCGGAACAATTCAAAAAGCGATCGTTAAATAATGAACTGTTTGTCTGCCAAATTATTGATATCGGTAAAATAGAAACGCTCGTTAATTTTACAGAATCGACGAAAACATTTTCCGGACAAGGGTCCTATAAAGTCGATAAAACAGATCTCCTCTCTCAATTATGGACTATGGCCATTGGTAAAGAGACAAAAGCCCCGGCATTAATTCCGAAGGGAGTTTCACCGAATAATGCGGAGGATGTACCGCCGGAAACGGTTAAAACCATATCTCCGACTTCTACGGATATCGCGGTCAAAATAGAACCCGGCAAAACGGAAGACAAACCTGGCAAAACGGAAGACAAACCTGGCAAAACGGAAGACAAACCTGACAAAACGGAAGACAAACCTGACAAAACGGAAGACAAACCCGGCAAAACGGAAGATCGTGATCAAAAGGCAGGGGAAGCCGGTAAACCCAAGGGAACTGGAACGGTGAATGAAATTCCAATTCATTTTTATTTCGGTTCGTTGGAAGATGTCATGGAAGGAATGGAAATAATGGTGAAAGGGGAGTTGACAATAACACGACTTCCCCGACCGGTAGAGCCTTCGCTGTCCGATCCTTCCCTATCCATGAATAATCAGGTACTCCGGAAGCCTGGAAAAAAGGCGGGAGATCGACTATCGATTCAGATGGAAGGAGTGATCTACATGTTTCGCTGGTGTCCTCCCGGTACGTTTATGATGGGATCCGGTAATACGTTATATGAAGTGACTTTAACTCAAGGATTCTGGATGTTGGAGACGGAAGTGACCCAGGAGATGTATTCGAGTATTATGGGGAATAATCCTTCCATTTTCCGTAATAACCATAATCCGGTCGAGCATGTTACCTGGGATAACTGTCTTGAATTCTGTGATAAATTAACGAAAAAAGCCGGATATAAAACGAAGGGATTTATCCTTCCCACCGAGGCTCAATGGGAATACGCCTGTCGCGCCGGTACAACGGGCAATTATTTCTTCGGTAATGATCCGGCCATGCTCTGTGAATATGCAAATTACTGTGACATCTCCAATACCGATAATTGGTCCTGGCGTGATATACAGCATCGGGACGGTTATGACAAGACGGCTCCTGTTGGCTGTTTTAAACCTAATCCATGGGGACTATACGATATGCACGGTAATGTCTGGGAATGGTGCCTCAGTCGTTTTGGTACCTATCCCCGTACTCCGCAAACTGATCCGATAGGACCTATTACTGGTACATTCCGAATCTTTCGGGGGGGATCCTGGGGAATTGGAGCCTATGAATGTCGATCTTCCGCACGATATGCCTTCATTCCTGAATTCCGCCGGGACGACATCGGTTTTCGTATCTGTATTATTCCCTAAAAATAAAACGTAATCGTTCTCGGAGATAAAGTGAATTCACGGATAATTTTTGGACAAACATATTTCTTTATGATAAAATGATTTATTCTAACAGATAAAAAAATTTCGTTTGTTATTGTAAAATATTGTATTTTACGGCAAATTATCTGTGGTTCTCCGTGGTTCCAAAATAGTTTGTGAATGGTTACGTTTTCGGGAGTCAGTTCGCTGTATAATTTTTTGAGCGACTTCTTCATTACAGGGAATAAAACCAAATTCATCAAGAATTTTTCGGCATAGATCACAATTATCGATAATGGTTTCCGGTGTATGGGCATCGGATCCAATAACCGTTTTCGGACCGAATTTGGCGGCCAGATTCCAGAAGCGAAACATGGGATACTGCCAACGAAGTCCGTCCGGAGTATCGACAAGTCCTTTTCGAAGACCATTCGCATTGATTTCCAGTGGTATATCAAGACGAATGGCCTCCTGAATAATCTCCGCAAATGCCGATTCGAGATAGGGCGTCCAACTGCCAACACAATATCCGATCAAATCCGGATGATTTAAATAATCGATTAAACCACTATTGAGCAGTTCAAGAGCCTGCCGTACATAACAGGCAATTCCATCCTGATCGATAAATCGGTTGATAATGACCGGAGAACCATCTTCATGATAAAAAAAATGGACTCCTCCAATCAGATAATCCAATTGACAACGTTCCTGATATTCCCGTCTGTAAAACTCTGTACCGTAATATGGAATATAATCTATTTCCAGTCCGGACAATATCTTTAATGCGGGATATATTTTTTTCGCCTCTGTTATATCATGACAGTATTCCGTCAATTCCGACCAATCCATTCGCGTTAAATTCTGTTCATGATTCGGAAATGGACAATGATCTGAAAAACCAAGTATTTTAATCCCATGTTGTATCGCCTGTTCACAATATTCATTGACACGGCCTCTGGCATGCTTGCAGCGTTCGGTATGGGTATGTAAATTTATGGTGAACTGTTTATTACTGCTTGAATTCTTCGTATCTTTTTCGTTATTATTACTGTTATTATTAAAAGACATTTTATGAAATATATTTCTCCACAACAGGTACAGACCAAGATAAATGATATACTGTACGACGTTATAAATTCGGCATTTTCTGGGAGCGCAGACGCCATGCCTGACGGCAGGCAGGTCTCGTCCGCATACTCCAAAACAGGCGTCTCGTCTGTTTTAAAAAATAGACTTTTATAACGACCTTGAGTATAATGAAAATCGCCTTCGTTTATATTTTCCAATATGGTGGTTCGGATTCGGAACGACTTCTCTCCGCCCAACTATTTTTCCATAATATTCGATTCTACCAGAATTACCAAAATTTGGCAAGTATCCGGCTGTAAATGACGCCCTTTTACAAATATTCCAATTATTTAATTGACATTCTTTCTTTACTAATTTATAATATTCTATCAAAGATTTGTAATTATTCACGGGGGATAAATATGTCTTGACAAGAAATCCTCAATAGTTTA
>CAYUAP010000021.1:0-48363 GCA_964442735.1 uncultured Planctomycetaceae bacterium | reverse complement strand
ATTATTTATTATAATATACTCAAGGTCGTTATAAAAGTCTATTTTTCAAAACAGGCGAGACGCCTGTTTTGGAGGATGCGGAGAAACGTCCGCACTCCCAGGAAATGCCGTATTTATAACGTCCTAAAGTATAGATAAAAATGTTTAGTTTGTTATTGTGAAATATTGTATTTTACGGCAGACTATCGGTGTTTATCCGTGGTATCTATGGTTCCAAAATCGTTTGTGAATGGTTACAATTATTATCATAGATAAAAAGTTTAGTTTGTTATTGTGAAATATTGTATTTTACGGCAGATTATCGGTGTTTATCCGTGGTATCTGTGGTTCCAAAATCGTTTGTGAATGGTTACAATTATTATCATAGATAAAAATATTTAGTTTGTTATTGTGAAATATTGTATTTTACGGCAGACTATCTGTGTTTATCCATGATAACCATTGTTCCAAAATCGTTTGTGAATGGTTACAATTATTATCATAGATAAAAATGTTTAGTTTGTTATTGTGAAATATTGTATTTTACGGCAGATTATCGGTGTTTATCCGTGGTATCTGTGGTTCCAAAATCGTTTGTGAATGGTTACGTTTTTTGATACGATTTACCTGAATGAAAAACCTTCACAATCTTCTTTTATGGTAAAAGCATCTCGTAGTCCCCAAATAAACGACACAATAATACCAAAGAGAGAAAACGTAAAGAGTAACTGAAGAATAGCGTTTGTTTTATATCCGGCATAGAAATTGTGTACTCCGAATATTCCAAGAAAAATGGCCAACAGCATATAGACGATCATACTCTTTGTTCCACACTCCTGAACAGGTATTTGAGCCCCGCAACGTGGACAGTTGGAAACCGAGGAATCCACAGGTGTATTACATTCCGGACATCGCTTCACAATGTCACGAGGTTTTTGTATGGTTTTCGGCTGCTCTTTACCACAATAAATACAAAAGATCGCTCCAGGACTAATAGTCTTGCCACAAAAAGGACAGGCAGCCTGTTCCACAGGAGAAACAGCTTGATCCATTTGATTGTCGAAATTTTCACTGGTCGGAATCGGTTCCGGAGCCGCTATATTATCGGAAATTTCCGGAATCTGTCTCAATGGTTTGGCCATTCCCCCCTGTTTCCAGGCAAGAGTATTTTCATTGATCTTTTGTGATTCCAACATGGCCAAAACATCACCAACGGAATAGGGGCCGGTTCCCGTTATACCGTCGTTACTCAAAAACCATTCGGCAACCCCTTTTCCGGAACGAATCACCACGTCATCATCGGTATTGACAGAGAGCCCTTCACTCTCCTGGGACGGTCCTCTTCGCACGGCTGCCTGACGTGGTGCCACTGTAAACAACGAGGTTTCACTCGCCTTAATCCATGTCTTTCCATCGTCAGATATTTCTGTATGAAGTCCTATTTTGCCCTGTCGGATCATCTCCGATATTTGCATATCGTCAAAAGGTCCTAATACACGACCTCGTATTCTGGCATATTTAGTCATGATTATTCCTCTTTTGTCTCCAACTGACGTTTGAAAACCGGAAGACCCGGGATCATTTGCCCTTCCACCTTTTTATCCAAATGAACCAATTCCCTTCCTCTAACCTGTAATGACTGAAATTGAATTCCGGTTCCCGACTCTAAAATCAGGCAAATATACACCGTTCCATCAAACGGTACTACCTTGTCCGATAATTCAACAGACCAGATATTATTAAAAAAACGTAAATAACCAATCCAATCGTAGGTGGTTCGTATCGGATTGATTCGATTAGTAAATTCCTGATATAACGGCTTAAAGATTTCATCGAAATTCTGAACCTTCTTTAGAAGACTTTTGGATAGTTCCCTTTGTTCCGGAAGTGTGTCCAGATGGGGATTGTACCAGTCAATATCATTTTGCATTCTGGGATCTTCCAAGTCATCAGCCGTTAAATTAAAATAACGTGATAATAATGGATCTTTCTCTATTATATTCAATAAATTCTGCAAAAAGAAGACCTTAACTACCGAATCCATTTTATCCACTTGATGTGGATTGAATTTCATTAAGGAATCCGCGATAAAACGATACCAATGAATTGCCGAAAAATCTTTAGAGAGCATGGGATCCAACTGATCGATAATATCCACACAAGCAACCTGATGGGGAGCCGGTTCCAATTTCTTCATTTCCTCTTCCGTCAATTCCAGAAGAAAGGGATTATCGGGAATGACTCCCATATTTCCGAAACTGACAAAAGTATCACGAGATGTATTTTTTGTAAAATAATAAAAAGCGTTTTGAATTGTGTTTGTTTTTTCGAAAAACCAAAGCGGGGTTTTATATTTAGATAAAAACAGATTTAAATCCTGATTGATTTTTTGACGTCCCCCATATTTTACGAGATCGTCAAAAACATTGACGTCCTTTAACAGAATAGCTAATTCCGGAATCATGGGGGCTTCTGACTTGATTTGATTCAGGGCATTTTTGTATATCTCCACTTTGAGCGGATCGTTTCCCAACTGTTCATAACAGGTTCTATATTGTTTCGAAAAGATATTCCATGCCTCTACTTTTTTCACAAGAGGATAATTCTTTATAAATTGATCGTACTTTTTGGTCAGGAGTGATCCCGAAATATTTTCTTTAATGTTTTTAATTTCCACTTCGAAGCCCGCATAATCTCCGATTTTTGCTGTAACCCTGGAGAGCGTTTTTCGTATTTCAACCTCGTTTTTAAGTATGGTCATACAATCGTCAAGAGTCTTGTTCAGTTCCTTCTGAAGGACAACTGTTTCATCGCGGACCTTCCAATCAAAGGCATTCAACCCATTGATTGAATTCCGAATTGCAGGTTCGGATAAAAGAAGCTCCTCCGGTTTGGTTTTATTGTCATTCTTTATATTATCAATTTTTACTTTTAGGCGTTTTCCTGCTTCGTCCAGCTCATTTTTGAATTTTTCATGTTGTAACAAGACAATTTTTTCAAACTTTACCGTCAGATTTTTTACAATTTCCTTCTCTTCTTGTGTTCGCACCAATTGAGTGGCCTTGTCCAACGACATTTTATTCGTGTTGGAAGGGATTGATGTATCGTTGGGAATAGAATCCTCCACGTCTTTTATAGCGGAAGTTAAATCTGTCTGTCGCTTTTTTTCCATATCTTTCAGGGTTTCAATTTCACGACGGATCGCTGTAATACGATCATTTTTCGGGTCTAATTTTTCCAGATTTTGAATGACTTTTTCCGCATTAGTAATGGCATTTTCATCGCCATTACCATTACTCTGATATTCGCTGTATTCCGCAATAAAAGTTTGAACTCTTCCCAATTCCGATTTTAATCGCGAATGTTTGAAATAGGCAAAAACAACAATACCGGCAATAATCAAAAAGAGAATGGCGAGACAAATCATCCCGATAAAAATCAATTTCTTTTTAAAAACACCTTCGGCTTCGAATTTATGAATTCGGGCTTGATAGGCTTCTTCCACGTAGGGAGGCATCGTCTGTCCCAATTTATAATAAATACTAGCCAGCGCATTGTGTTCGGTCATTAGAACTTCAATATCGGATTCCGTAACAAGCGCTTTTTCAAACATGGTCAGACGATTGGCCGTTTCCCTCTCCTTTTTTTTGAGGACATTGACTTCACCTATCCAGCCTGTTATTTTTTTATAGGGAATTAAAATATCCGAAGGAAGACTCTGTAACGATATTTTTTTGGCTTGTAATGTATCGTTCCATTGTGTTAGAAGTATACAGGTTGCCTCGTAATCCTTTTCCGAATATGTTTTTTCCATTAAGGATAAAAAATTACGAAACTGAACCAGGCCCTGCTGATAATTATAATTTTGAACCCACTGTCGTACTTTATGAACAAGGTTTTCCGGCGGTACATTTCCCCATTCCTTGGAATTTAGTTCCTGGGAGAGCGCAAGGATCTGTTGACGCTGAATGGCTTCCGGCTGTTGGATCGCATTACTGAATTCATCTTCCATTTCCATGAAACGCTCTTTTTCGAAAACGATCAACATATCCCCCCAGATAATATTATGGGGCTCTTTTTCTTCCAATTGACGAAGTACTGCAAGACGACTCTTGATTGGAGCACGCAAAAGTGCCAGCCGACGATTCTTCTTTAAAAGATCTTCGAGCTCAAAATAACTGGTATAGGCGTTATTAAGCTGATCAATATTCTGCTGAATCAAATTGGGGGCAATAGTTAAATGAAGACTTCGGCATACATCGATCCACAGCTCTTTTTCCGGAAAATCCAATACATTACAGATATCGAGAAGAGGGGGCGTCGATTCCCCCAGACGTAATGCTTCCGCAATGTTGCCCGCACGAAGAAACTGACCGCACAAAGCCAAACGTCGATTGATCTCCGTACAAGCCTCTGAATAGGTTTGAGAATAATCGCGTAATTCGTCCAAGGGTGTATCCGGCATATCAATCGCCGCAACTATGTTATCAATCAGCGTTTGAAAATCAATCATGGAAATCTGCCTTTCCTGCTATTACTGGATAATATAAACCAAACATTGTAGAATTATACCCTTTTGGACTAATATCGACTATATGATCTTGAGTGGAAACGACTGGTTTCTGATAAATATTATTCTCGTTATTTTTATTTTGGAAGAAGGTCTTTTTTTTCGATTCTGTATTTTTCGATTCTGTATTTTCCTGGACCGGCTCCGAATCTGTACCTTTTTGAAGTTGTGGCTCAAAATAAAACCATATTCCTCCCAGTCCGAGGAGACATAGAATAAAGAAGATCATACAATAGAGCAAAAGTTTATTGTTTCCTGGCTCTTTTGGCTGTCCCATTTCGGAATAAACGCTGTCCAGTAATGTGATTTTCTCGAAGTCGCCTTTTTCAGGAACAGACGGAGCAAATTTACCGAGCGATTGATCCATGTTGGAATTCAGGAAAAATTCGTTTCCCTGATTTGGATCGATTCGCTTTCCTCCACCCGGTACACGCATTGTTACAATTGTTTTTTTTGTATCGAAATCACGAGGTGGAATACCAGTTCGAGCGAGTTGTAAATAGGCACGCATACGATCATTCGTCGCATCAGGAACCTGACCGAGAGAGGCGATATCGATAAATTTCATATCGTGAATACCGCGCAGCGCTGTTTCTTCCGGAGTACCAGCCATTACAGCCCGCCAAAGACATTTGATATCCGGAGGACATTTCGTATAAAAGGTACTAAATGTTATTTTCCAGCGCAGATCTGCCGGAAGAAGAGCCAATGCCTCCAGTATGAGATCCAGAACGTCCTGGCCGGTACGATAGACGAGACAAACCGGACTCATTTTTTCTCCGGCTAGAGCCAGTGCGGCAGCCCAGCCAGCATCTCCTGTTATTTTTTGCCAGGTCGCACAAATTCGGGCCGAACTTTTACGCTCCGGAAATGTGATCGATTCGGTTAACGTCTGCGGCGAATCCGTCCACGACGTATGAAACAGATCCTGCTTGCGCAGAATAGAAACAATATCGTATTTGGCAATTTCGTCCGTCGAGGGGATAATATGATCGGCAATTTTATTCGTTCTGCCGGAATAATCCAATCCGGCATCCGCAATACGGGATAAAAGATGATAGGACGACCCTCCCATACTGACTAATAAATGGGAATAAATCACCGGATTATTAATGGCATCCGGAGTATTTGGCTGATATAAATGTCGATAACCACTTAATGATTCAAGCATAGCCATCATAGGTGAAGGCATTCCGGCGGATGCGGCCACTGTACAAAAACCTCTTGTACCTTGTTTCAATCCCTGAATGGCGGAAGTATATATTAATTCTTTTGGCATAAATACAGGTAGCTCCTTT
Source organism: uncultured Planctomycetaceae bacterium (assembly GCA_964442735.1). Classification (GTDB taxonomy): domain Bacteria; phylum Planctomycetota; class Planctomycetia; order Pirellulales; family Thermoguttaceae; genus JAUNBG01. The sequence continues at coordinate 42,516 of CAYUAP010000021.1, read as the reverse complement.
TACAAAACATGTTCCTCAATTCGACGACTTGGTCAATATAGGGAAGAAACCTTCTATCGATTGGGATAAAGCGTAAAGCATGGGGACCTCAACCCAAATCGGTTTAATGTCATTGACTTTAAAGCCCCAATTTCCGGTTGCTTGATCCTGAATTGGTGGACTTCCTGTTGCACTGACGGGTATAAAGGTAACGTCCGAAGCAAATTGATCGACCATACTAACCATATCGGGAATCAGTTTTTTCAAAAGAGCCCGAACTGATTGCGATACTTCTCGAACTTTGTCCGGTAAAAAGACATTGGTGTTCGTTTTACTACTGCGCGCCCAGGGATTACGAAGCGATACATCTGGCAGCAAGTCCCGCCAGGCATCCAATTTACTGACAATAATAATTAAAGGACGGTCATATTTTTGTACGGAATGAAGCCCCATATAGGTTCTCGTTCGTTTAATCATTTCCCCCAGGACCGATTCCTGACGTAAAGGGGATCGAGTAAAAGAAGACTGCTGGTCGTCCCGAAATTGCGGATCGTTTGTCGGATTTTTACAAACTTTTTTAAAACGAATGTCTTGTGTTGGATCGAAAATAAAGAAAATGCAGTTACTCTGTTCCAAATGCCTTGTGACAGGGAGGGAGGCAGTATCACCATCACGAACGGGAAGATAACTTTCACCCGCATTGTCATAAATGGTCAAGGTCATGCCTTTACGCTGACCATTTGCATCCGGAGAAGTACACATCGAAAAAAGAAACGGTTGCAAATAGGTAATACGCTGATCGTTAATCAAAACCGTTTTATATTGATCACCTTCTGCCTGTGTTTTTTCAATTTTAACAATAGCATTGGGATCCTCGTTAAAGAACTGCATTGATTCGTATTGCTGTAGACGTCCATTCATTTCCGAATCGGCATCGGCAAAAAGCACGTTAAAATCTGCGGGTAAAATGGTTCGCAAATTCCACGTCATGGAGGTCAAGAAGCAGGATTTTCCCGAGGCGGGGGCCCCCACAACCGAAATAAAATAGGGCTGCATTTCCAATAACGAACGTGGAAGTTCCAGATGACAATGGGGACAAGCAAGTTTCTGACAGGGAAAGCCTTTTAAATCAATGGCATTACCCTTTATATCATATTGGGCGGGAAGAAAACGCTGATGGTCGGTATCCCCCAGGCGGGCATCGCCTATCAGATCCGGCGCTTCCGCAATCCACAAGACGTCTTCCATCGGCGATTGCTTCCAACAATGCGGACATGTTACTTTTTCGCACAATAATGGATCATTCGATATATTATAGTCTGGTACTTTCATAATAGATGATATATAGGTCAATTATAGGTTGATTATGGGTTGATTACAGGTTAATTACAGGTTTACGACAGAAAATTACAAAAATGGATATAACTTTCATTCAAGATATATCAGAGTACAATGTTTTCTCTCAATAATATGAAGATACCAATTGGTTATTGGTATCCTCCGGATTTACAGTCAAAAAATATAATCACAAAAATACTCTAAATTTTAATTGTTTTTCCCGCATGCTGGGCGGATTCATGGGCGGCAAAACATTGTTTTACATTTCGAATAGCCTCGTCTGGAACAAGCGGTAAATGCTCTTGTATCGACTGTGCATGGTGCATGATCACCCCCTGATAGAGATTCGGAATCGTTCCGTCATCGTTCAGTGTGAATTTTTCCTGATTGGTAAATCGGTCCAATTCCAACCGAATGGGAATCGGTTCGTCTTTGTATCCGGACAGTTGAAACATTGTCCCGAAACTGCGTAGAACCGCCTTTGATCCGTATATTTCGAAACCAAGATTGGACAATGTTCCCCCCAAACCACCACGTTGTTCCGAAAACGCAACTTTAACGGAACCGACCTGTCCTTTTTTCGTTCGGAACTTAATATAGGCCCCGTCTTCAACAACAATGTCCATGGTTTTAGGGTAGTAGACAGCCGAAATATCCGTAATAAAATCGTCGAAAATAAATTCGGCCATATAAAAACAGTGACTGGCAACATCGCCGATTGGTCCGCCGAGTTCTTCCCATTTACTGCATCGCCAGGTAGCCGCCTCTTCGGGAGTGAAACCATAGGCGAACTCCATGTGAAAACAACTGTCATTGACCGTTCCTAGTGTTCCGTTTGCCACTATTTCCCGGGCCTTCCGGTTGAGTTTGTTGTAGACCATCATGTGATCAACCGTAATCGACAGTTTTTTCTCCGCAGCCAGTTTCGCTAGTTGGACCGCATCTTCTACAGTAGAAGCCAACGGTTTTTCGACTATAACATGTTTGCCCGCGTTCAGTGCCCTCGTCGCCATCGTTACATGTGATTGATTGTTCGTCGCTATAAAAACAGCGTCAATTTCCGGATCGCTCAAAAGTGCGTCCACCGTATTATACCACTTGAGACCAAGCGCTTCCGCAGCAGGTCTCCTGCCCGCGTTCAAGTCACAAGTACCAACCAATACCACGGATTCCAAGGGAGAAAAACGTTTGCCGTCACAGGCAAAACCCTCTTTGGCTATCCTGTTTTCCGCTATTCCGCCAAACCCTATCAATCCATATTTTATCTTCTTCATTGATATTTCTCCTATAGAACGTTCTAAAACCCGGTTTTACATTTCCTTCAGACCGGAACTTATACTATCTGTATTTTTATTAATAACCATAGATACTCTGATTTTCATGAATGGATTTTTCATCAATAACATTATTTCATCAATAACAATAACATTATTTGATCAATAACATTAACATTATTATGACAAAATATTTATCGCAATCAATTTAAAATATTGGATTTGTAAAATATTGATTTTCCAACCAGTTATCCATACTATCCATGGTTCCAAAAATACATTTTAATTACACTGTCCAGGGTGTAACGTTACTTTTTCATATAGACGTCGGCCACTTTTTTGAACGCGTCGATACAGGCCTGAATATGTTCCGGTTCGTATACAGGGTGGGTAAAGAAGGAAATCGTTCGATCTGTCATCCAGTTTGCCTGCTCGCAATTAAAGGAGGTATAATCGATTTGTCGTGCCTTGGGGTCGTCAAAAGGATAATTTGCCCGCCCAAAACCGACACGATTGGCATAGGCCTTTTCCTTGTACATTTCCGGCCAGAGAACACCATAAACAGGAACACCTTCCGCACCGACAGCCCCAATAAACTGTTTGATATCACAGGTCAATTTATCGGTATCCAAAACAAACGGCGCCCACCAGAACGCGTTCTTTCTCTCTTCCGTATCGACGGGAGAATAGAGAACCAACGGATGATCCTTTAATCCCTTGATCAACATCTGTCCATTACGTATACGATTGGGAAGATTCCAGGAGTCGAAACGTTCCAATTCACACAAACCAATCAACGACTGCATTTCCGTCAATCGGAAATTGAAACCAACCCGACGATGGATGTACATTAGTTTCCCTTCCATTTCCAGGAGATTCAAACGTTCCTGAACATCGTAACCATGATCGCGGAACGAACGACATTCCCAGGCAAGATCGTCGTCGTTGGTAACAACCATACCACCTTCCCCCCCCGTCGTAAAATGTTTACTCTGACAGAAACTAAAACATCCGACATCTCCGATTGTGCCTGCCTTCTTCCCTTTATAAACACCGCCAAAACATTGCGCACAGTCTTCTATCACTTTTAATTTATATTTCTTCGCCAGATTCAAAATCGGATCCATATCGACGACAATACCATAAAGATGCACTACCAAAATCGCCTTCGTTCGTTCCGTAATCTTTTTTTCAACGTCCGCCGCCGAAATAACATGATCGGTCCCAACATCAGCAAACACAGGTAACGCTCCTGCCTGAAGAATACAAAAGCTCGTCGCAATAAAGGAATAACTCGGACAAATAACTTCGTCTCCTGCGCCAATACCAAGCGTCGATACCGCTACATGAAGAGCTGCCGTTCCATTGGTTACACTAATCGCATTTTTGACTCCCAACCATTTGGCCCAGGCTTTTTCAAACTCCTGACCAACCGGACCCGTCCAATAGTTTACTTTACCCGATCGAAGCAGGTCTCCTACCTTTTCAATCGTCGATTCCTGAAAACAAGGCCATCCCGGAAATTTTCCATTGTATACTTTTTCGCCGCCATCTATTGCAAGTTTAGACATGCCTTCCTGCTCCTTTTTGTTATTTGTTACATTTTAACTATTCTACGGAACTTTATCGAAAAACCTTTTCGAATTCCTGGTATGATTAGATATGGTCTTTCAAAAATGACTTTAATAATATTATTAAAACAGGTTTTGCCAGTAAAGTCAAGCTAATTTTTATTTCTTTATATTAATATTTCAAAAAACTATTGAATTTTTCCTGTTTTAATGTCCTGAAGTTCCGTTTACATTTCCTGCCCCACTCCAAAATATTATTAGTGGGACATTTTAAACCTGTTTTATTACCTTTATTCTCTATTTTATCACGTGTTGATTGTTTTCAAAAAACGATTTTCGGTCCAATGAATTTAAAATATCGACAAATTGATCGTACTGCTTGATCTTTTTAATCGAATGAAACATTGTCGTATTTTCGGAAATGGATTTTGAAACAGGATCGTTGGCATTTTCAAGTCCGGCAATAAATCGGAAATTCTGATTCGCCCGACCGCGCCAGGCTGTTTCGACATGGGGAATCAACTCCTGATAAAAACAGGCGGTCCACTGTTTTTGTTCTGCTTGATTTTGGGACAAGACTTCTGCTTGAGGCATAACGATAATAACTTTTTTAAGCGGTTTTTCCGTAAAATATTGGTCGGCAGCCTTTTTGAGATTCCCTTTTTTGGCGTCGAGCCAGTCGGATGCAGGTCCAGCAAGATAAAGAATCGGATAGGTAAATCCGGAAGTAATATAACCGGTGGGAAAATAGACAGTATATTTTACTTCCCTCTTTAAAATTTTACTATCGAAGACAAGATCCGTTCGGACATGACTTCCCGTCGTACCATCTTTAGCCCGAAGAATCGATCCCATTTGCTTGAGTTGTTTTTGCGCGTTTGGATTTTCGGGAAGAGGATTGTCCTTTATGGCTGGTAAAAGCATATCCCAATAGTAATTGAGGATCCCCTGATAATTATTGTGGTCTGCGGTGGAAACGATAACCGTATCTTTTTCCGGCATAACGACAATAAACTGACAATGGGCCCCATCTCCTCGAAATGTATTATGGCGGCATCGCCAGAACTGGAAACCATAACCTTGATTCCAATCGTTTTCCGGATTATCACCATTGGATATCTGTTTGGAGGTTGCCTGTTCCACCCAGTTGGCGGTTAAAAGCTGTTGACCGTTCCAACGTCCTTTTTGCAGATAAAGTTGTCCCAATTTGGCCATATCTTCAGTACGCAAGAAGAGTCCGGATCCCCCTTTTACAATACCCTGCGGTGAAACTTCCCAGAAGGGCCTCTTAATGTGAAGTGGCTGAAAAAGTCGTTTGTCCAAATATTCCGGTAGTGTTTCTCCCGTCGCTTTTTGGAGAATAACGCCACACATATAGGTTCCTAACGTATTATAGCAGAAATGGGTCCCCGGCTCGAATGGAACCGGCTGATTCAAAAATCGCTCTACCCAGTCTTCCGGTTTTTTGGCCACGTCTTCGGGACAGCGATTCATTTCGAACAGACTGGTTTGCGCTTCACTCTGATGACCACAGGACATGGAAAGTGGATGACGAATCTTCATATTTTTAAGATTATCCGAAATATTCGCGGGCAATCGATCTTTAAAATAATCAAGAACCGGAGTATCAATCGATAATTTACCTTCTTTCACCGCAAGACCAATTGCTGTGGAAGTATAACTTTTACTAATGGAATACATGGCATGGGGCGTTTCCGATGTATGGGGGGCCCACCAGACTTCGGCAACAACCTTGCCGTGACGCAAAATCATTAGACTATTCATGGTATTGATTTCCCGATCCATTTTTTGAATCAATTCAATAATGGTTTCTGTGGAAATACCTTGAGATTCCGGAGTGGCCCGTTGAAATTTTCCTTCCGGAGTTAAAACTGCGTCCTGACTATAAACTATTTGCGTACTAAAGATAACCGTAATAACAAATAATTGCAGACTAAAGAACAATAGAATTTTATTTCGCATGTTTTCCTTCTCTTTTTTTATTATCTAAAGGAATTGTTATGGAATGATTCGAAAACTTCCCAAAAATACAATATCGGAAAATACAATATCGGAAAATAGAGAACCATCTTCACTTCGTAAAACCATTGGATTGTAACAAATTTTAAAGGCATTGTCAATATTTGAAAAAGGAATAACCTGGAATGAAAATAATGCATCTGCTTTTGCCTGCCGTTGCCGTCCATCGAACAGTATAATAAATCATACTGTTTGACTTGACAGACAGGTTTGGAACACAGCCCCTTGCCACCATTCCCTTCAGACCAACGCCCCATTTCTCAAAAAGGCTTAAAAACTGTTACAATACCTTGGTTATTGCATCTAAAACCTGTTTTATCATTTCCGAAGGAAGGTGACGCTATTTTTTAGCAATATGATATCGTGCAATTTTGCGGTCAAGAGTTGTTCTCTCAATACCAAGGGATTTAGCGGTATGGCTTTTATTCCAATGAAAATATTCCAGCGTTTGCAGAATCAGTTTTTTCTCCCATTCTTCCAGTGTAACAGGCTCGAAAATTTCGGTGGCATCAGTAACCTCCTGTTTCGGTTGTGTCTCTATCAGGTGTGTATTGCCTGTAGTCGTCAGAGAGGAAAAGAGGAGGTCTTCGGGCACAATTTTATCGTGGTTGGCTAGGAGAACGGCACGTTCAATAACATTTTTGAGTTCACGGACATTGCCCGGCCATCGATAATTTTTCAAAAATTCCATAGCCTCGGGCGAAAACCCCATAAATTTACGATTTGTCTCGTTGGAAAATTTATTGAGAAAATGACTGGCTAGTGCATGAATATCTTCCGAATGTTTTCGTAACGGTGGAACAAGGATCTCCAGAACATGGAGTCGGAAAAAGAGGTCATGCCGAAAACGTCCGGCAGCTACTTCCGCTTCCAAGTCACGATTCGTTGCCGCAATAACACGAACATCTGTAACAATTGGAATATTTCCACCAACCCTTTCGAACGGTTGACCTTCCAGAACACGTAGAAATTTAGCCTGTAATACAGGCGACATTTCCGCAATTTCATCCAGAAAAAGAGTTCCGCCGTTGGCCGCCTCAAATTTACCAGGTTTGCGTTCCGTGGCCCCCGTAAAAGCCCCCTTTTCATGGCCGAAAAGCTCGCTCTCCAACAGACTCTCTGATATGGCCGCACAATTTAAACAGATCATTGCCTTTTTATTTCGAAGACTATTCGCATGAATCGCCCGGGCCACTAATTCTTTACCAACGCCACTTTCTCCGCGAATTAATACCGTGGCTTTACTCTTGGCCACTCGACTGATTAGATAGACTAACTTCTGCATGGACGGACCGTTGCCTATAATCTCCGTCTGCTCTTCCAACATGGAACGAAGGAGCCGATTTTCCGATTGTGCCTGATCCAATTGTGCCGTTAATTCCTTTTGACCATTAAAGTGTGAAGCCGCAACTGCCAGTGTATCGGAAACGGCCAAGGTATACTTTAAACGATCACTCGACGGTTCGCGTTCCTCTTCACGCATCGGGGTTATACAGAAGATCATTACGATATGACCTATTTGTATTCGATCCCCATTCTTAACTTCTATAGCACCTTTAACAATTGTATCGTTGATTGCCGTTCCATTCCGACTATCAAGATCCTGGAGATACCAACTTTCATTTTTACAATAAATCTTCGCATGGGAACGACTGCAACGTTCGTCGTTAAGAATAATTAAATTTTCGACGGAACGGCCCAGGGTCGTCTCTTTTTCCGGATCGAGGAAAAAGGCTCCCATCGGAAGATTGTTTTTCAACATTATTAAATTGGTAATGGCTGTTTGCATTAAAGGTCCAATAAAGGTTTAAAAATATTCCTGTTTACACTTCAAGTAATGGTCAAACGATAATATCACAATTCTATTATAACAAAATAACGGGAGGGGTGAAGATTTACTTGAAAGATAAATGAATATTTTTTCGACAAAAGGAAACCGACTCTTGAAAGTCGTTTACACAACTGCTATACTGGTTTTTATTAGTGATGGAATGTTAAATTTCTTGTAATATGGTGTCAATCAAACAAAATCGATAAAAAATCGATGGAATAGGAAGAAACACCTCGTTTATGAAGGAACAGGTTATGTCAGAACAAGTTACGCGGCGCAATTTTATGAAAACAGGAACGATGGGAACCATGGGAGCGGCCTTGACAGGAACAGCGGTCTTGACAGGAACAGCGGCCTTGACAGAAGCAATGGGGGCGGAAGAGCAGAAGGGAACGGTCCCCAAGACAATATCGGGAGTGAAACCGGCAATTTTAGGCGGGCCACGGGAATGCAAGAACTCCTGGCCACTCTGGCCCGCTTGGGATCCTGCGGATGATAAAATGATTACCGACGTCCTGCATAATCGGGTTTGGTCCCGCTCTAAATTGGTTACAGAATTCGAAAATCAATGGGCTAAAATGGTCGGCACAGGACATTGCCTAGCCGTTGTTAATGGAACAAACGCCTTGAGTGCCAGTTTTATGGAACTTGATATCGGACCACAGGATGAAGTTATTATTGCTCCCTATACATTTAGCGCGTCTCTGCTTGGAGTCCTCTATCAAAAAGCAATGCCGGTTTTTGCCGATATAGATCCGACCACCTATCAGATCGATCCGGAAAAAATAAAAGCGAAAATAACGCCGCGAACCAAGGCTATTCTGCCCGTCCATATCTGTGGTCTGCCCTCCGATATGGAAAATATCATGAAAATCGCGCGGGAACATAATCTTTACGTCGTCGAAGACTGTTGTCAGGCACATTTAGCACAGATCAAAGGGAAAAACGTCGGTACATTCGGAAATGCGGGCTGCTTCAGTTTTCAAACATCGAAGACATTACCTATCGGCGAAGGAGGCGGAATAACAACCAACGATGCCGCATTTAAAGATCGTCTGTACTCCTATCATAATTATGGTTATCCCACCACTATTAAGCCCGGAACCTACTCGACGATTCATGCCTATATCGTTGGAAATAAAATTCGAATGGCGGAATATCAGGCGGCAATCGGTCTGTGTCAGCTCAAAAAGCTGGAGCAACAGACGAAGATTCGAAACGAAAACGGAACCTGGCTTCGTAAACGTCTCGCGGAAATACCAGGTATTACTCCTGTTCGGTATTACGATGGAGTTAATCAAGTCTCCTATTATATGTGTCCCTTTATTTACAATCCGGAATCGTTTAAAGGACTGTCCAGGGATCGTTTCGTTCAGGCACTGTCGATGGAAGGTGTCTCGGTCAGTAGTGGCTATCCAAACGATCCCATTTATGGTCAGGAATTTCTGAATCAAGCACTTCAGTCAGAAGTCTATCAAAAATACTACTCTAAAGACGAACGCGATTTCAAGGCGTTTAAAGAACGTAATCAATGTCCGAAATTGATTCAAACCTTTAATACATCCGTCTGGCTCAATAGTGCTGGTATGTTCCTTGGTAATCAACAGGAAATGGACCAAATAGCCAACGCTGTTTGGAAAATTTACGAAAATGCGGAAGATATTAAAAAAGCGTAATGATACGAAACAGAATACGTAACCGTTTACGGATATAAAGTGAAACCACGTATAACACTGATTTTCATGGATAGTTTTTTGGCAAACAAACTTTTTTATGATAAAATTATTTATTATAATAGTTAAAATGTTTAGCTTGTTATAGTAAAATATTGTATTTTACGGTAGACTATCTGTGTTTATCCGTGATAACCGTGGTTCCAAAATCGTTTGTGAATGGTTGCCAGAATACCCCCCGATTTTCTACTGATTGAAATTCACAAATATCAGAAATACGGGAATGGCTGTAACCAAAATAATAACCAGGAAATGTAAATTCATGTAATTTTACATGTTATATTTTTATTTCATAAATGAAAGGAATACGTAATGCACGAAAACATGACGGTACTGGACTGGATAGTCATGTGCGCCTTTTTTGTTTGTATGTTGGGAATCGGCTGGGTCTCGACCCGACTAATTAAGAATACAAAAGATTATTTTACCGGAAGTGGAAAGATGCCCTGGTGGCTACTCGGTGTTTCCCATCATGTTTCCGGTTATAGTGCCGTTGCGTTTACCGCCTATGCGGCCATTGCCTATAGTACGGGCTTTACAGTCTATATCTGGTGGGCTGTTCCCATTTCTTTTGCCTGTTTTTTTGGTATCTTCTTTATTGTATCCCGTTGGGCTCGTCTGCGGACCCAATATAATATAGAGTCTCCTCTGGAATTCATTAGTATACGGTACGATGTCTCGACGCAACAGACATTGGCCTGGCTGGGGGTCTTCCTTAAAATCCTGGATGTGGGAGCCAAGTGGATTGCCGTTGCGTTGGTTATAACAACATTTGCCCCTGGTGTGCCTTTTAATTGGGCCATTGTTATTTCCGTAGCACTTGGCCTGTTCTATAGTACTCTTGGTGGACTATGGGCCGGAACCATTACCGATTTCGCCATGTTCATCATTCAGTTTATTGCCGGTATAGCCATTTTTGTCATTGTTCTCAATCAATTGGGTGGAATTAGTACGATATGGACGATATGGGATAAATTACCGCCGGGACATCTGGCCCCATTAGCCGGAAAATATGGTACCTGGACCTTTATTATTGGAGTTACACTTGTAAATATATTGGCCTATAACGGTGGAACCTGGAATCTGGCCCAGCGATATATTGCGGCTCCCCGTGGCAGTGATGCAAAAAAAGCCGCTCTTTTGAGTGCGTCCCTCTATCTGGTTTGGCCATTGGTTCTTTTCTTCCCCATGTGGGCTGCCCCTCTACTCCTTCCCGGACTGTCGTCAGAAGAACAATTACAACAGAGCTATAGTATGCTCGTTATTAAATACCTTCCACCTGGCTTGACCGGTTTAATGCTGGCTGCTCTGGTCTCCCATACCTTAACCATGACAACGGCTGACGCTACTGCAATAACCGCCGTTCTGGTTCGAGATGTTATTCCCAAGATTTGGCAGAAAGTAAAATCGTTTACAGAAAAACAGTCGTTGTTCCTGGCTCGATTCGTTACATTTTGCTTTATGGTCATGACCGCCTTAATCGCAATCTATGGGAATGCTTTCGGTGGTATTCTCGGCTTGATTCTGGACTGGTTCTCTCCGCAGATCGGTATCGTTTCCGTCCCAATGTTATTAGGTCTGATTCCAATCTTTCGCCGATGTGGTGTGTGCGCTTCCTATTGCTGTATGATCGCGGGTTTTGGGACCTTTATCTTTCTTAAATATATTGGAGCCGAAACCGATATATGTATGCTCGCCCCCACTGTTGTCACCTTGTCTGTCTATATTATAATTGGTCTGATTAACAAGATCCTTAATATTTCTATTAAAAAAGAAGCGTTGGATATGTTGGAAGCAATTAAAGTGGACCACACAGAAGATAACAAGAACACCCCGGAAATTAACTAAATAATATAATTAACAGAAGGAATGAAACATGACAAATATTTTTAGACGTGGTTTTCTTCAAACAGTCGCCATGGGAGTGGGAGGACTTGCTGTCTCTTCCATTTCGCAATCGAATCCATTAAACGCCGTCGAAGGGGTTGAAACGGGAAAATCGATTCCAATTGTTCTCCATCAGACCGACCTGTTTCATCCCCATGGCGATCCAGATGATCACTTCGATCTTGCCACTTTATATGCGCTCTATTATACACATCGAATTGATCTTCGTGGCATCATTTTGGATTATCCCCCCGATTTTCGTAAAGGAGATCCCGGGGTCATTCCTGTAGCACAAATGAATTGGATGTGTGGTAAAACAGTTCCGACTGTTATTGGCGCGAATAAAAAAATGTCGAAACGTGGAGATCCCATGATCAATTTAGCCCCACAGGAGACGGCTGCTGTAGATTTCATTATAAAAACACTTAAAGAGGCGGAAACCCCGGTTCGTATGACCTGTGTCGGTTCTGCAACGGATATTGCCATTGCTTCACTTCGAGAACCGGAACTCTTCCGCAAAAAATGTGCGGGAGTCTATCTCGATTCCGGGGCCACCCATGACAATGCACAAAAACCGGGTGGACTGGAATTTAATGTAAAACTCAATCCGTTGGGATATGCTACCTTGTTCGATCTCCCCTGTCCCTTGTACTGGTATCCCTGTTGGCACACCGTTGAACTGCGTGAATCCGGACCGGATGGAACATTCTATTGGCTGGATCATCGTAAAGCATTCGAAAATATCTCCGATTCTCTACGTCATTTTTTCCAATTCATGTTCGAACAATCGGGCGATATGAATTGGTTGCGCTATTTCCATAAAGAATCAAATAAAGAAAGTTGGCAAAAAATTCTGGATGGTAAACGTGGTATGTGGTCGACAGCGAGTATTCTCCATCTGGCAAACCTGGCTGTAACCCGATCCGGTGAAGTTGTCCCTGTCGATTCCATTGCCGTCAAGGATCGTTTATATCAAATGACTCCGGTTCAGGTTTCCTGTGATGATTTGGGGAGAACAACATGGAATCGGTCGGACAACCCCGGTAATCGATGGCTGTTCCAGATTCTCGATCCCAAAAAATATCCGGATGCAATGGCAATTGGAATCAACTCCTTGTTTAAAGTCTGGTAGACAGACTGCGGCAGTAGTCGGTTATCACGATACTATATTATCACGATACTATATTATACTGTACGACGTTATAAATTCGGCATTTCCTGGGAGCGCGGACGCTATGCCTGACGGCAGGCAGGTCTCGTCCGCATACTCCAAAACAGGCGTCTCGCCTGTTTTGAAAAATAGACTTTTATAACGACCTTGAGTATAATATGTATAAAATCGGGAATCCATGAAATAGTTTGTAAATATGGGATCGCTTGTAAATATGAGATCGCTTGTAAATATTGTCGATTTCCCCATATATCAATAAAGGAGAATACTATTCCTGCTCCAGAGAATGTTGGTATCTTGCCAGCATACTCCCTATTTTACAGGACTTGGTAACATAGAATAATAAACGACCTGGTTTTAGAAACCGTTCTTTAGGTATTCATTTTATCCATAGTCATACAACAGCGTCATTATAAAAATATCCACAAATTTAGGAACAGGTCCATCAATGGACATGGTATCTGAATATCAATGGTACGAAACCGACCATAGATGTCTAGGGCTGATTATGAACAAAGACAATAATAAATCACAGTTGCAAAATAAATCCAATGATGCGGTAATGTTTGGTAAAATAACCATCATTGTCGTCGGACTGAATTTTCTTCTTGTTTTTTCTTCATTAGTGGGATTCTATTGTCATTGGTATTCCCTAAAAATTTTTGATGTATTTATATCTATATTTATCAGATATTGGCTATTTGTATCACCTGTTTTCCTCTTGATACATTTTACGATAATACTTGATATGCTATTAAATCGAGAACCTTTTTCGTCTAAAGGATTTTGCATGTTGATTATATCTTTTGTAATCTGGCTGGCCTGTATCCTTTTTTTTATCCCCATAGCCAGTATGTTTTAAGGAAACAATACTCAAAATAGGGTGTCCCTTGATTTGGGACCAAAACAAGGGCTGTTTAAGCCATAACGTATTACATATTGCAGTAATACGTAAATCGGAAAATCATTTCCGAACCAATCGAAGAAAACAAGGCTGAAATCCTTTTAAGGTAATGGAAACCATATTTTCCTTTTGCAAAAAAGTTTCAGGAGGTAAATCGGAAGTCTGTACCATGACATCTTTTGGTACCATAAAGTCGGACACTTGATTATCAGGAGAACCATTAACAATTAAAAGATGGGTCTCTTTTTCCGTCCCATAAAGTCGGAAGAGAATTTGATGATTATTTTTAGAATTCTGTTTGACCTCTATTGGAGATGGCTTCTGCAGGAGAACAGGAATCCATTTGCGAATTTCCCCAGCCATTTGTGTAACATCCTTCCATCGGTCGTCAAAAGGCTCGCGAACAAGAGCCTGTCCACCTTCATCAATGGTTTTGTCCAAGTGTTGCAGACTGTGATAGGAGTAAAAGAGCAGACCATTAGCACCATTGGCAATACACATCCAAGCCATACCTCGCATCTCGTTATAGGTGGGGGCCCGATATATTTTTTTCATTTTGGGATCCCCCCGATGTGCGGCCCAATTGAACATCTGGGGAACCTGCCAAACCGCATGACAGTTCATGGAACCTTCACCTGTCAATCGTGTCCATTCGGCAGCCATAAAAGCAGGCTTTTTCGGGATGGGATATGGGTCAGTTCCGACAATATCCAGAGACTGAAGATAATAACCAATTTCGTTCAACTGACAGAGAACGGTTAGTGTCGGACGTTCCGGGTCAAGTTTTTCCAGAAGATCCCGACGATAGATCAGTTCCGATAGACGGGCCAGTGGTACTTCATCGTTTATATACCAGGCAATAATTGATCGATGCTGTTTAAGTTCGGATATCAATTTTTCGAACGAGGCGTTTTTCTCGGATTCCGGAGAACCCGGTATTTTTCCCTGTACGTTGTAAATAACCTTCAGATTTTTAGAATCGATATAATCAAGGGTCTTTTTATTAACCAGCGCATAGGGCAACAGACAATTGAATCCAGCGGACTCAATTCGATCAATATCTTTTTCCGCAGGCGTAATAATATAAAGCCCCAACGGGAAAAACGGTTTACCATCAAGAATCAATCGTAAATTTCGGTCAACATAACTTCTATATTTCGGCATTTGATCCCATTTAGTCATGATCAGGGAGATATCTTCTTTTTTCCCGTTTTCCGGATTAACAGCACTGCAAATTACACGATATTTACCGGCAACAAGAAGACTCGCATCAATTTTAAACTGGAATCGATTTTTTCCACAACTATCCGGCTTTAGATCTTTAAAAACAATTTCTTTATCGGACGAATATTTTACAAGTGAAAGACGTGCATCAAGTTTATTAATATCGAAACCTTCGGTAGGTGGACATACCCCGACTTTAATAGTCAAAAGATCGGAAACAACATAATGGCGATAATGATCGGACGTAATCCCGGAATATAATTTGTACTCCGGACGACGTAATTCGGCATCATCGAACCATATGGTCCCCGTAGCACCGTCAGTTGCAAAACAGCGAATATACACCGTTTGTGCCCCCGGAGGTATAATGGCAATTCCCCCGATTTTTATCCAATCTTGTGTCGTTCCTGTAACTTGTGAATTTGTATAGGAACCTTCGTTCAGACCGTCTTTATTCTTCCATTCAAGGCAGATACTTGCAAATCCTTTTTTTAAATCTCTTGTTTTAACCCAAACGGAAAAATCAACTGTATCCCCGGATTTTAAATTTGTTTTTTGAGAACAGAACGTGTAATCGCTATTATAGTCCCGCCAATGAAGGGAGGCGTTACCCGTTCGGGCAATATCAAATGTCGGCGAATAAAATTTCGGATTCGTTTCCCAACCATTGGGAGAACCATCTGGAGACTCCGTTTCGAACGACGGATTCTGAAGTACATATTTATCGGACGTACCGGCCCAAATGGAGGTGACAATTAAAAAAAATAATAAAATCGGTAGATATAATCGCATTTTTTACTCCTTGACTATTTTATCTATTTTTGAGTGTATTCAATATCCTGTTTAGGGGGATTGAATTTTTCGATAATACCATTTTTTTCAATATGAAGTGTTTGCTGTATTTTGACCAGATCGTCTTTTTCGAAGTAGATTGGTTTTCCGGTTTTAGCGTCCCGCCAGCGAATCAATGGTTTTTCTGACTGATAATAACGATTACCCTCCAGAGTCAGAGCAGACAGCCAGTCGTTCTCCATACGAATACAGACTTCGGTCGATTCACTAAAGACATTGTTGCGGACAACAAAATTTTTTGTTTGGGCCGGATTGTTATAGAACATCAGATGGGCACCATTCGGATTGGGCCGTTGACCGTGTGACCAACAGAACCCTGCGTCCCAGCAGATGTTGTCCTCAAACAGGATATTTTCTGTAATCTGATCTTTATCTCCGTTCCAGTATTCAAATGAATATTCGGCGTTCCAGATAATGTTTTTACGATAGATGATATTCCGTTCGATCGAACGATCAACAGTACCATTACCTTTTCCCTGATTTGTCAGTGCGGCATCGTAGATTTCCCAGAGGCGGTTTTCTTCCACGAGGCAATCGGCAGCACTTCCCCAGAATTCGATTCCATTTCCGAATCGAACCGGAACCCCGTTTGGCTGGGTAAATTGATGACCTCCACCAATATAATAAATATCACCTTTACGAATTACGATTCGTTGTGTATTCCCCCCCCCGAATCCATGGGCCGCTCCATAGGCCACTGCCAGATTTTCATAAACAATATCATGACATCCATTCTGATTGATAATGGTATCCCGTTTCGCCAGTTCTATGGAAAAACAGTCATTCGCTGGATTTCCGTCCCATCGAAGTAAAACCTGCTCTTCTTTTGGGTCATAAAAATAGTCTCCCGGCTTTTTTAGGTCGCTGATCTTCCATTTTTTTATTCCACAACGATGTCCTTTAGTAAAGGTACCATGATCAAAAATAATATTACCGATATCACAATAAAGTTGTTTTGTCCGATCTATCGATGCTTCACACATATCAAGCAGTTCCAGTTCCAATTTACAATCGGACGGCATACTCCCCAACGCCAAATGTAGTCGGAGAAGATCTTTTTTCTCCGGCTGTACTCCCATATTATTCCGGACAAGAAAAACCTTAAATTCCTTCCATTCCGGACCAAGTTGTTCGACAGGAGCTCCCGAAAACCAACTTGAATAGGGATACGATGAAAGTTGAATTGTTAAACCCGGCATCTGATACGTTTTCGATGATTTGGCCCGATAGGTGACTAACAAACCATCCTCCGGAAGTTTCCCCGAAAAAACAGGTCCCCAAACTTGGATATGGTTCGTTTGGGTCCCCCCTGTAATACAATTAACAGCCAATTGGGTCCCTTTTCCGGAAATTGATGCCTTCGCCCCATTCTCAAAATGCAAATTCCAGGCACCATTTCCAAAACCATTATCGGTTTTACCAAAACTATTTCCGACAACTGTTTCAACTTTACGCGTTCCCCAAATACCAGACTGAACTTCATACCAATCCGATTTTTGAGACGCATCCACCGATCCATATATTTTCGGTAATGGTCCATTTCCGAAGGCTCCATACAAAACCGGCTTCCCTTCTTCACCGCTCTTCGGCTTAAGTACTCCACGCCACAGTCCACCTCGTACAAACAGTATTTTATCTCCCGGCTTTATCTCCGTGGCACGATTGATGCGTTCCAACGATTTCCATGCTGTCAATTCGCTTTGTCCTGTATTGCTATCCGAACCTGTTCGGCTGTCAACATAAAATGTCGCTGACTGTACTGAAACGGTTAAAACCAACAGGAGCGATAGAATAGAAGTCAAATAACATACTCGATTCTTCAATGACATTCTTTTATTTATTCCTTTCATATTTTTTTAAGAACGTTCCCATTATCCTTCCGGAAACGCTGGATATGACCCAACTATTGTTTTCTATGTCCAAATAATAAATAAACACAAGATATATTTTAACACTTTTCATTGCCCTATGAAACCCCTAAAAAATGAATTTAACATTTTATATTCAGAAGTTCTTAATTTGTACTGTTCCTGGTTAAAACAGGACTGGAATACGGACCTCTTAACTACTTCCGGTTGACCTGATAATACCATACATCTATTACACTCTTCTTGATTAAAAATTATTGATATTTATTTCTGCTATCTTGTCTGTTGTCTTGGAAAACAACACCCTTGAAAAAATTGATCACTACGGATTTCTATGAATTTCACTCTTTTGATGTTATATCCAAAAGTCAAGTGGTGAATATCCTATGTTCCAGGGGGGACTTGACCTGTCTGTTTTTTGCGTTATTATTGATAATTGTTATATACTTCTCTATCAAGAAATAACGGATAACAGAATATGAATAAAAGGGCAAAAAGAGCCGGTTTTTTAAAGGTATTCCATTTAATGGTATGGAGTGTCGTTGGAATCTTTTTTTGTCTTTTATATTTGTTGAATTTTTCGAATTACTGTTTTATTGATATTAATGGTCGGACTAACGAAATAATACCAATGGAGACGAGTGCGGCTACAAGTGAACTTCTTCGACGAGCCAATGAATTTCTTCTTCATCAGAATACCATGTCCTATTCGGAAAAAAAACGTCTGGTCGATATTGGTTTGGATAACCTATCAGTTTTACCCGAGTTTTCAACGTCTCAAGATTATGTTCTGGATGTCATTAGTACACTATCGGTCGGAGATTCACCTCAAGGTGAAATAGACAACGCCCTACGGTTTTTGAAGGAATTGGATTCAGGTCCAATCGGGAATTGGACCGTCTGTATTTTTAGGGAAGATTCCGATATTGTGGCGGGAGATCGATTATTCCATCAACGAAATCCCTTCAATCAGTTGACAATATTACCATCGAATCGGATATTCATTCGAGAATCCCTGGAATTTCAACTACTGAAAACGGCTTCTCCCGTCTATTTCCTGTTTTGGTCTCTATCGGTATTTTCGACATTCGGTGGTTTGTTGCCGGAAATGCCTCTTTTCTCCATTTTCAACGATTCCTGGAAACAGTGGCATTCTTTTTTGGAACAATTGGAAAATATTCTGTCCTTTTATAGAGGATATTTCTTTACGGATTCATTTGCCTCTATTGAAAACAAAAATATTGTTTTTCCAGAATCTTTATCTCTATTGAATAAACGAACAACGAATCTTTTAATTTGATTTTTACCGATTATTGTTTACTGTAATTTTGTAAACGGAAAATTTTCGATGGTTTATTAATATTATATTTAAAAGTTGGTATTAAAATGGATAATTACCGATACCAGGAAGATTATTCGTTTTTAGATAAATTCAACAATACTGTATATTCTCCGAATTTATTCAACGCGGAATTCATTTATTGGGTCTATTTTAAGATCTGTAAATATTAATGGTGTATAGTTTTTGCCTATACCGCTAATTAATTACAAATGTAAATTCCAGATTATAATCGGTTTGGATATTATCCGACCCTGGACGCATAGTGTCGTGAAATTCCAAAATTCATCATGTTTGACGAATACAAGGGTATCGTATCTCCTTCAAGAAGATTAAAGGAAGATCAATACGAGTTCAATGATTCGGAAGGTCAGATGTTTGTCCACCGTAAATCAGGGAAAGTACAGAACGATATAAAAAAATCTTGAAAATTACCAGAAATAAATGTAACCTGTTACAATGGAAAATAAAATGACAATAGATAATATTATAGAGAATATTAAGGATCAAGAAGCCATTAAAGTTAATGGTTTAAAGAAGGATTTTTATCAGGGTGATAATCGCGTTCCGGCGGTTTGTGGTATAGATTTAACCATTCGGGAAGGTGAATTTGTTGCCATTATGGGGGCGAGTGGTTCCGGGAAAAGTACACTTCTCCATTTAATTGCCGGTCTGATTCAGCCGACCTCCGGAACGATTTATGTTGAAGGAGAGAATATCAACGTTATGACCGATGCGTCTTTAACAAGATTTCGCCGCCGCCAAATTGGACTCGTTTTTCAGAACTATAATCTTCTTCCCCATTTGACGGCGGCACAAAATATAACACTGCCGATGATCGCGGACGGAGGTAAAGGACAACTGAATTCGGAGCGTATGAAATCAATTCTCAAGGAGTTGGAAATAGAAGGACAACTGTATCAATATCCGGATACCTTGAGTGGTGGTCAACAACAGCGGGTTGCTCTTGCCCGAGCGTTAATGATGAATCCGCCTTTAATCTTGGCCGATGAACCGACCGGAAATCTTGATTCGGTCAGTAGTCAAAAAATATGTGAAATTTTCAATCGGCTCTGTTTGGAATACGGTCGAACAATTGTTCTTGTAACCCATGAACCTGCCGTGGCAATATGGGCAAGTCGTATTATTATTTTAACCGACGGTAAAATTCAGACCGAATTAACAAAAGAAAACGAACTCAAGAATTGTCGGGATGCACATGATTTAGCCGCTCTTTATCAGGAATTTGTCCTGAATGCCAAAAACAAAACCCGTAAAGAATCGGAATGAAAGGACGGTGTATAATCATGAAATTATTATCTATGCTGGTATTGTCCCGACTGCGCAAACAGAAAACACGGTTGGCTTTTGTTATGCTTGCGATTACCGCTGCATCCTGTTTGGTTGTTTGGATGATCGGTGGATATCAAACGTTATTTTCAGAAATTGCCAAGGACGGCAATAACTATTTGGGATGGTATGATCTTAAGATTGGTGGTCCTAATGGAGGCGAAGCTTCAATGTTTGGCCGGGGAGGCGGTCCGGGCTTCGGCGGCCCCTTCGGTCAAATGGGGGGAAAACAGGCCCCCGCTGCACAGAATCTCCAGAAGTACGACCCCTATAAATCGGCTCGAACAGATCAGGGGGATATCGACCTTAATCGACTGCCGTCCATTATTCCGGAACATATTCGAACACGTCTGAAAAATGCAGATAAAGATCAAAATGGTATTCTTGATGAAAAAGAACGCGCGGACCTTCGTCCCGAAAAAAAAGCGGAGGATTCCACTCAAGAAATGATGACGGGAATGGGAATGGGAATGGGTGGTATGCCCGGAGGAGGTCGTGGCCGCAATGTTCCTCCCCTTCCGGAGAAATTAATTCAGGAATTAAAGGAAGATCCCTCCGTTGCTGTTTGTGACGAATATGCCTTTGCCATGGCCTTTATCTATTTTCCGAAAACGGTTAATATGACGATAGATCATAGTCGGACTGACGTTTTTAAGACTACGGAAAACAAAGGAGATGAACGATCCGCAGTTCCGGAAGGAATAGATCCGGCACTTCATCAAGCCGGTCTGAATGCCTATCGCGCTACCATGGGAACCCCAATGGGATTGGGACAGCGTTTCGCTGTTACCAACGCGGTTAAACCACCCTATGATCTCCAGACGGGCCGTTGGTTCGATTCAGCAGATCCGACCGCTCTTGAAGTCGTTCTGCCTGCAAAAACGGCGGAAAAATGGAAGGCGGTACCGGGTGATCATGTCCTCTTCATTACACCATCCAGGGAAATTCAATTGGAAGTTGTCGGTATTATTTCCGATCCTTTATTTAATTGTATTTATACGACCTTCCCGACTGCTGAAAAAATCTTGGGAACGGTTCCCAAAACAAGTTCCCTTCTATTGAAATTGAAGGACAATATTGTATTGGACGATTATATCAAGAATCTTCTAAAGGATCATAAAGAACTTCAATCAATGGCGGCTTCCACGGAAAATCAGCCTGTCCCCGGCAATAGAATGCAGGAAATGTCGGGAAGAGACAATACGTCAACGTCATTTTTGGTCTCAACGGAAGCAAATATGGCGGCACAACGGGCAAAAGAAAGGGCCGAGGCCAATCGAAACATTTTTCATTTTCAGGCGATTAGTGGTTCCCTTTTAGCGGTTCTGGCTTCTATCTTTATTATCTTTACCGCAATGAATATGAGCGTAGAGGAGCAGAAAAGACAATTGGCACTCTATCGTGCTGTAGGAGTGACACGAATGCAACTCGCTCGAGGAATACTGTTTGAATCACTAATCCTGGCTATTCCCGGCTGGTTGGGTGGATTAACGGTCGGTTGGCTGATTCTCTGTTTGGGAACGGGAAACATTCTGACTCCAAATAATCAAATGATACTCTATTCGTTTATTTGTTCCGTTTTTGGAGCGGTTATTGCTTCATTTCTCCCCATGATTAAAGGGTGTCGAGTCAAACCGATGGAAGCTGTTTTACAAACACCTTTAGCGAATCGGTCCGCAAAATACCTAAAACATCGAAAAATATTATTGGGAATATCGACTCTATTGGGTATGATGTTCATTGTTTTTGATCTTCTTCTGGTCTATGTTGTCCCCATAGCCACGGAGAAAAAGGCACTTGTACAATCAGGGGTTGGCGTTCTGGCCCTGATTTTGGGGACAGTTCTGCTGATTCCATTTCTTGTCCGATTAGCGGAAGTGGTTTTTATACCAATTTTTGCACTGCTCTTTCGTGTTAATCCCAATTTGATTCGAACGGAATTGTCTGCAAACCTGGGCCGAACAACAGGTACTGTTATCGCGCTGTCCGTTGGATTAGGACTCTATTTTTCGATGCAGATTTGGGGATATTCCATGTTGGGGCCGTTTCTTCCCAATAATGGAATGCCGGAAGCGTTCGCTGCTTTTTTACCGACCGGGCTAGAGAAGGAATCGATAGAACAGGTTAAAAAACTTCCCTATATCAAGTCTGAAGAATTTGAGCCTGTGGCCCTGGAACAGGCGTCTTTTACAGACGGTTCCATAAAAACAAAAGGGGGAATGGGGGACTCGTTTGCCAACGTGATTCTATTCGGCATGAATATCGAACGAACGTTTCGGGGCAATCATCCCTTGGTAACACTTCGATTTGTTCAAGGGGTTCCGGAAGAAGCATTGAACGCAATGGCAAAAAATAAAGGAGTTGTCATAAACGATTCTGTTTCCATTGATTATGGCTTGAATCTTGGTGATATTCTGACCCTGAACCACCCCACCAAGTCGGGTATTGTTTTAAAGTACCCTATTGTCGGTGTCATTAAATTCGACGGATGGCAATGGTTATCGAAAACCAGTGGAGTTCGGCGTCATTTCGGTCGATCAGGAGGAATTGTTTTTGCCAATAACGATACGGTTTGGAACGATTTTGGATTGGATCGCTATTCCTATTTCTGGTTTAATACGAATGAATCGAAAACATTATCCGAAATGGAATCCGACTTCGATAAAATAGCTCGTGATAATTTTACATTACTATCCAATAAAGAGTCGGGAAGTGGAAAAACCCATTTGATGGACACGAATGCGGCCTACGCAAAAATATCGACACGAGCGTCTCTGCGCGATTCCATATCAAATCGTGCAGACGGCGTAATTTGGGGGATATCCGTTATGCCTCTGGTAACCCTAATGATAACCTCAATAGCTGTTTTTGGTGTTGTAACCAATTCGGTTCGTGCACGACGCTGGCAATTCGGCATGATGCGCTCTGTTGGCGTATCCAATGGATCTATCGTTCGAATGATTATTATGGAAGCGCTGTTAATCGGTCTGATTACAGCACTGGTCAGTTTCCTTTTTGGGTGGCTGGCTGCTGCAGGCGCTCTTAAATTAGGAAAAAGTATGTTTGGAAGTATCGATCCTCCACTGATATTTCCGATAAAAGGACTTTTAATCGGATTCGGAACGGCCTTCGGATTATGTATGATTGCCGCTCTGTGGCCCGCAATTCAGACCGGCAGAAAAAAACCGCTTGAACTTCTTCAGGAAGGAAGGGGAACGTAACGAAACGTTTTCGGAAGTCGAACGAGACAGGCGCCCCAAGAGAGACCGACCCCAAATCCAACGAGGAGTGAAAGAGAATCGCGTTCCATGAAATTTTCTTCCAGGGCGTCGGTTACCGCAATTGGAATACTACTGGAAACGGTATTCCCACGATTCAATATATTATTATAAAAATGGGCAGGATCGATTTCGCATAAATCACAAAGACGATCCAGCATGTATTTATTGGCCTGATGGAAAATGTAGTTATCGATATTCTGCGATTTTTCTTTACAGAAAGCTCGGTATTTTTCGACAAGAGCAGGTATTCTATGGATAGAAAACGTAAAAATACCGGGTCCGTTCATAAAGAGTTGATCTTTAGACCGCATGGATCCAAAAGTATCGACATATTCACGTGCCGTTTCCGGAGTAGAAGGACAGCGATGGGCCCCCCCTTCGACAATCAGCATATTGGCCCCATTTCCATCGGTTCCGAATTCGAATGTTCCTAAAAACCAGTTCGGGTCAGGAGCATCCGGAGTAACGGTCAGAAGTGTTGCCGTAGCGCCATCACCAAAAATAGGTCGTGAAACACGATCCTGGTCATTTATATAATGGGAATAGGTTTCTGATGTTATTAGAAGTATTTTTTTGGCTAATCCCGATTCCAGGAGTCCTTTGGAGACCCCTAGCGAATAGATATAACCACTACAGCCTAAATTAATATCAAACGCGCCACTGTTTACCGGAATTTTTAATCGATTTTGAATGATACAGGCAGAAGTCGGTAGAAAATAATCGGGCGATTGAGTACAGAATATGACAAAATCGATTTCTTCTCGAACTGCAATACCGGCTACGAAAAGACGTTCCGCTGCCTTGACTCCCATATCAAGAGCCGTTTCTCCTTCGCCAGCTATTGAACGGAAATCAATACCCAATTTCCTTGTTATTTTCTCCGGCGTCCAACCGGAAAAATTATTTGCCAGTTCCTCGTTTCCCAGTTTCTTTTCCGGAAGATAGGAGGCAATTCCACTAATTTGTGCAGCTTTCACGACTTGTATTACTAAAAATAATTTTGTTGTTTATAAAGAATCCCAATAAATATTATAGCATTGAATTGTGGAAAAAAAAGGTGGACCTATAGGAGTCCTTGTAAATCATTCCAATTTTCCGTTGGTTTTTGCAATATCACTGGAAGATGGTGCAGGACTAATTTTATTTTTGTCCGGATAGGCGATTCGACTATGTTTACTAGCGAGAACCGAATTGATAATACTTTTTTCAATAACGCGTAGTTCTCCTAAAGAGAGTCCGGATTCATCAAATTGTCCGTCTTCCATTCTTTGTTCTACAATTTTTCGAACAAATCCCTCGATTCTTCCTGGAGTGGCATCTTCCGTTAGAGATCGCGAAGCACTTTCAACCGCGTCGGCCAACATTAGGATACCAGCCTCCTTCGATTGTGGTTCCGGGCCGGGATATCGAAATTCACTTTTATCCAATGGCTGACCATATTTTGCTATATTGGCTTTATTGGCTTTTTCATAAAAAAAGCTAGCTAGCATGGTCCCATGATGCTGTTCAATCAGGTCGATAATCGGCTCCGGGAGATGATATCGATGTGCCATATCGACACCATCTTTAACATGTGCAACGATAACCAGAGTACTAACCCGCGGTTCAAGGACATCATGGATATTTTGTTCTCCTTTTTCCTGATTCTCCGTAAAATGTTTTGGATTGAGCATTTTACCTATATCATGAAAATAGGCGCCGACACGAACCAAAGCTCCGCGTACACCGATACTCTCCGCAGCCGCTTCCGCAATGGCCGCCGTCTGCATACTGTGATTATAGGTGGCAGGAGCCCGCCGGGCCAGTTCCTGTAATAACGGATGGGAAGGATTTCCTATTTCCAAGAGACGCATTGGCGTCAAGATACCGCATAAACGTTCGAAAAAGGGAAGAAGACCTGTCATGAAAAAACCGGCCAAAATAACCCAGAGAAGTCGGAGAAACGCCTCCATAACGAGTTGGTTATGATCATTATCGCGAAGTAGTCCAACCGATAACGATAAAACAAAAGCAATAAAACCGCCATAACAGTTGGCAGCTATTAAATGACTTCGTTTTTTTATATCCCGTGCGAAAAAAATAACAACGGCAATTGTACCGACAATGACCATAAATCGTCCTAATTCGAACAAACCGGACATCGATAGAATCAGTGACGCAACAAACGATATAATAATGGCAACTTCCCAGGAATAGGCCAGGGTAATTAACTGGGCAAAAACCAATAATGGTATTAATTCCGGATTGGCTCCCTGATTTTCGAAGAAAATTTGAAGAACACGACCCAAGGCGACAAAAATTAACAGAAGTCCAAATAAAATAAAAGCGTTTTTTAAGGAATGTGATTTTTTACATTGTACAATTCGGGAATAAATAGCCATATAGGTAAAAAGCAACATAATAAAAATCAGTACAAATGCCCCCAGCCAACGAAGTAATAGATTAGACCAGGTTCGAAGGGACAAAAGTGTTTGATATTCACTGGACAGAATGTTAAATGCCTGTCCATCAATAATGTTTCCACCTTTAACAATGACCTGACCAGGTTCATATTGGGTATAGACATCCCGAACAGCGGCCACGGCCAGATTCTGTGCCCGAATCGTCATTTCACGATTTTCCGTTAGAGTTTCCGGAATCGCAGGACGAATCCAATGGAATAAAAGATCTGCTATCGGACGTTCAAACTCCTGATTCAGTCGATCTTTAATTAAATAGGCATTACCGATTAGGACATCACGAACAGAAACGTAACGTAAATTATCGATAGAACCATTCAAATCATAAACGGCAATACGCTCCATATTACCATCACGTGAACTGTGAAGTTTAATCAAAATTCCATTGGATTCGTAGGGCTTGAACACACTATCGAGTGCTTGACGAAAACGTTTGGCCTCAATATCTTTTTCCAGAGTCTTTTGAAGACGGGCAAAAGACTGACTCGCTTCTTCATCCGTACAGTTGGGGGGAAGAAAAAGACGCCATTTTTCCCGATCTTCATTCTTCATGGCCGCAAAATTTTCTACTGCCAGAAGAGACTGAATCGTATTCGTCAATCGTATTTTGAATTGTTCCAGTTTTGTATGATCATGCGCGTAAATATGCGGTGTATCCAATCGGACATTCATTCGCGCCTCTTTGGTTTTATCCATATTTAATACGGAAAAAGGAACACGACAGACCACATCACGTTCCACCCGTTTCATTAGACTGTATTTAAAGGGAGGATTCCACGCATGGATTAGAAACGACAAAATCAGGGCCGTCGCAAGAAGAAGCGTTATTTTCAATAGACCATTTTCTGTAAAGAAAAATACACTTAACTGATCCAGAAGTTTTTCTTCTCCCAGTCCTTTAGCAACCCGTTGGGCTCTTGTTATTGAACGTTTTGTCGTTGACATAAAAACTCGTATTATAAAATTATTGGATATCACCAATGAAACCGAACGAATTCAGTTTCAATAAATTGTATTTATGAAAGAGGCGGGTTGGCAACACACGACTCCTGAAAATTTTCGGGACTTCCCGTACGCAAGCGTTCCGTTTCTTCATAGGCATTGACTATTTGCTGAACGAGACTGTGCCGAACAATATCATCTCCGTCAAGTTTGACCTGTCCGATTCCTTTTATGGATTGAAGACGGTATAAAGCATCACTTAATCCACTCTTTTTGTGCGAGGGGAGGTCCGTTTGGGTTGTATCGCCACAGATGACAATTCTTGAATTTTCGCCCATACGGGTCAAAAACATTTTCATTTGTGCAATAGTAGTATTCTGGGCTTCGTCCAAAATAATACAGGCCCGATTCAGGGTACGACCGCGCATATATGCTAGCGGAATAACCTCAATACGGTCTTCAGACATATATCGCTGGAGAATATCCCGATCAATCATATCGGCAAGAGCATCGAATAAAGGACGCAGATAGGGATTAATTTTATCCTGTAAATCACCGGGCAAAAAGCCTAGATTTTCCCCAGCTTCAACAGCGGGTCGAACAAGGACAATCTTCCGCATACCTTCAATCCTTAACATTTCCACGGCACGGGCAACGGCAAGATAGGTTTTACCACTTCCAGCAGGACCGGTACAAAATACGATTTCCTTGTTGCGAAGGACTTCGACATAATGGGCTTGTCCCGCTGTTTTAGGACGAATAACACGGCCACTGAAAACCTCCATGGGACGAACTTGAGTAATTTCCCCTGTTTTTAGGACTTCGGAAACAGCACGACTAATGTCATCGGAAGACAAAAGTCCTCCTTCTCGTGCCGCCTGATACTGAAGTTGTTCCAAAAGATAGGATCCTCGTTGTACCGATTCCGGATCATTTGCTCTAATTATTAAACGATTGCCATCCAGAGTTACCTGAATACCAAGAATTTTTCTGATTGTCCGCAAATGTTCATCGCTTGCACCAAATACATGGCGAAGAATGTGCGAATCCATTATTGTAATTGTTTTTTCTTCCATAACTTCTTTAACGTTTGAGCAAAAACCCGTTCCCGATTACTGTGTTAAATCATATCAATTATATTATTTTAGTCTTTTTTTTAAAAAATACCAGTGGGAACGATTTTGATTCTATTCCTATCTATTTTTCAATCTTTAACGGTATTTGGACCACCTCAATTATCTGATTACCTGCTATCGCCACTAATTCCACCTCCATTGTTGCGTCTCCTTCTTCTTCTGCCGAAAATTGAAGTCTCAACTCCTTGTTCTGTCCCTTCGCCAGTTCTTCCTTCTGATGCAGGACTATTGATTTCTTTCCTTTTTTTTCTACGGTAAAACCTGTGTTTTGGTCTGATCCTTGCAAGAAGGAGACCTTGTTCGTCGGTGTGATAATCAGTTCGAGACTGTCCGATGGAATCGGAATTTCTCCACTATTCTTTAACTGAAGGCGATAGGTGAAATGTTCTCCCTTCCATGTACGATCTGTTTCCTGTCTGCCTGTATTACCTTTTCCTTGATTTCCGGAATTGATAATATAATCTCCCTGATTTCCATTCATATTAGGCATAACATGGGCCTTCCATGAAATGGAAGGTATTTCCTTCCCGGATACAGTTGCCGTTGACTGTGGCTTTTGTACTGGGGTATTAGTTGCATCCACCGTCTTTTTGTTGTCCTCCTTTTGCGGTTCTTTATCTTTTATGGCTTCCGGTTCCTTAATTGTGTCCTTGACTGTATCCTTGACCGTGTCCTTGGTTGTGTCCTTGGTTGTGTCCTTGGTTGTGTCCTTGGTTGTATCCTTGGTTGTGTCCTTGGCTGTATCCTTGGTTGTGTCCTTGGCTGTGTCCTTGGTTGTGTCCTTGGTTGTGTCCTTGGCTGTGTCCTTGGCTGTGTCTGTGGGTACTGGCAGTGTGGGTACGTTGGATTCAATGATCGGTCGATTGGTCTTTAAAGAAACAATGGTATAGGTATAGGTTTTGGTCCCAAGTGCCTGGGGATACGAATTCGACTGGACTTCCACGGTAAAGGTACCATTGGGAATGGTTTTTTCCGGTGTGAAGTCCATTGTTTCAACCACTTCTGAATTAGCCGGAATCGTTTGCAATGACAACGACCAGGAACCACTACTCCCTTCTGAAATGGCTAATTGCGGTGCAGATTTGACAAAAGTCCATGGTTTAATCTGTCGATTTATTTCCGGAGTACAGAACAAACGTAATCCGGAAACCGCATAATTTTCATTGTTTTTGATTTTTATAGTGAACGAGGCTGTTTTACCAATTGCGAATTGAGGTGCTCCAATTGTTGCAGATTGAATATCTATTGACAGTTGTGGCGGTTTTGCTGTTGCAGGCGTCGTTGTTGCAGGTGTCGTTGTTGCAGGTGTCGTTGTTTTATTGACAACATTGACGGAACCGTTATAGGTGGCGAGAATAATTGAATTACTTCCACTTCCTGGTGTTCGCGCCCGTATTTGTATCTGTTTGGTTCCTGGAGTTGTTGCTATATAGGTAAATGGGAATGACTGTCCTTGGAGACTGGCAAATTTTAAAACTCCGAAATCGACAGGAGAGGTTCCTAAACGCGTACCTTGAGGATTACTCGAATCGGTTGTATCGATAAACGATACTCCTGACGGGAATATGGTTTCCAGAATCAGTTCATTAACAGCAACGTTATTCGGATTGGTAACCTTAAAAGACATACTAAAAGGTTCATTTACCGATACGGTTGTCGGGAATTGGCTAATGGCTTCAATCCGAATACTACCTGGAGCAGGAGGTTGTGTTGGGGGTGTTACCGCATTTGGAGGGAGTAACGGTGTTGTATTTGCCGGATTGGTAACCACAGTACCGGTTCCAGGTGGGGATACGTTCGGAGTCGATGGTGTTGTCGATGGTGTTGCGGATGGTGTTGCAGACGGTGTTGAGGTCGATTTTCGCTCGATTGTTGGGAACCAATCCAAATATCCACTATTGGGGGAAATGACATTAACATTGATAACAGTAACATTTCGGGGTGGAATTTTTTCCAGATTCCACTTTAACATTCCCTGTTCCGTGTAGGAAGGGGGAACACTGTTCACAATTTGTATTCCGGCCGGATATGGAGTGGAAACAACCGCATCTTGTGGGGTATTGGTCAGATTGGTAACTAAAAACCTATAGTTAGTGGTTTCACCTTTTTTTATGTTTTGGGGACCTTCTATTTTTAAATTGAAGAAGGTATCGCCACTCCAGGTCTGTGTGATCTGTTTTTCGGCCGCAACGATGGAATTGGCAGAATCGGTGGAAGGCTTGAGTACCTTTACCAATATCTGATTGGTTCCACTCTCCTGTGTTTTAGGAGTAAAAACGATATTGGCCTGACCATTGGTATCGGTTGCAAGTTCAATAGTCGGAGTCATTTGAGGACCAAATCCACCAGGAGGTCCGGAGAGAACTTCATATCGGACAATCCAGCCCTGGCGCCCCTCGGCTGGATCACTTTTTCGCACAACCGAAGTACTAAATGTTAATTGCTGCCCCGCAGGCGCAACACCCGATTTTGGAAAAAGAAAAAGTGCGTCCATCCAGTGAACCGTGGACGAGGCCGTCCTATTCGTCCAATTATCAATATTAGACGCCATTATGGTGACAGTACTGGTCCCTTCCATATTGGACTGCAAGGTAACCCAGGATTGACCTCTTAAAATACTGATATCATCCATCGGTGTCGTTGTTCCACGATGAATACGCCACAATCGATTCGTCGTTGACGTCTCCAGGAGATGGTCATTGAGTACTTTTGTATTCGCGAAATCACATGTTTGACAAAAACTGTTGGGATTACTCGTCAGGAACTGTCCCACACCGTTAAGACTCCAGCGAATGTTTTCGTTGACGCGAAGAAATTGATTGTTCGGACCAACGTAACTAGCCACGAGGACAAGTTCTTCTCCTACTGGCGCTACAGTATTATTCGGTGCTAAAACAACGAGAGGCCCTTCTTTTGTCAATCGTTCCGGAAACAAAATGCCACCGTTTGGACGCTGTACGTTATAGTAGGCCGAGGCTTCCGGAACATTTATGTTTTGGGGAGATGCCTTTGATGCGGTTGAATTACTCGAAATCCAGGGACTATTCGTTGAATTGGCCGCGTTATTACTCGTTACATTGCGAAGCATTTCATCTTCCTTGTTCAATGCAACTGTTTTCGCCCCTTTTTCGCGAGGTTCAAACAAACATTGTCCCGATTTGTCAATCTTCGGAAATTGACTGCAACCGAGTACTAATACGAATAATAAAAGAAAAATCGTTTTCTTTGACATGGTTCCATCCAGTATAAAATATAATATCCCTTCTCTACTTCTAAAACTTCAATCGTTTTGTCTTTATCTCAATTAGGCCAGACGATGAACATTTCGTCTAGCCGAATGTCTTCTCTATTGTCTTCTCAATGAACGGACGATTGATATTAGATTTTAAGATGATAAATCCTCATCTATTGTTACAATCACTATTTTAGTCTGTTTTTGTGTTTTTTTCTCTAATATTTCGAACTTTTTCTCAAGTTATACAAAAAGAAAATACAAAAAGGACAGTATAACAAGAATAATCATTAAAACCGATATATTTTTTGTCATAACTACTATAGAATAGAATTTCGGTTTTAATTTTCCCGAAGTATATGTTACAGGATATACATCAGAAGATATATATTACAGATAAAGAATAAATCATTTAATTATAAATACGTAACAGAATCGATAACTTTTGGTAGTATTTCAGAAATGGATTCTCTAAAAATCAGGTCACCTTGAGGATCGAATGGAGTTGGAGCTCTATTAATAATGACGAAGGGAACCCCTCCAGGACAGTTTCGGGGGAGTCCGGCAGCAGGATAGACGGTCATGGAGGTACCAAGGACAACGAGAAGTTGAGCGTTAAACATGGCCCCCTCGGCCGCATAAAAGGCTCTTAACGGTAATTCTTCCCCGAAAAAAGTTACATCCGGCTTTAAAATACCACCACAGTCGCAATAGAGGATTTTTCCTGCAACCAAACGGTCGTCAAACAGATGACTATCGAATTGTTTGTGACATTTTTGACAGGTCAATGTCCTTAAAGTTCCATGGATCTCGTCAACTTTAGACGACCCGGCCCGACTATGAAGTGTATCTATATTTTGAGTAACGACTTCGATCTCTTTTGTACTCAATTTTTCAAGTTTTGCGATTGCCAGATGACCTGCATTCGGTTTCGCCTTGAGTATCCGTTGATAAAGTGGAGCAAATGCCTGATAAAAATGTTCCGGATTGGTTTGAAAGCTGTTCAGATCAAACACGTCTGCGGAAGCCATTATATTGTAAAGGCCGCCTGGAGAACGAAAATCGGGAATACCGCTATCGGTTGACATTCCCGCTCCCGTCAGAAAAACTATACGTTTTGCTTTACGGAGATACGTCTCCAGCTTCTCTAATCTTTCATACAACGTTGCATTTTCTTCCGATAGTGCCATTTTATTCCTTTTTTGACAAATGATAATCATTTATCCTTTGAGTGTACAATTTTCTCGCCCCAAACAGGCACAAGACATGTTCCGTGATGGCATTGGGCTCCGATCTGATGTCCTAATGACAGGGGCCAACGCCATTTATTAACCGGATGTCCCAATTCGAGAAGGTGAGCCATAAAAGTATATCGCGGCTTAACCTCTACATCAACGGCCTGTGGAATTTTCAGACCCACAGAAACATGGGGAATAAAGAGATCGATATTTCCTTCAGGAACAATCTGCTGATTACGGCAGGCATCGCCCGTATGATAGATAATAAAATGTCCGGATGAAGGACCACAATCGATTTTATAGGTCGTTACATATTTTTTTAGTTTGTCGTTATGATCGACTATATTGGTCTGTATTGTAATGGAACCGAAGGAGAAAAAGGCCGGCTCTTTTTTACAATAGGGAGAAGGATGAAAATTAGAGACAATTGGTTTATTCAATTTATCCATTGCTTCGAAAAGAGGAGGCCAATAGTGATCACCATGACGATGGGTTACGAGGAGAAAATCAAGTTTATCGGCTAATTCTGCCGCACGTCGATGAAAAACATCAATACCGAACAGACTCTCTTTTGTTTTAACAATATAGCCCATATTATAGACATGCCAGAAGACAACTTCGTTTTCCGATACCATAGTCTCCTTGATTTCTTTAAGAATTTTATCAAAAGAATTATTCAAATAAAACAAAATCGGATATTTATTTTCCAATTGCCGTGCCGTGACTGTATCGGCTTTTAGCCAGGTGGTAAACGTTTTATCGTCAAGTTTATCGGCTTCCTTTTGTATTTGATTTTCCAATAACTGACGTTCTTCATTAAAATGAAAACAGGAAGTTTTGGCCGGATTTTCAATTAGTTTGTCCCATAATGATTTTTCTTCCTGACTCCATATCAACGGATTAAAAAACAGAAAACACAAAATGATTGGAAAAACAGATTTATTCATAATATATTTTACCTGTGAAAAATGGGTACCGTTCACGGGTTGAAATTGTAAAGTCAACCGACATAGATCGCAATTTTACCATGAACATTTAACGTCTTCAACTCCAGTATAATCATAATACAATGAAAGTCAAGCATAAAATAATTCGGAGTTTATCGGATATTTGAATATTATCAAAAAAGATGTTTTTATTCCATATGTTACAATATGTTGTATATTGCAATATGTTGTATATTGCAATAGGTTATATATTGCAGGACGTGATAATACAGTTTTTTTTTGGAGTCCGAACGTTTCGTTCATCTCCATTAAAACAGGAATGTAAACGTCCTTGCATCTATATACTGAACGACGTTATATATTCAGCATTTCCCGGGAGCGCGGACGCCATGCCTGACGGCAGGCAGGTCTCGTTCGCATCCTTCAAAACAGGCATCTCGCCTGTTTTGAACAATAGACTTTTATAACGACCTTGCGTATACAAAAAAGTCTGCAACATTTTTTGTCAATTCTTTTTAATCACATAGGGAATAGCAGGCAAATAATCGGTTAGCGTAGATTTACCCTTTGTTTTATTGTTCTGAAATGTTATTGAAACAGTCATAATAATACACCCTTTTTCCTGAATGGTTTTTTCAGGATCGTCCGACTTGTGCAAAACAAGATTGAAATGCAGTTTTCCCTTTTCATAGACGCAATTTTCGATGGTAGCGTTGGGAGGATTTTCCACCAGGAACGAGAAATTGGGTAAAGACGGTACTTCGTTTTTATTGGGAGTATTCCATGTCAGATTTTTTGGTCCGACAGGAACGGGAATAGAGTGTTCAAAATCGAGTGCAACAGGT
Source organism: uncultured Planctomycetaceae bacterium (assembly GCA_964442735.1). Lineage (GTDB taxonomy): Bacteria > Planctomycetota > Planctomycetia > Pirellulales > Thermoguttaceae > JAUNBG01. The sequence continues at coordinate 8,075 of CAYUAP010000021.1, read as the reverse complement.
TTTTCATATTGAATTTCAACCGTTTTTTTGTCATTGGCCTTAAAGACGATACTCGAACGCCAGGGCTTAATCATTCTAAACTCTTTTCGCGGCATCAGATGATAATATATAAACGCCTGTTCCATTTTATCCGCAGGGTGTACCGGTTGAACAACTTCTTTATCATGAACGACCGAGAAGGCTTCTAATGCAATTGTCTGTATATCATCCGTAGGATTCATAACGGTTAAAGTAGCGGTGATATTATTGACTCCGTTCGGAATAATACCTCCACAGATTTTTCCATCCGCTTCATTTTTAGTACGAATTCGTATATCGCCAGTAAAGCCGTCCTGTCTTATAACGGTTACTTCTATAGGAATTGTATTGCCACGAAAGATAAAAGTTGATGGCGTTGCGTAAACAACGAAATTTGGTTGGGGCCGTGAAATACGCATTCGATAAAGTCGGTCATTACCACCTTCGTTGAATTGATTGTAGATAGCAACGGTATAGGTATCGTCTTTTGGAAGAGTATAAATTAAATAGGGATCCGCATGATGTGTTTCCAGTCCGATATTGGGTCCTTTTTCGTCCAAACGGTCATCGTTGTATGCGAGTATTTCCTGTTTGGAATTCAATAGATCAACTTTTGCATCAATATTGGAGCCGATGGAAACGGCGGAAACGTCAATAACAATTTTCTCGCCTTTTTTTCCCTGGAAGGAATATTGATCTATTTCATTTGTTTTTTCGATCTGTCCTTCAATGATGAGAGGCAACTTGATATTAACCACTTTATCCGTTTTCTGTAGTTTTCGCAATTCTTTTTCAGTCTGAACGGAGATGGAGGAACTAACAGGAAACTTCAAAGGATAGGGAAGCCATTCTCCATTTAAGGATTGAATATTCAAGGATGCAGGTAATTTTTTTCCGGACGTAATATTGTCTGAAGCGGCATTAGAAATTTTTTTGTTTCTATTGAGATATTTTTGAGGCAGAATAGAGTTAGTCGGGAGATTCCATCCGTATAAACGAATAGGCAAATCAGGACGAATGACACCAAGAGAGGAAGAATGGGTAACAAAAGGAAAAGTACCGATAGCCAGGCGATAGACGAAATCGTCCCGTCCGCGATAGAGGGCATCGCGAACTTCGACGGCATAGACACCATCATCGGGAACGTCGAAGAGCATAATCGGGTCGGGATCGAAGAGCCACGAGTCGGCGGTTTTAATTGTTTTTCCGGCAGGATCAAAAACAGTAATAACAGGAGAAAACCATCCGGGAACCCCGTCGGCGAGATAGGGAGATAAAAAGCGCCCCTGAACGGCCAAAACGATTTTTTCGCCTTTAGTTGCCTTAAAGGTGTAATAATCGATATCGCCTGCGCGAATCTGGCCATTGATAATGACCGGCAGATCTTGCGAAGGCAATTTGACTTTAACCCATGGCGGATTGACTTTATTCAACTGCTGTTTATTTGGTGTTTTCATGGCAAGAAAGGTTCCTTCGATGGTATCGTTCGGTTCTATTTCACAGACTTCCCGAATCGGAGTCACCAGAAAGACGGAAGGCATGGAGATCGATTGACGATCGCGAAGATAGAGTTCCCGAGGTCCCAAGGGCGCATCTTTATCGATGGTGATTCGAACACGAAGAAAACCTCCAATTTGGTCGGGTAGAAATCGGTCCGGTCTCGTTACGAAATATTCATAATAAAAACGCTGAATGACTTTATCCAGTTCTTCTTCCGTGGAGGTCTCCAAAAGGTCAAGCCATAATCTTTTTTTCTTGATCGATTGAATGGTGGGGAGTTCTTTTTCCTCTTCAGTTGATTTCTTTATTTTTGGAATGGATATTGTATTATTTTGATCCGGCCAGCGTTTTCGAAAAATTGATTCCAGATATCTTGCAATAACCAGGCGTTCATCGACCTCGTTCAATCGAAAGGAGGATGCCCCTTGAAGAATTTCCGCGTGAACACCAGTTCCGGACACAATGATTTCTTCGGAGCGCTGAATTTGTCGTCCCCCGATTAGAATTTCAAAAGTCGTTCCTCTTTGTCCGCCTGCTGGATAAACGAAGGCGATTTTCTGCTGGTTTTTTTGTCCGAAAACAAAACTTGTCATTGCCAATAAAATAATACATGTCAATATAAAATGTTTCATGAAACGGATTCCTTTGTAATTTCAAGTCATTATTTCATAGAGTAAACCGGTTTCAGAAGTCTCGGTCATAATAGGCAGATCGAACCCTTTATTATTTTCGAGTTTTCCGTTAGGATCGATACCGACCCGTTGATAGATACTTCCGAGTAAATCTTGGGGAGAGACAGGACGTTTGGCAACGGTTTCTCCAGTTTCGTTGGATGCTCCAACAACCATACCCCCTTTAAATCCCCCGCCGGCAACGACAGCGGAGAAGCATCGTGAATAATGTCCTCGACCACCGAACCATGGAGCCTCCCAGCCGATTTTAGGAGTCCGTCCAAATTCACCACTCCACCAAACGACAGTCTGATCGAGAAGTCCGTGATCCGCCAGATCTTTCAGTAGGAAGGAAAAGCCTTGATCCCATTCCGGTTGACGTCGGGTTAATGTTTCAAAATGTTTTTTATGGGTATCCCAGCCAGTATAGTTAATAGTAATATAGGGAATCTCTTTTTCCACGAGCCTTCGCGCCATTAGACACGATTGTCCAAACCAGTTCATGCCATAGGCATTACGGATTTTTTCCGATTCCGTCGTTAAATCGAAGATTTTAACATCGTCACTTGCAAGAAGATTATAGGAATCATTCCGCAAATAATCAATTTTCTCGAATAGAGGATTGGTTTTTGCCTTTTGACCGAACGTATCCAATTGATTAAGTAATTCCCGGCGATGAACCTGACGTTTTTCCGTAACACCTTCCGTAACGAATCCGGAGACCAGAAACGGTGTTTTACTTGGGTCGCTGCCGGTTACGAACGGTTTATATCGTGGTCCGAGAAAACCCGATTCGGAAAATCGGCCCTGTGCGGTGGTCAATACGACATAGGGAGGAATTGGAGCTTTATATCCTTTATCGTATCCTTTGATTTTAGAAATAACAGCCCCAAGATTGGGATGTACAACTCCACCACCTGGCATACGTCCTGTTTGCATCATATAGGCGGCCGTTTCATGATGATTGGTTCCATGGGTCATACTTCGAATAATTGCATAGAGATCGGCACATTTCGCCATGTTCGGCAGTGTCTGACTGATCGTAATATCAGGAACGTTCGTTTGAATTGGTTTGTCCCAAATTCCACAATAATTTTTACCCGCGCCCGGCTTGGGATCGAAGGTATCCAAATGACTTGGCCCTCCCCACATCCAGATCTGAATGACTGATTTAGCTTTGCCAAGCGGCCTGGAGGTCTTCTTGATTTCGTCTCCCGATACTCGCTGATAAAAGGCACTACCGATCAGAGGAAGTCCCCAAACCCCCCAACCGAGTTGTTTTATAAAATTTCTTCGATTATTATTCATTTTTACGCCTATTATTAATTTTTTACACCTGTTATACTCAAGGTCGTTATAAAAGTCTATTTTTCAAAACAGGCGAGACGCCTGTTTGGGAGTATGCGGACGAGACCTGCCTGCCATCAGGCATGGCGTCCGCGCTCCCGGGAAATGTCGAATTTATAACGTCGTACAGTATATTAAATTTATTACACCTGTTATTAAATTTTTACGCTTGTTATTAACCTGTTATTAATGTTGGCATAAAAACTCTTTACTGTTGAGTAAAGTCCAAATGATATCTGCCAATCCATTTTTATCGAAACGTTTTCCTTTTAGAACCTCTTCCTGAAAACATATCCGTTCCTCGTTCGAGGGGAATCGCGATAAAATAGTCAGCCAAATCAAATTGGCAGGATTCATTTGCGCGGAATTTGCCATCTTGTTCTGCGAGACCCCTTTAATATAATTCTCCGTTAAGCGCTTTACCATCTGATTTATTTCATTGGAATTGAGTAAATAGAGTTCTTGAGATGCGGTTACATCGTTATTTCTATCGGAAGGAGTTCCCGTATCACGCGTTGACCGCCCGAACATTTCCAAAAAAGAACTGGTAATGCCCGCGTCAGCTATTTGAACGGTTTGTAAATTAGACGGCATATAGGAATAGGGCTCCGGTGTTTCACTTCGATAGGAAATCTGTAATTTAAAGATCTGAATGAAGATATCTTGAAGTACTTCCGCCTCCAGACGCCGAATAGGATAAACGGCGAAATATTTTTCCGCATCTTCTTCTGTTTTCTTTTGTAGGGAAGACTGCTGATAGGTTCGCGAATTGAGAATCAATCGATAAATATGTTTTAAATCATATTTATTATCGACCAATTCTTTGGATAGATAATCCATTAGTTCCGGACAGATTGAGACGATATCCGCATTAGAATCAGGTGATTCCAGCAGGATTCCACGACCAAAAAGCCATGTCCATATACGATTGACGATGCAATAATTAAAAGCTTTATTTTCGGGCCGAATCAGCCAGTCCACAAATATGTCACGAGGATCTTTGTTTAAGGGCATAACTTGACGGGACCCGTCAGGAAAAACGACTTCTTTAACATCAAGGGGCCTGCGGTCCCAATAGACAATTTCTTCCTTCCATTGTGCGGTTCCTTTATAGGCGATACGCGAAAAGAAGGTCTGCATATTCTTCTGTTCCGGAGAAGGGAGCGTATCGTAATTGATCCCAAGAAAAATCGTAGCCACGGTTCCCGCAATGGAATCGGTGTCCCGCATTTGAATGGCACGATAGAAATTACAGGGTCCATTTCGAAAATTACTGCCACTGGAAGTCAGTAAAGTCGAAACGAATTGATTATAGGGACAGTTATGACGGATTGATTCCAAAATCCAACGATGATAGACCGCCGCTCCGTTCGGCCAAAGATTTATGGGAAATTCGGACTTTATTCGAAGAAGATCCGCCCAACGCATTGCCTGATAATCACTATAACGCTCTGATTCCAACAGTTTATCAATGAGATGCACTCTTTTATCCGGCGATGGATCCTGAAGAAAAAATATAACTTCCTGTGGAGTAGGAATTCGGCCCAGGAGATCGATAAAGAGTCGTCGAATAAAAATCGAATCCGAGCAGAGCAATGAAGGCGGAATATGTTTGTCTTTTAACGTATTTAAAAGAAGTTCGTCGATACGATTTTTTGGTTGAAATTTATCATTTATTTCAAACGAAAAATCGTTTGAGCCATTTGCAGCGCCTGACACACGTTTTACAGATTCCTGTGCGTTTAAATTAAAATTGAATAAAGCACTTAAATATATAATAACCATTGTTATCAATGATGACGATACAAACGATATTTTCATTCGAGATCTCCTATAAAATCTACCGTGAAGGAAAAAATCAAAGGTTTTTTTAACAAATATTGTTAAGACATAAAATACGACCATTAGATATAACGCGTTTTTTTTTAATAATCAACAGGAGTCAGGAAAAATATTTCAAAAAAAGTATCAGGCCAGGAAGCAGGGTCTTCCTTCTATAGTTTATTGTTTTTTTTGACACACTTTGAGAGTATTGTGAGACGTTTTTGGAAATCTTTGCGCGAGGTACCTTTATATTGTTTCAATTCTCTGTTAATATCTTCCAAAAACCGCATGGCGACATCCGGTCGGTTGTCGCGAACGGCCTGTTCGGAACGTTGGAGTTGTAATTGAATCAAACATTCCATAGCCGGATCGGATATTTCCGAGTTACGCGAGAGGAGCGTCAGAATATAGAGAAGGCGTCCGGAATCTTCTTCCGCCTCGTCGAGGAGTCCATTTTTACGTAGAACGTTTGCATAAGCTTCCCTGAAGCGAACCGTAGAGACAACGACACTGGGAACATTATAAAAGCGATAGAGATATTGATCCGAAAGGCTTGAAGCGAGTTCATAATTAATTTTATCATTTTTTTTAATAGTCCCTTCACCCCGCAATTTTTTGTACATTAATTCGACAAGAGCCAGGCCATAATCGGGACGATCCGGGTGTTCCTCTGTTAGTTCATTGAGTAGCACAACCGGACGCGCCTTAATCCCAGTGATTTTAGCAGTTGGGAACAGCCTTGGTGAATAGCCAAGAATGGTAGCGTATTGAAAACGATATTCGGGATTGGAGGGTTCCAAAAACAACAATTCTTTAATAATTTGAAATGCCTGAAAAGTCTCTTCGGAGTTGGGGTAGGTTGATAAAGCCTTTAAGGCCTGAACAACCTCGTAACGTTCATTTATGCTGTCAGAATTGCAATATTCGTTGACAACCTGTCTTGATAATTGATCCGCTTCGTTTATTTTATTCTGTTTTCGTAACGATTCGGAAAGGAGATTCATGGAAGAAGGATTGGGTTGTATTTCATAGAGACGGCGAAAAGCCGTTTCGGCCAAGGCATAGTCGCCTGTACGCAGAGCACATATTCCGATTATTCTGTTCGTGTCCGCTATTTTGGATTTCGATAGTTGTCCCTGTTGCGCTATTTCCTGATAATACGGCATGAGAGTCGCGAGAAAATGGGTATCGTTTGGCGATGGCGGCTGGTTTTCTATATGATTAAAAATATTTGTCAAGGCGGTATCGGCAATCGTTGCGTTTCTCTCGGCCAGTTTCAAGGCGGAAGAAGTCCGCATATATCCGACGACAAGTGCAATGATAAAAGCTAAAGTACAGAGAGAGGATAAAAAAGTCAAAACGGCAACGGCAGGTTTTCGTTTTACCCATAACATAAACCGTCTTTTCCATGAAATCGCCGCAGCACTAACGGGTTCGTGATTCAAAAAATGACGTAGATCCGTAGCCATATCGTTCATACTTTTATAACGATTATCCGGGTTAAGACTAATGCTTTTATTAATAATCGCAGCGAGGTCGGGCTCCTTGCATTTCAAAGGAGGAAAAGAACCTTCACTAATTCTTCGGAGCAGATCGTGATGATTTTGTTCCGTCAAGAAAGGTTTTTGAGCAACGAGTTCATACAGGGTTACTCCGAGTGAATACTGATCGCCAGAAAAGGAATTAATACCATTGGTCAAGCGTTCCGGAGGCATATAACGCATTGTTCCGCATTGGTTATCAGGATTTTCGACGACGACATCACTGTCCTGAAGAATAAAAGCCAGTCCAAAATCACTGACATGTAATGTACGATTTACGTCGAGTAAAAGATTGGACGGTTTTATGTCCCGATGTACGACCTTGCATCGATGGGCATAAGCAAGGGCGTCTGCCGCCTGAAGTCCGACATTGGCGATCTCGGTTAAACTACTGAAATCGTATTGATTCAGGCTTTTTCCGTCAATCAGTTCCATAGCATAGTAACAATACTCCGGAGCACTTCCGGCACTGTAGACACGAACGATATTCGGATGATGTAACATGGCGATAACACGGGATTCCTGTTCAAACAGTTCCCGTTGTAAACTATTGGTAACAAACGAAGGAGAAAGAAGTTTCAAAGCGACTTTTCGGTTTAAAGATATTTGTAACGCTTCAAGGACGACTCCCATACCTCCGTGTCCAATTTCCTTCAGCAGTCGATAATCCGAACCGGGCAAGTTCGCCGGAAGAGAAATTTCAGGGACGACTTCCGACGAGTTGACGGTTCCGGCTCCTTCCAGGTCACGAAGAAGTGGTAAAAGGTCCAATAGTTTCTGTGTGTACTGCGGGTATCGTTCGGCAAATTCATTGACCTCGGACGCCGTACCACTACGGTATTGTTCCAGATACAATTCAATCAGATCTTCAAAATCCATTATTTCATTCATGGTTATACTCAAGGTCGTTATAAAAGTCTATTTTCAAAACAGGCAAGACATCTGTTTTAGAGGTTGCGGACGAGGCGTTCACGCTCCCAGGAAATACCGAATATATAACGTCGTACAGTTTATTTCATTCATGGTATATTTCATTCATGGTATATTTCATTCATGGTTATACTCAAGGTCGCTATAAAAGTCTATTTTTCAAAACAGGCGAGACGCCTGTTTTAGAGGTTGCGGACGAGACGTCCATACGCATTAACTTAAATTCAACGATAGAATAGGTAAA
>CAYUAP010000020.1:0-50114 GCA_964442735.1 uncultured Planctomycetaceae bacterium | reverse complement strand
GACGAGACGTCCGCGTTCCAGTCAACTCCGTTTTTTAAGTGTTCGCAACCACTAGCGATATTCTATAATATATCATCGATCTTTTCACAGAATTTACCACATTTGGCTTTTTGACAAGAATCTTTACCCAAGGCAATAATCAGAGCATGATATTCGCCATAAAGTTGAACGTCAGACGGCAACACCTCCATAAAAACCTTTTGAAGATTGTCATAGGGCAATAATCCATTGAGGTGTAAATGGCGTTCCGCCACACGTCGGGTATAGGCATCAATGACAAAGACAGGTTTTTGAAACGCGTAAAGTAAAATTTCATCGGCCGTTTCGCGTCCAACACCTTTAACCGCTAACAACCGCTTTCTCAAGGACCAAAAATCAGATGATTGCAAGAACTCTTCCTCGTTTTTAATGAAAAACTCCGCTAACGCTTTTAAATACACCGCCTTTTGTTTGAAAAAACCTGCCGGACGTATTGCGTTTTGCAATACGTCATTATTAGTCGACAAAATTTTTTCCGCAGTTACCAAACGAGCCGTTTCCAGATTTATCAGGGCCTTTTCGACGTTGTTCCAAGAACAATTCTGTGTCAATACGGCCCCGGCAACAATCTCCCAGCGATCACCACTCCTGCAAGGCCACCAATTTTGTTTGCCATAAAAATCCAACAACAAGTCGTATAATCGCTGAATAGAATTCTCTTTCAAAATTACTGATTCCTTTTTAAAAATTGGTAAAATTAAAGATAACCCAGTACATTTTTACAACCATAGATAAAAATTATAAAATCATAATCTCTTAAATCATACGGCACATACCGCGAATATAACCCACATACTGCATGACACCGGGCAGAGGATCGTCGGCCATGGTTTCGTATTCGATGGGGGCAATTTTATTATATCCGACCTTGACCAGAGCGTCCATTAGTTTCGGAAAATTGATTACACCGATTCCACATTGTTCCGTACATCCCCCTTTTTTATCAGGTGAAGAAATGTCCTTAAAATGAAAGTCCCAAATACGATTTTTGTATTTAAGAACGGCCTCGGCAGGATCCTCTCCAAAACGTACAGAATGACCGATATCCAATGCGATTCCGAGACGAGTATCATCGTACTCCTGAATCTTTTCCCAAACGGAAGCGGCAGTAGGATAACGTGTATCGCCCGGTCCATGATTGTGTATGGCTACGGCAATATTTGTGTCCTTAATTTTTTTTGCGACAAAAGGCAGGAGTTTGTGTTCCGGAACCCCAACAATGGAGACACAACCCAGAGCCTTGGCATATCGAAACGCATTCTCGACCTCATCCTCGTTTTTCATGTAAACGACACCACAACTATAGATATTCAGTCCTTCCTTTTTGAACTTTTCCGCCAAGGCGGCACACTCGGCATCCGACGAATTGAGCGGAAGATGGAAATCCTTGAGACTGACATATTTCAAACCGCACCGTTTCGTCCATTCAATAACTTTATCCACCTTGAATTTTCGGAATGAATAGGTAGCAATACCGAGATCGAATTGAATTTTTCCGGTCGTCGAAGGCTCTTTAGCCGAAATGGCGGCGGGTACCGATAACACGGCGGCAGACGCGCCCAATGTTGTTACAAAAGATCGTCTGGTTAATTTCATTGTTTTTTTCTCCTTTTTTGGAATATTTTAACTATTTAGCATAAACAACAGGAATATCTTCCCAACGTGTGGTATAACAGGGGGAAACAAAATTCGCATTGGGAGTCCAGTTTTTCTGAACGCCTTCCGAAGCGAAAAAGAGTCGTCCTTTCCCCAAAGATCGATTCAGAGTATCAAGAGTCTCCATGAGACATCGTTCTTTATCCCGCAGTTCCTGGGGCTTGTCCGGATCGAGTTCGAACAAAGTCTTTTGGGACCGAACGACTTTTTCATCAACGATACTCAATAACAAAATCATGGCCTTTTTATAGGCGTAATCCTTTTTATAAATAATACGCAGTATTTTAAGAGCCTGGGCGATAATATCCAGCGAACTGTTCGTCGGTACCGGAAATGGAAGTGCCATTCCAGGAAATGCCTGCGGACGATCCCGACGATATACATTGGTATAAAGCTGAACGTGTATCGCCGATGCCACCGACTTCTGACGCCGTAATTTCTCCGCCCCTTTCGCGGCAAACGTCGAAATGGCCTTCTCTAACTCCGATAACACCTCTATCGGATGACCAAAGGAACGTGAAACCTGCATGTTCTGTTTGGGAGGTACTTCCTCTTCCAAGTTCAAACAAGGTTCGCCACGAAGTTCCCGAACCAGTTTTTCCTGGATACAGGAGAAATTTTTCCCCATCCAAACCGGATCGACCAAGGAAAGGTCATAGGCGTTTTTCAGTCCCAAACGTTGAAATTTCGGCAATAAACTTTGCCCAACCCCCCAAACATCTTCTAACGGAACCCCTTGGAGCTGATCTATTCGCTCCTGCTCCTCAAGAAGAATGGAATAACGATCGGCCCTCTTTTTCGCGATTCGATTGGCAACTTTAGCTAGTGTTTTCGTCTGTCCAATTCCAAGGGAAACCGGAATCCCTGTCCATTGCGGGACAATGGCAACAATTTTTTGACAAAGGTCTCGGAGACACGAACGCATCGGACCGGATGAATTCCGATATTTGCCGGATACCAGTTCCGGAAATTGACCGGAAAGATCTAAAAAGGCCTCGTCCACTGAATATATTTCCATATCCGGAGTCCATTGAGCCAGAGTCTGCATAACCCTGCGACTCATATCACCATAGAGACTGTAATTCCCAGAGCAGACAACGACCCCATTTCGAGCCGCAGATTCACGTAACTGAAACCAGGGCATCCCCATGGGAATTAAAAGTTCTTTCGCCTCCGGAGAACGGGCTACGACACAACCATCGTTATTCGATAGAACCACAACAGGACGCTTCTCCCATTCCGGATGAAAAACCTTCTCGCAGGAAGCAAAAAAACTATTGCAATCGACTAAACCAAATATTTTCATTTTATCCACCTGGTGTATATTAATCTAATAGTGTATTATACAAAAATGGAAATACTTTTTCAACACCATCTTCAAAAAATAGTAGTTCAAAATCCACAAATCAAAGAAAAAAGGAGTAATATCATGTATCATCAAATTAATCGATGGTTCTTCCTGTTACAGATCTTGGTGGTGTGTTTGATATTGAATATCGGAGTAACCATGTCTGAATAAAAGGACTTCCGGTTTCGGTTACCAGTATTGTTCCCATGTCGGATATCAAACAATTCGGGTCGAACCATTTTTACGACAATCGGCGAGGGCTGTGGAATCGCTCCGCCGAATCAATTCGACAAAAAGATTTTCACTCGTTGGATATTGTTCCCTGTCCAAAAGGAAATCATCAAAAGAAAAGGCGTTATCGATCCCAATTTGTAGAAATGATTTTATTTCGTAAAAGATCCAAAAGTGTCTCTTTTTTTGCCCTCGTCACTATTTCCAACGCTTGATACCGTTTTTCTCCGCAGCGTCAAGCATCTCGTCAACAGCATCGACTAATGGAAAATCGATTCCCTGATCAAACATTTTTTTGAGAAGAACAGGATCAACATTAGGAATACCAAAACAGTTGACCTTAATTCCCTTTTGTTTCAAGTATGTAACGTCTTCCTTTTTGTACGCATCCTTTACAATTTGAATGAAATCGCTTTTATTTTCAATTGTTTTTTGAATATAGACATCATTGTTTGGTTGGCGACTCATATTGCAAATGAGGATATTCGGACAGGCTTTTCGAGCGGCCTCCGCCTGCTGAATGGAACAGGCGAGGAAAGCCTGATAAAGTCTCTGTTTTTTCTTTATTTTCAATGCTATTTCGGCGGCATCCACCTCATTTTTTAAATGAATATTTATCCAGATATTCGGAGTCATACAGTCAAGAGCTTCGTCAAAAGTCGGTACTTTTGTTCCGCGAAAGCGTTCCCCTTTTTTAATACCGGCATCCAGGCGCCGTATCTCGTCAAACGTTAAATCGGAAACCTTTCCTTTTCCATTGGTCGTTCGATCCACTGTCAGATCATGCATAACGACGAGTTGACCATCCTTTGTCATACAGACATCGAACTCGACCTGATGCGCCCCCAAGCGAATGGCTTCCAAAAAAGCCGGAACAGTATTTTCCGGAAAAGTCTTTTGTGCACCCCGATGGGCACAAATCCCCCGATCCGGAAGGCGATAGTTCGTTTCTCCCTTTTTGTCAGTTTGCGCCAATAACATTGGACATACAAATATAATCAGCAAGATTGCAATTACAATGCGACATATTATATTAAGTTTCATAATAATTCCTTTTATACTTTAGAACGGTTCTTGATGCCCGCATATCATTTTTTCGGTTGTTCTTTCATACCACATATTTTTCAACTCTTAAAAGTTGTTTTATCGAATCATTTGTTTTCCCGGGAGACAGGGATGAAAACCTGTATTCCCGGGAAGACCGCGAAACAGCCTTTTATTTTTTAACACCAAGATTATTTTTTAACACCAAGATTATATAGAATAAAGGAGTACATATCGGCTGATTCCTGAAGGATTTTTTGTACCGGTTTGCCACTTCCATGTCCCGCTTTTTTCTCAATACGAACGAGAATGGGATTTTTTCCACTGTTATTTGCCTGGAGAGTGGCCGCGAATTTGAGAGAATGTGCAGGAACAACCCGATCATCGTGATCGGAAGTCATAATAAAAGTAGCCGGATAATCGGTCTTCGGACGAATATTATGAAGAGGAGAGTATTTTCTCAAATATTCAAACATCTCTTTACTGTCGGCACTCGTACCATAATCAGCGGCCCAGGCCCAGCCGATAGTGAACTGATGATAACGTAACATATCCAAAACACCGACAGCCGGTACGGCAACTTTAAACAGATCGGGGCGCTGTGTCATGGCGGCCCCCACAAGAAGACCTCCGTTGGAACCACCGTTAATAGCCAATTTATTCGTCGAGGTGTATTTTTCACGAATCAAATACTCCGCAGCAGAAATAAAATCGTCGAAAACATTCTGCTTGTTCATTTTTGTCCCGGCCTGATGCCAGCTTTCTCCATATTCTCCTCCGCCACGAAGAATTGCAATCGCTAAAATACCGCCATGATCCAGAAATACCGTTCGAATCGGTGAAAACGAAGGAACCATGTTTATGTTGAAGCCTCCATAACCATAGAGTAAAGTCGGATTCAGTCCTTCCTTCTTCATTCCGTTTTTATAGGTAATAAACATGGGAGCCCGAGTTCCGTCTTTACTTGTGTACCATAAACGTTCCGTTGTGTAGTCTTTTGGATTAAACTTGGTATTTTTATCAAAGAGAGTCGTTGTTTTACCCGTAGTACCATCGTATCGATAGATAACCGTCGGATAGACGAATGAAGTAAAACTGTAAAAGAGTTCCGTTTCATCTTTTTCACCGGACAGTCCACAAACACCTAAAGTCGGTAATTCCAATTTAGCAAGAGTTTTTCCTTGATAGTCGATAAAAGAACATTCGGAGGCGGCATCTTTCAGATATTCGACAACCAGTCGATCCCCTGTAGCGGTAACATCAGAAAGAAGAGCCTTCCCTTCCGGAACAAGTTCCAGCCAATGTTCCGGCAGCGGATTGGCCGGATCGACAACCACGACTCTTTTATTTGAGGCTTTATAGTCGGTCAGAAGATAGAATTTACCATTCCGGACTGTGATAACTCCTGTTTCCGATTTAAAGTCGGGATAGATCGTTTTAAACTCGGAATCACCATCATTTAAATTTTTGAAGAGAAGGGTATTGCCATAGGTCGATTCATTTTCCATAACGAAGAGCCAGTTTTCATCCTTGTCTACCATGGCATTACAATTATGCAACGGCTCCTTTTCATTCATAAAGACAAGTTTATCATCATTTTGAGTTGTACCGATTTTATGATAACAGACTTTGTGAAATTCATTTTTACTACTCAATTCTTTTCCGGCAGGTGGAACGTCGTATCGGCTGTAATAGAAACCGTCTTTATACCAGGAGAGTCCGGAAAACTTAATCCATTTCAGATGGTCGTTAAGTTGTTTTCCAGTTTCTATATTTAAAACGAAGGCTTCCATCCAGTCGGAACCACTATGGGATATTGCGTATGCCAAATATTTTCCGTCTTTGGAAATTCCCATGGCGGTCAAACTAACCGTACCATCGTCCGATAATTTATTGGGATCAAGCAGGACCTTCGCCTCCTCTTGCAGTGACTTCGTGGTATAAAGGACCGATTGGTTTTGAAGACCGTTGTTCTTAAAAAAGAAATAACGATTGTTCCTCTTGAATGGGAGTGAATATTTTGGATAGTTATATCGGGCCATCATTTCCTGTTTGAGCTGATCCCGTAACGATATTTGACCGAGATACTCTTGGGTTACTTTATTTTCCGCATCAATCCAATTATTTCTCTCTACGGAATTCTCGTCCTCCATCCAACGATAGGGATCCGCAACTTTTACTCCGAAGTATTCGTCAACATGATCACCTTGTCGCGCTTTTGGTATCGTAATTGTTTCTTCTGCCGACATGTTAATGGACGTCATAAAAAAAATTCCGGATAAAAGTAGCAATATACTGATTTTATTCAATTTACAGACCTTTCTTAAAACTAAAGAGTACGAAGATATTCGGCGTTCCGTCGATTACTATCGGCGTATCCAATCTCTTTATCAATAGATCCTTCGAGAATTTGCGCACCGAAATAACCAACTTCACGATAGGCGTTCAGAATTTTACTATAATCAATTTTTCCTTTACCAAGCAGAGTAGAATCTTTTGCATGAACACAGGCGATATATCCTTTTAGTTTGCGAATGTCATCACAAATTTCATCGGTATTTTTGAATCGGTGGATCATATTGCCCGGATCATAAAAGACTTTAATGGCGGGCGAATTGACACCATTTATAATACGAAAATGACCGTCAGCCCCCAAGGTTGATTCAATCGCAAGAAAGACACCGTTATCCTCCGCTTTTTTCGCCAGATTTTTGAGTCGTTTAATAGTTTCCGCAAATCGATCATCCGCATTGAGAACAGCCTTTCCGAAAAAAGGAACGAGAACATTATCGACTTTTAGACGGACCATGGCGTCAATCGTTTCAGAAACGCGTTCCCCGGCATCATCGATTAACCAGAGAGGATTTCCGTTAAAGTCCCCTAGAGCCAGGGAGACAATAGGAATACCGGTCTCCTGTGATCGATCCAGAAGTTTTTTACATACTTCCGGATCTCGAATATCATCCACACCCCCTTTTTTGAACGGCATACTGACTTGTAAAACCTCCAGTCCCATTTTTTTGGCTTCATTAAAAGCATTGAGTCCGTTCATCCAGGCACCGACTTTATAGACATGTTTCGCCTTTTCTGCTCCAAATATCCATGGATTTAACCCCAAAACCAAACCGGTAGTCAATGACGTCTTTAACATTTCACGACGATTGAATTTCATTCTTCTTCTCCTTTTTACCAAAAAATTTTAAACGCTCAATATTCTGTAATAATATTCAGCAAGGTCTCGTATCGAAACATGCCAAATATACTGGTTCATACCAATGGGAACAGTATTTATAACGCTATAAACGCCGTATACTCCGACCGTATACTCCAAGAACACCCTGTATTTTTCCGTTGAATTATTAAAAATACTTTCCTCTGAATACAGTATATACAAAATCAGAAAAAAAAGCAAGCAAAAAATAAAAAAGGATGTAACTTTCATTTCTGCTGGCCGGATACTGTTTTTAACGAGTAAAACTGTAAATCAAGAGATAAATCTTTTTTTTGATTCAAATAAAATTATATAATTACATCTTTTTCGGACCTGTGACTATTAATAATTATCCCTGCAAATCACAAATATGCAGATTAATAAATTCGTCCGAAATTCATAAACTGATATTCATAAACTGATATTCATGAACTGATATTCATGAACTGATACATAACACATGTTTACAGTCTGAAAGAAGGTCAGTATTCAGGTAAATAAAGAAGGACCGTATGAACAACGCTGGTAACAACATGGTCATAATGTTCACTATTTTTAATCGATACACCTCCGATCACACAAGGGATAATATATTTTTTAGTAATCGTTCGCGAATATAAAATGAAACCATGGATATAATGTGAACCATGGATATAAAATGAAACCATGGATAACACTGATTTTTACGGATAGTTTTTGGCAAACAAACTTTTTTATGATAAAATTATTTATTATAATAGATAAAAATGTTTGGTTTGTTATGTAAAATATTGTATTTTACAGCAGACTATCTGTGTTTATCCGTGATATTCGTGGTTCCAAAATCGTTCGTAAATGGTTATATTATTTATCAAGATTAACTTTATTGTACTTCGGTTAAAGTTTGTATTGGACAATATTTTGACAATATCATTCTGCATTTTTCCATAGTGACCGGCTTAAATAAACAATCATTAAATTGTGTCACCTTGCTCTCAATATCAGCAGTGACAACGACAACCGGTAGTGACGAATATTCAGGGATCTGATGAATAGCCCGCTCCAATTCATCCCCTGTCATTACAGGCATCCACAGATCCGTTAAAACAAGGTTGAATTTTCGTGTTTTTAGTAATGCAAGAGCCTCTTTCCCGGAAGTTGCATAGCAAATATCGTGTACTCCGATCTTTCGGAACATGGAAACCATGACTTTCAAATTCATCTGGACATCATCAACCAGAAGGAGCGACAAGGAATCATAGGTGGATAATGAAGGCGTTTGAGCTGCAACCACTTCAGTAGCTACAACAGTATTGTATGTATATTGAACATGATGTAAAGTTGTCGTGAATATACTCCCTTTGTTAATAACACTTTGTATTTCAAGAGTACCATTCATTTTTTCAATCAGTCTTTTACAGATGGGCAGGCCCAGTCCAGTACCGTTGTTAGAGGCATTGGTTCCACGCATTTTACTCAATTGAACAAAAGGCTGCATCAGTTTTTTCTGATCTTTTAAATCAATTCCAATTCCGGTATCTATGACACTGAATTTCAGAGTTCCACTTTTATCATCATCCGGTAAAAAAACAGCCGTCAAAGTAACGATCCCCTTGCAGGTGAATTTAACCGCGTTTCCAACAAGATTAAAAAGAATTTGCCGAACACGCATTTTATCCAACTGCAATTGAGGTAAATTTTGAATTTGCATTTCCAACTCGACATGATTCTCCTTTGCGCTTAAAGAAAACGTATGGAAAATCTCTTTTCCCAACTCGTAAAAATCAGTTGGTTCCGTAATAATCTCCATTTGGTCCGCTTCCAATTTAGATAAATCCAAAACATCATTTATCAACTGTAACAGAGCTTTTCCAGAATAAAGAACACCTTCCAGATATTCAGTACGTTCCTCGGGAGACAATGTTGTATCGCGTAATAATTCTGTAAAACCGATAACGGCATTTAACGGCGTTCGTATTTCATGACTGATACTGGCAATAAAAAAACTTTTGGCTTTATCGGCCGCTTCCGCCTTTTTCATCGAGGAGATGATTTTATCCTGCGCAACCATACGTTCCAGAAACAATTCAAATATTCCGCGAATGGTTTTTATTAAAACTTTTTCACGTTCGGATAATTGATGATCAGGAGCGGAGAAAGTAATTCCGATATCCCCCCAAAATTTTCCGTCAAGATAGATCCCGAGTACATGCAAGGATGGTAACTTGGAAATAATAGGATACCAACATCCAAAAAATTCCTCCGCCCCTGCTTGATGTGTGTTCGACCATGAAATAAACTCGTTTTGTAAAAAAGAATCAAACCATGGTTCTGTATTACAATAGTGAAAGTTTTTCAAGTCACTCCACATTTTTGTATGATCTTCCTGATAATACTCTGCAATAGTCGAGGCAATGTTAGTCGCGGAATCAAACTTCATAACAAAACAACGCTCGGCCCCCAAATATCGACAGATCTCATTCAGAACCAGCGTAAATGCCAATTTCATATTGGATTGAGCAAAGAACGTTTCCATACAAAAGTTGACCAGTTGCTGTGACTTGAGCGATTGATTCAATTCAGTAATATCAATAGCACTTTTAACAATATATGCAATTTTATTATTATCGAAGATTGGCTGTGCGGAAACCATGTATTCCCGTTTATGGAATGGCATACGTAAACAGCATTCTTTCCCAGTCTTGAGTACAGTCGGAACGGGACGAGGTAAATCCACAGGGATTTCGGAGCAAAAAATATTTTTGTTCATTTCGGTGGTCAATTGTTCCATCGATACGCCTGCTATTTTCAGAACTTCGGAATTAGCCAATACAAGTTCACCTCGACTATCATGAAGCCAGACGGGAATGTGAATATGGTCAAGAATCATTTGTCTTTCATGATTGGCCTTCCGAATTTCCTGCTGTTGGAGCGCACGGATTTGCGCCAGTGCAATAATATCAGCCATGGAACGCATCAGACTTTCGTCGGAAGAGGAAAACGCGCGTTTTTTCTCGGAAAACGAAACAAACAAAGCCCCCCAAAGCTTCTTTTCTATAGAGACAGGAGCAATAATCAAGGATTTTGGAATCGCATCACAATTGGTAAAAAGGTGGTATTTTTCACAAAAATCGGAACTTCTAAAATCACTGAATTTTACCAATTCACCGTGTTGGATCAAGTTAATGTACTCATTCCAAACCTTCTGATGCTTTTCCTGTGACTCGGAGCTCATATCGGTCAACTGAGGTAAATGCCACTCCGTATTAAAACGCAACAGACCCTCTTTATTACATTTGGCCAGAATGATACGACTACAATTCAAAATACTGTTTAGGGAACTTGCCAATCGTCCAAACGCTCCCCTGAAGGTTGGCTCAAGTATGATATTTGCAAGTACGTCCTTGATGACACCTTCGTTCTGAATGACGTTTTGCAGCGAAGTAATGTCGGTTGAAGCCCCAACAATGATCCGTTTACCGCTTGCCTGTACAAAACTCTTTTTGACATTTTCCAATTTGTGCGAAAAACCAGACTTATCCTCTACCGTATAATTAAATTGGAAGACCTCGCGAGAAGAGGCCACCTGCAAGTCGTCCTTGTAAATATCGTCTGTACAAATACGTCCCAGTTCGGAATCCTTTTTTCCGATAATTTGTTTCATTGTGAGATTGTGAAATTTGGCAAAAGCCTCGTTACAGATGATATAACGGAACTCATTATCAATATCTTTGACAAAAAACATGATCGGTAATGTCGATATGGCCATTTCCCAAAATTCGACACTTTCCGCGTGCTTTTGCATATTAACCGTGATTTCTGTAATATCCTGAATGACACCAATCAGGTTGATTTCGTTAGAATGAGAACGTTCCGTTGACATTTTTGTCTGATAATAGTGAATCTGATTATCCTTAACGGCACGATAATCGACAATAGCATTATCTTGTTTTCCTGTTTTCAAGTCATTAATTACATTCTCCATTTTTTGCTGGTCCGGTTCATAAACCCAATTACGTATCGAATCGACAATTTCATCATCGTTGATCGGCCAAAGATCCTTTAAATTTTTTGCTCCGGTGATTTTGCGAGTTGTGAAATTCAACGAAAAAGCAGCGGATTTAGTCAGATCGGATCCATATTCCAACATTTTCAACATATCACGGAGTCGATCCCTGTTTTCATATTCCTCGGTAACATCACGGAAAACCAGAATAGCGCCGATAATGTTTCTTTCATGGTCTAAAATTGGGGCCGCACTATCGGCAATATGATATCGATTTCCATCGCCGGCAATTAGGTCGGTATGATTGGCCAGTTCTACAATATTTCCGGTACGTAAAGTCCGTAGTAAAGGGGATTGCATGGGAAGATCGTCATAAGCGCTAACAATTTTGAAAATTTCATCATGAGAGTGATGAATTACGTCTTTTTGTTTCACTCCGAGCATACGTTCCGCAACCGGATTGAGTAAAACAATACCACCTTTTGCATCAGTGGTAATAACACCATCGCCAATAGATTGGAGAGTTCTTTTAAACCATTCAGCGTTTTCTTCTGCCTGCTGTTTACTTTTCACCAACTCGGTGGTATCAAACGCAGTACCAAGTAACATTCGACTTCCATCGTCATCAACGAAAGGGATTTGAATGATTTTCATGATATGGAGATTTCCGGCAGCGTCACGAAACTTCGCGCTGTCCGTTTCAAAGGCTTCCAAATCTTTCATGTTCTTTTCGTCGGAAATGCGCATTTTTTTTGCAATATCAGCAGGTAGAAAGTCGAAATCATTCTTGCCATTCAGTTCATCTATAGATATTCCGAAAAATTCCGCACGAGTCCGATTGTTGAAGATATATCGAAAATCATGATCCGGATCCTTGGCGAAAATATGAATAGGGAGCGCGTTGATCAGAATATCCCATAAACGAGTTGTTTTTTTCAGCTTGGTAGCATATTCTTCCGCTTGCAGTCTTGCCATTTGCAGTTCCGAGTTGTCATGTGAAAACCAGACAAGGGCTTTTTGCCCAAACAGATCGGAAGAAAGTGGCGCTAACGACATAATTCTTTTAACGGATTTATATTCGTAGTCCAGTGTATTTTTTTTCCCGGAACTGAATACCATACGTGCAGCCTCTGAAAGTTTCGGGTAATCAATATTCGGAATATCGCGCAAAACCTTTATTCTGGAGAGATCGGTTTCCATTTCACTTTCAGTATTCAGATAAAGAATTTCTTCACGTTCATTGATAACACCAATACGTCCGGGAAGTGCCGAATAGAGTTTTCGGCTACGTTTCAATGTCCTTCGAACCGTCCACGTATATCCTCCGAATCCGAAGATTAGGAGAAGAAACAGGATAATATTTGTAATAATCAAACGGTGATGATCCTGCCATAATCCGGGGGGACGACTAACAATAGTACTTCCTGCGGGAAGGTTTTTTTCTTGTATACCAAATTTTTGTAACACGGAATAGTTAAAGTAATATTGATTGGCAAGAGTGTCAAATGGTATATCTTTCGCTGTTTTTTTTGTAGAATTACTGTGGCCAAATCCGCTGTTTTTTCGGCCAGTTGCACCGTTGGCACAAGATATCCTCCTAAAGCACCACTATTCAGTACTTCGTCGGTGGAAATAAAAAATGGGAATTTTATGACACGTGCCAAATCCTGTGCCATGGCATTACGTGTCTGATAGTCGTTTGTTGCCATTTCCCTCCATGGAGGGAAAATAAGGAGCGAGTGTTCCGACTTTCGGCGAAGAACATTATAAATGTTCATTATCGATTTTTCATGATTACTCAGAAATGATATTTTCACACCATTGGGAACAGACAGATTTTTTTGTGCTTCTGCCAACAAGGCCTGGCTATCGAGGCTTGCATCTATGAGAATAATGATTTCTTTTGTTTTCGGGAAGAGTTGTAACCCTAATTCGACGTTTGGAATCATATTCAGATTTTCTTTAATCCCGGTCAGGTTGGGATGGATTTTCAATAAATCGTCCAGTTTTTTTTCATAACCGGAAAAAAGCACTGGAATATCGGCAGGCAATTGATTCTCGGGACGGACCAGTAGATCCAAGGCAACATTGTCCAATGTCAGAATCATATCATAGCGATGTTGACGTATTACGGGTACAACTTTGTCGAGTTCCTTTTGCCAGTCTGCTGCATTAGGGGTACGAAGGACATCAAGCTCAACAATATTCAGATCAATATTAAAATATGGATTGTTAGTCGCCCAGTTATCTATAATAGTAACCCATTTGCCCGTTCTTGTATTTGTTACATGATCGGAGAGAATGACCAGTATTCGTTTATCTATTTTTTCTTTGTGTTGCCCGGATATATTCTCTGTGGAAAATTTCCAGGGACAATAAATCCAAAAGAATACAAACGCAATAATTCCTACGATACAGATTACAAAAAAAAGTATCCATGATAAGGCTGAATTTTTCATAATAAAGCAAATTCTCCTGTATCGTATGAAAACATTATATCCTCCGTTTATATTAAAGTTTTGTAGCTATTCGCAACGATTTTGCCCTCTTATCTAGAAGACATAATATAGCACATTCGAATTAATTTTAGCCTAGAATACAAAAGGTGTCAACAAGATGACAAGAAAATGCACTGAAATAGCGTACAGCAATTGTCAAAAAGGTCTTATTTAGTATTAATTTGTTGTCCAATTTGTAGTGTAATATAGGGAAATATTCAGAATCATTGCTTTGTTATACACTTTTAAAGAATAAAAGTGATTGTTCAACAGAATTAAATCATATTTCACAAAAAGATTATAAATAATTGTTCCGACGATAGTAATTGACCTGAACAGGGTGAAAATTCCTGTGAAGTACGTCAAAATGTTTATCTCAATATTAACAAGATATGAAAAAACCTGTTCTGGACGTTAATAACTGAGTAAAGTACCGGAGATGTCCAATTCAATAATAATATTTTAGTCTTTTTTTAAGATTTTATGGAAACTGCCATTAAGAATAACCGATAATATTGATACTATTTACCTAATCGTAATAATTGCATGGGAAAATAGATAATTGAAATTGCATAAATTAGCCATGTACCGATGATTAATGACCATTTAACTTCAATAGAGAAGTCCTATTTCGATTGAACAGGCTTGTCAAGATGAAGGAGTCGTATAAAATGAATAAAGTTAAACGAAGGTTCTTTTGTATTTTATTGATGATATCCCTGATGGGATATTTTGGATGTTCCAGTACGCCAAAACCGGAGACGGAGACATCAGAACCGACGATAATCAATGACCCGGGTGTTGCTGCGGTGGTCGATCAAGCCGTAAAAGGTATAAAACGTCAAAATATATTTGAAGGCAAAAAGGAATATACGTTCTGTTTTCTTGGAATACGAGGAACAAATGGAAGAGATGTTGAACCTGTATCGAACAATGTTCGAGTCTGTTTTTCGCAGATAAACAATATCCATCTTGTATCGTCAGAAAAGGTAGAGGAAGCGTTTAAAACATCAAAAATTAAACGTAACAACGTATTTATTCCAGGTGATCGGCGGACCTTTATAACCGCCTTGGGTGAACCTGTTGATTATATGGTGCAGGGAAAAATTGAGACAGGAGTCAGTAATCCCAATGGCACAACAGGTACAATTATTGTTCTGGAGATGTTCCGTATCAGTGATAATACCTATATGAAAGAAGTAGCATCACTTGATCGGGATTATAGTTATATGGCTATAACTGCCAAAAAGAAGAAGTTTGGACTGTTTTAAGGATAAAGGTTTCAATGTTGCTGGATTGTTTTTTTCATCTGTCATACGAAGGGCGCTTTCTTTTTCTTTTTTTAATGGGAGTATTAGCCGGAGCGTTTGTCAATTGGTTTGTCGATCGTTTTGCCTGGGATCGAAAATATCGGTCCCCTTGGTCCAGGTTTCCTAAAGAGACAGATCGAATTCTTCAATGTCATTGGTATGATTACTGTCCGATTATCGGATGGTTTACCATGCAGCGTTTTTCCTCCGTACTGTTTCCACCTTCTTCGGAATCGATATCTTCCAAACGAAAAAAGCGTACTTCCAATCAAAAAAAGCAAAAGGAATCCCCATCCCAAGTACCAGCTATTCCCGGATTTGATCATCGTTTTTTTTGGTTTCGGCCTTTATTAGTCGAATTAGGCCTTGGGATATGGGCCATCTTCCTCTTTTATTGGGAAGTAGAACAAAATGGTATGTCGCTAAAAACGATGAATTTTCTTGTTGAAAAGGTAATGGTAACATGTCCTGTATTATCAATATCGGACCTGACCTGTTCCTTTTTTATCCATTTTTTTCTAGGTATTTTAATGATAACAGCTTCGTTAATTGACTTGGATGACTATATTATTCCGGACATATTAACGATTCCCGGGACGATACTCGGACTTGTTCTGTTGACCTTGTTTCCCAAGGCAGTTTACGCTCCAATCTATTGGTTCTATGGTTTGCCCCAGGGAGTATTGGTTTCGGATCCCTTTATTTATCTAAAGATGTTATTTCCCTCCTCATATAATATTGGACTATGGTGTCTACCGATAATCGTTATGCTCTGCTGTTGGGCCTTTTGGTGTTTTGCTATTCTTGATCGAAGATGGTATTATCGATTGGGATTTCGAAGGGCCTTTCTGTTATTTGTACGAACACTGTATCGTTCGCCAATCACACGAATTTCATTCATACTGTTTCTGTTGGGAACCGTTGGGATCATAATTATTTCACAATATGGTCCAGAGACGGGATATGGTCCAGAGACGGGAATTAATGGCCGTACCGCACTCTTGAACGCTCTTTTAGGAATGGTTTTCGGTATGGTTTTAACCTGGATGGTTCGAATTATCGGTTATATAATGTTAGGACGAGAGTCATTGGGGTTCGGTGATGTCATTTTAATGGGCATGTTAGGAGTCTATCTTGGCTGGCATGGCGCACTTGTCCTCTTCTTTCTTGCACCATTTGCCGGAGTAGTTTTTGGAGTTTTTCGTTTAATAACACGTATGGAACGAGAAATTCCCTATGGACCATTTTTATGTTTGGCAGGCCTTGCCTGGCTTCTGGCACGAAATTATTTTTGGAATCTGTACGAACCTCTTTTTTGTGAACCATTTTTGATTGGAATTATGTTTCCGATCTGTTTTTTGTTACTAGCTCTTCTTCTCGGAATTTGGCGTTTGATAAAAATGAAATGTAACCTTTAATAACGGGAATAGTTCTTTTTCTAAAGTCACCGGGGTTGAAATCGAAATTTCGATCGATTATAATCATCTATATGATAGTGATTGAGTCTGATAATGTTGATGAAATGCAAACAGAAAGGAAGACAGTATTATGTCCAAACAATACCAAACGGTGCTTTATAAAGCGGTTATTTGTGGAAAAATAACGTCCGAAGTGATCGAGCAGGTTGCAGGTTATGGAGCAGACGGGATAGAGACCCGTATGCTTGATACAACGATAGAAGAAGCCCGAAAAATGCGTAATATAGCCGAGTCTAATGGAATACGTATTCATTCGATGATGCAAGGCGGACTTTTTAACGATACAAAAGAAGCCGTTCGGGCCCAATCATTGGAAGACGTTAAAAAAGCCCTTCGGATTATTGCCGCCTATGGAGGAGATACCCTTTTGGTTGTACCGGCCCGAATTCCGGCCATTGGACCAAAGCCTTGGGAGTTCAAGATTGAATTTGATCCGGCAACCTGTATGGTAAAAAAAGTGGTAGAAGGCGACAATGCACCCTATATAGACTATATTCGGGAACAGAATCGGGCTACGGAACTTGTTTTTCGCTATATAGACGAACTGGTGCCCGTGGCGTCAGAAGTGGGGGTTACTATCTGCTTGGAAAATGTCTGGAATAATCTCTGGGTTAAGCCGGAACTTGTTCGCGCTTTCATTGGTCATTTCGATAATCGTTGGGTAAAATCATATCTTGATCTTGGCAATCATGTCAAATATTCAACTCCAGAACAATGGCTTCGATCCCTCGGAGCCGAATATGCCGTGAAGATGCACGTCAAAGATTTTAAGGTTGATAAATCGGCTCCGAATGGTGGGACGTTTGTCCCACCCGGTCACGGGGACATCAATTGGCTCTCTATTCGTAATGTTATTGAAGAAATAGGATATAACGGCTGGCTAACATTCGAGCCGGAAGGCGGTCGTTTTTATACCACACAGGAAGAAGTCGAAGTTTTGCGTCTTATTATTAATGGAAATTTAACGAGGGAAACTGCAAATGCGATTCGGAAATATCCCGCTGGTTGATTCGATTCAGAATTATTTAAACGCTTGAGTCCATGCGGCTGGCCTGGGTAGACATTTACCCACAGCCCCATTCCAATCGGTGGGAACCGTTACGATTCGAGCGCGAACATAAAGGTCATCCGCCTGAAGTTTATACTCGGCAGTAATGCCATCAACCGATTTTAAAACCTTGCCAATATCGTCGGAGAAGAAATGAACGAGACGATATTTTTTATTGCTATTGGGCATAAAGAATTTTTTCTCGTTGACTGTTTTATCATATCCTTTTTTTGTACCGATAAAGTCAATATGGATTTTCTGGTCCGTGCCTTGTTTGGCCTTAACTGATAATGTTTTTGTTTTTGGATCGAAATGAATTGATTCGAATTCCAGTCCATTGGAACAGTAGATTTTCTTTTGTTGAACGGCAGAGATAATTCCGGCAGGAGAGAGTTCATCGGCATCGACCCAGGACCAAGCTTTTCCTTCAAGTTCTCCGGGCGCGTATTTGTGACGATCATCAGATCCAATAGCCACAAGAAGCTCTTGATTGGCTTCCGCGCGATAGGCATTGACCACATCCCAGAACTTTTCCGGATTCCAGGCTCCCTCAATCAATTTATAGGGATTCGCCTTGGAAAACAATTTTCCACTTAAGGAATTATTATTCAGTTCGAAGAAACGAACTTCCGGATTGGCTATTAGATGTAATGGTGAAATATCGTAATAGGGCCATAATGGATGATTGGCCACAACAAAATAGGGAGTGTGATTGGAAGAATATTTATTATTGGCTAATTCCCAGTTTGCACGAATCGTATCCTTAAACAGATCTTTATGAACGCCAATTATTTCCGCGTCTATGTTGATTACGTTGAAATGGAACGTTCTGGTTTCCGCCCCTGTATTGAATTCCAGACCGGGGATTAGAAGGAATTCATCTTTTTTATCAAATTTCTTTTTAAGTTCGGCAAACGGAGTCAGACGGTAATAGGTTTTACCATCGATCGTTTTGGATTTTATGGCGTTAGTACCGAATCGTTCCTGAAGTTCCAGAACTGGTTCCGACTTCGAGTCGAGCAAGATCCATCGAGATGTTTCACCTTTAAAATTTTCTTCAGACGGTGTGGGATAGGCGTTTTTATGATAGGGGGCCAATACCAGTTTATCGGATTGAAAGACCCTATGGTCGGTGGTTACGAGAAAATTGTAGCCCCCAAGCTGATATCGGGCAATCGCGTTTTCTGGGAATGTTCCACCATCGCTCCATAGTGTGTGCATATGGAAATTACCTTTATACCATTTTGCTTCTACTTGTGAAGTGAAGAACATGGCAACGGCAACTACAAGCAGAGTAGGTGTTAATAATTTCAAACACTTGTTCATGGTAATCTATACCTTTCTGTTAAAAATGGAAGATTCATTTATTAAAACTCTTTAAACAGCGGTTTATCCCCCATAAATTGACAGATTCATTCAAGTCGATACAGATGAACGCATATGTTTCAGAAAACGGACAGAATATCCGTTTTCGACCGATTCGTCCCTTTAAGAGTTTACAACCACCAGACATAATCAATATTTTTTCGAATACGACAGGCCAAGTACAGGACAAAATTCAACTGAATTCGATTCAATACCCCGTTTTTTGTACAGAAGATTTTCTCAAACTCTACCAATATAGCCTTTTTCTCAAACATTAATTCTATTATGTATCAAATTATGGCTTTTCAGCGTCCGGGCAGTTACATATAAACTGTCCACAACCAGGACAGCCGGATCCATATTTCTCCATGAGAGCTTCCGTCAAATCAATTTGGGAGATATTGGCAATAGTTGTCAACCAAGCAATAACATCGGCAAATTCACCTCGTAATTCTTCTTTTGTCCCACTTCGCAGTGCGGTTGCCAATTCACCGACTTCTTCCATGAACCACATAAAAGTACCATCAACCCCACGTTCGAAGTCTTTTTTGGAGTACATTTCGTAGATTAATTTTTGAAAATCACGAAACGTAATGGGGGTTTTTTCCGAACCTTCCGTTAAAATCAATTTATTTTCTGTCATTTTTTCCTCTTTTTTATTAAATGTACAGTTTGATTACTCAAGCAATAAACAAGATACATTTTGAAACAACGTATTTCACGGATAAACAAGATATTTACTTAAAAACATGGCGTTTTAGAATAATAAACCTCAAAAATATTTTTGAGTAAGCATATTATCATGATAAACGCTGTTTACCAAAAGACGATCCGTGAAGATTCGTATGATTCGTGGTTACAAATTCCTTCCTTTACAGTTTAAGTCAGCAAGTACAGTTTAAGTTATACTCAAGGTCGTTATAAAAGTCTATTTTTCAAAACAGGCGAGACACCTGTTTTGGTGGATGTGGACAAGACGTCCGTGCTCCCAGGAAATACTGAATTTATAACGTCGTACAGTATAACAAGTACAGTTTAAGTTAGCAAGGAACGATCATATCATCGAATTCTTTAGGAAATTTCTCCGATAAAACTTCACAGCCATCTTTTGTAACAACGATATCATCTTCAATACGAACACCTCCCCAATCGGGAATATAAATTCCTGGCTCAACCGTTAGAACCATACCCGGCTTGAGAATTGTTTCTGTAGAAGGCCGAAAACTTCCGCGTTCATGAACCTGGAGTCCGAGGCCATGACCGAGGCCATGGCCGAACATTTTACCGTATCCGGCCTTTTCGATGATACCTCGGGCAACGGCATCGACGTCGCGTGAAACAACACCGGGTTTAATGGCTGCAATCGCCGCTGTTTGGGCATCAAGAACGATATTATATATTTTCCGGAGTTTATCAGAAGGTTTTGAGGTCGTTATTAAGACCCGGGTCAGGTCGGAAATATAGAAATTTTTTTTTGCTCCCCAGTCGATTAAGAGGAGTTCAGCATCAGAGACCCGGTGGTCACGGGTTGGTACGGCATGTGGTAGAGCGGCACGTGGTCCGACAGCTACGATAGAAGGAAATCCGATTCCATCAGCTCCCAATTTATGCATATTGTACTCCAGATCGTTTTTGATTTCCTTCTCCGTCTGATTGGGGAGAAGACCATAACGAATGATTTCGAAGGCATAACGCGCACAGAGAATTGAATCTTTTAACGCGTCTATTTCTGTTTTGTCTTTTATTTCACGAAGCTGCTCTACGAAATTGGACAATGGACGAAGTGTCATTTCAGAATATTCTTCCATAAAGAACATTGCCTCGGTATAACTAACAGTGGTACTCTCAAAACCAAGGATACTCGACTGTTTTTGCAGCACAAATTCGTTTAACATTTTTTTCAGAGCCGCATAGATACTGGTTCCGTTCGGATAGATATGGCAGTTTAAATCGTGACACTCTTCCTTAATCTGTTCTTCATAACGTGGATCACTAATCAGGACGGCATCTTTTTCCGTAACGAGCAAAAAACTGTCATCTCCGGAAAAACCGGTCAGATAACTAACGTTAAGACTGTTGGTAACAAGAAAAGCGTCCACTTTTTCTTTTTTTAATAAAGAGACGAGTTTTTTACGACGTTTTTGATACTGTGTATTCATTTTTAACTCTTAAATATATAATAAAATTGAAATCATTTCGTTTGAGATCGTATTCGTAGAACTTGTATATCGAAACGCAAACATTCACGTCCTTAAGCATACTGACGGATATTACCGTCTAATATTTATTTACGGAAGTTTTCAAGTATCTTCGAAACCGTTCTCCATGGTTTTCATAACCGAACAACCTGATATAATTTAACGGAATTAAAGCGCTATGTCAACGGTTATTCCTTTAATAAATTATTAAAATTGAGATGTTCTAAAAAATGGATAAAGATTTATTTTTGCAATTTGGTCGTCAATTACTGTCTGGAGACCTTTCCCTTGAGAAATTTCAAGAGAGAATGGTCGAAACCTGTCATTATCAGTCGGGGCGCGTGGCTTCCGGAGTAGCGCATATTGACCTGGATCGTTCCCATCGTTGTGGCTATCCGGAAGTGATTTACGCCGAAGGCAAGACTCCGGACGCCATTATCGATATTTTTCGACTCCAGATAGAAAATGGTATCGACTGTTTTGCCACAAGAGTATCCGGAGAAAAAGCGGCAATGGTTCTCAAGGAATTTCCGCAAGGCCGTTATAATCCGACAGCACGAACGTTTCGGATTCCGAGGTCAACAGAAGAGCCTCAAAAAGTACACGGTAAAGTTGCGATTATTTCTGCTGGAACCAGTGACAGACCTGTTGCCGAAGAAGCAATGGAGACCGCACTTTGGATGGGGACGGAGGTTTTGTTGATTCAAGATGTCGGAGTTGCCGGTCCCGAGCGACTACGTTCCCGATTTCCTGAATTTCAAGATGCCGATGCCATTGTCGTTGTTGCCGGAATGGAAGGAGCTCTTCCCAGTGTTGTTGGCGGTTATGTTTCCGTTCCGGTCATTGCCGTTCCAACGAGTGTCGGTTATGGCGCCTCCTTTTCCGGACTGGCTGCTCTCCTGGGAATGCTGAATAGCTGTGCTTCCAATGTGGTTGTTGTTAATATCGACGCCGGTTTTAAAGGAGGATACGTTGCCGGTATTATTGCGAGAAGAAAAGAAGAGTCAAACAGATAATCGGTACCGTTTATTATTCCTGTTAAAGACACCAGCGGAGTTCGTAAAATCGTTATCTCCTGCCCAATGATCTCAAGTCCGATGATCTCAAGTCAAGTTGTGATGGAGAGAAGGTCCGGTTTCTCAATTATTATCAACTATTATTATACTCAAGGTCATTATAAAATTCTATTTTTCAAAACAGGCGAGACGCCTGTTCGAAGGATGTGACGAGATCTCCGTGCTCCCAAGAAATGCCGAATTTATAACGTCGTACAGTATGGATGTCGTACAGTATAGATATTGTCAATGGAAAGAGTTGTCTTTAAGGCTTTATCCAGACGACTTCGTTTTTATCGTTGATTCGAAAACGTTTGACACCAGACCACAGAAATGATAAACTTTATCTGATATTAGGGGTAGATTTTTATTTCACTTGTTTCAATCCATGGAATAAAAGGATCGATATCACAATCACGGCAGAAATTATCTACAAGTTCAACTCGAATGTATTTCGCCTGGACCGGTTTTGCCAGTTCGATTTCCTGCCATCCCTCCGCCTTTTCCATTTTCTGACTCTTAATGAGAGTCCAAGGCACAGAGTCTATGGAATCTTCTTTACGACGAAGTTTCCGTGGAGCGTCCGTATTGTTTATATAGATATTAATGACTTTAGCAAGTTCTTCCAATATACTGATAGTAATACCGACATTCCGATAGATACGAATTCTGGAAATCGTCTGTTCTTCACCAAAAAAACTGAGAACAGCGTCCGCCTTCGTTTCCGTATTGGCTCCCCATGTACCTCCATTTCGTTCCAGATCGTCTCGAATCAGATTACAGACCCAGAAAGTCGGGTCAGATTCCGTAACACTAGCCCATTCGATTCGGGTGTAATACGAGCCGTCGCGACGTACTCCTATTGGTAACAATTCTTTTTCCATTGTAGAGTTCCTTTTTAGTATGTCTGTTATAACCTGTATCAAAAGTACTTTCAAAATTATCGACCTACGATTGCTCCTAAACAGGTTTTTTCTATTGTAGCAATGGAACAGACTTTCCACAAGTCCGGTTGAGAAGTGTTTCTAAAAGAAATATTCCTCTCAAGTACAAAAATAGTAAATTTCATTAGTAGTTTGAACAGATATGAATAGAATAGAGAAAATGTTATAAAATATAAAAAATAATAATATTTATCAACACAATAGATAAATTATTAGTAGAATACATATAAAAGTTCATGTCTGTATTTACCCGAATTTATTTAGGGTAAAATTATGTTCCTTTAAAAACAGAAAGAGGAGTTAAAAATGACAACCTATTTTCAAGAAATTCACAAATGTGGAAATTGTGGAGCCGAGGTGGAATTGACTGTTATTGGTTCGACAAATGCGTTTGGGACCTGCGATCTGGATCTTCGACCACCTCCATTGAAGCGTTTTATATTGCCTGAAGTTATACAATTCTGTGAAAAATGTGGTTACGTCAGTTACGATATTTCTGAAAAACCGGAAGGAGGAAATCAAGATGAGTTGAAAAAATGTTTAGCGCGTCCTCTCAATAGAAAGAACTATGCGCAACTCTATCAAAGAGCGGCAGAAATACAGCAAATTATAGGAACAGAACATGATCAAAGTGTTCAGCTTTTTATTAGAGCCGCATGGTGTGCCGACGATGCACACGACGTTTCCAATGCAGAAGAGATGCGAAAAAAGGCTGTTTCGGAGTTTCTTCTCGTAAAAGAAGATTTTACTGAAGATTATTTACTACAAATGGTAGATGTTGCCCGTCGGGCAGGAGATAAAAGCAATGCGTTTCAGTTCATCAAATTGCTTAAAAAGATGCCACTGGAGTCTTTATATCAACAAATATTAGATTTTCAAGAGGCGCTACTGGAAAAAGACGACCGTAAATGCTATACCGTTTCCGATGTTTCACCTCAATAAAAGACGGAGCAAGTGGTCTTAAATTCCGGATCGACCTATCCTTTGCCCGGCTCCATTTGAATTTTTTATTTTGATTTGTTTTGGGGTACGATTTTTTTAATACGCAGATTACAAAATTCGACCGGGCTGTTATGTCCGGCCAAACCGAGTCTACCTGTTTTGTTTTTGACGCCAGGAACAAGTCCTTTAATCGGAAATTCTTTTATATCATCAAGATTGACATCTACAATTACCATATTATTAAGTGTTATTTTTATATGAGAACCATTGGCGATTATTTCTTCAGTATTCCATTCGCCAAGCGGTTTTAAATGGCCCTGTATCGGAGCTGCCACACCGTAAATCGCGCCATTGTATTGAGTGGGATTGAGATTTTTATATTCATCGGCAGTATCGTCAAGAATTTGTATCTCCATTCCGGTTCGACCGGGACTTCCGACCGGCTTGCAACGAATTCCAATTCCGTTATTTCCGGCAGGAGGAAGTTTAAATTCAAAACGAAGAACAAAATCGGAGTAGTCACTCTTCGTAACCAGAAAACCTCCCGGCCTGGCAATTAGACAGCCTTTCTCAATACAATAGGCATCAACGGCTCCCTCCCAAACAGAACAATCTAACACTTTGCCATCGAATAATAGCGCAAATCCCTGTTCTTTTTCCTCTTGAGAAAGGGTATTTAAAGGCAATTCCCGTGCGGAAAGCAATGCTCCGACAGCAAGAAGCAAACAAAACAGGACACTATGAACCAAAAATTTTTTCATGTATCTTTTCTTTATAATTTGGAATAAAAGGTTACTTCCTTAATATCGAATGAATTATTCATCTTCCTCTTCACCACTATCATTTTCTTCTTCGTCATTTGTCTCTTCACTGTTATCGTCATCCAGTTCACGTGAAGTCACAACCCAGGTAATAACAGCGGCAATAGAGGCACCGAGAAACGCATATATACAAATTGTAGTCCATTTCGGGACTCGCATATTCATCATATACTGTGTGAAGAGAAATAAAAGAAAGGTGAAATTGAAAAACACAACAGTCATTTTCAAGCGATTTAATTTTGCTTTTTTAGATAACGGTGCATATTTCGACTTCTTTTTTTTGGCCTTCGTTGGTATTATTGTATTATCCAATTGGCCACTAGCTTCCAGTTGTTCGTTTCTTTCGTCTGGATTATCGGAGAGAGCCCCGACAAACCGCTGAACAGCACCTCGTGGATAGTATTTTGTTATCGCTGCATTTATTTGCGCCGGAGTGCAAATAGCACTTCGAATCGGCATACGGAACATAGCCTCTAATTCGGATGCGATATCAAGGTTTACTGGCGTAGGAGACGCTAAAATTAATTTCCCCATATCACTGAGAACCGGAATAAAGGAATATTGTCGAGCCATGTTCGGATCGATTTGCGGAACGTAATAGGCGTCAACAGGGACTTCTTCCAAATTAACAAACGGAAGCCCTTGTGACTCGGCATAGGCCATCATAACGACTTCAGGTACGGCCGCTTTCTGTTGTATTATAGCCATTTCCAAACCGACTCCAACGGCATCGGCGTACATTTGTGATTTTTTGATTTGTTCAGGGGATAAAATGGAATTTTCCAGGAGAATATCTTCAAAAGAAC
The DNA here is from genome assembly GCA_964442735.1 of uncultured Planctomycetaceae bacterium. GTDB lineage: Bacteria > Planctomycetota > Planctomycetia > Pirellulales > Thermoguttaceae > JAUNBG01. The sequence continues at coordinate 24,135 of CAYUAP010000020.1, read as the reverse complement.
GACGTCCTCCAATTTGTTGTTCTTTGGAATCGTCTTTTCTTCCCAATTTAAAATCATAGTCCGCTTTTCGATCCGTGTCCGTTAGACACAACATAGCACGAACAAGTTCATTTAATAAAGACTGTGACTCTTCAATGTAATCGCCTGTCGCAAATTTACGAATATACTCGTTAAGTTCTTTATATCGTTTACGAATAAGAGCCGTATCATCTTCAAATGGTTTCAACTTCATTAGCTGATAATAATTTAAAGGACGATTCGTATCGTCAATTTTCAACCAATCTTTATAGACATCAATTTTTGCTTTTGCCATATCTCAAAACCCCAAATACAGACTCCCTATTTTCGGTTTATTGGAAATAATATAACAAGATGGGAAGGTATGTTCTTAATATTATGCCAACAATGAAATTCAATACCACAAATACTCTATTTTAGATAAAAGAAAATACGCGAGTTATTTACCCGCGCTTTTCACTAAAGGCATTAGATTATTTTAAACAAACCACCAATGATATCCAATAGAGATCCTCCCAGCATTGTCGGTTGACTCCAACTCCAAATAACACGAAGCAATTCATATGCTCCAATAGTTGCTGGAATTAAGATAACCAAACTTGGTACCAGCAATAGAAGAATATCCATACCGGAATAGTTTACTTCCGTAGAAGGAAACTTGGTAAATCCTCCACTTGGTCCAGGCATTGAAACAAACGGGGATGCTAGATCATTGGTACTAAATTTACCAGGATCACCAAAGGAAGACATATCAGAAGCAACAGATCCGTCGGGAAGATCTGTTTTTTCGAGATTGACCGGCATATCCCCGGGCTGGGAATCGAAAGGATTGTTGATACCTGAAAGATTATTCGGATTTTCGGAAGCCATGTCAAATGGATTACCATCGTCTCCCGGTCCTTTATCGTTTTCTGAAGTAAAGAAACTGTCTTCGTCATCAATGGAAATTAACTGCGAAGCACTTTCAGAATCTGAATCATCAGTGGAATCGGAAGAAGGCGTTAACTGAAAATCTTCTTTACCGTCAGTTGCAGGTCCGGATGCAATATGACTTTCATCGTCAACCAATTTGAATAAATCATCATCAGAATTGGAAGCTGTTGGCGATGAATCAGGCTTGTCCGCTAATACAGTAGCGGCATCTTCGTCGTGTTCATCTTCTCCCGCCAATTTAAAGACATCCTGTTTTTGAGAATCTTTTTCCAATGAAATTGATGGTGTATTTGTAGCAGATGGTGTATTTGTATCATCGGACAACTCAAAAACACTTTCGTCATCATCACTTGAATTGGTGTCCTGTTTTTGAGAATCTTTTTCCAATGAAATTGATGGTGTATTTGTAGCAGACGGTGTATTTGTATCATCGGACAACTCAAAAACACTTTCGTCATCATCACTTGAATTGGTATCCGGTTTTTGAGAAGATTGACTGTTAGACTCGTCACTCAAACCAAAATCGGTTGGATCTTTCATTAAGGAAAGGCCACTATCCCCACTCAAATTCAAATTACCTGAAGATCCCCCCAAGATAATATCATCCGGATCGTTTAAATCGAAACCGGAAGAACCTCCCAATAAAGAGAGCCCACTATCACCGGTTAAATTCAAATTACTGCTACTTCCACTTTTTCCTGACTGTTTGGAATCTTTATCAAGCAGACTTAATCCACTATTACCGCCCAAATCCAAACCACTGTCGCTATAGGAATCCATAAGACTCAATCCACTTGAGCCACTTAAATTAATGTCATCCTGCGAATCAGCTCCCAATAGTACGTCGGCGTCTTCCTGCTTTTCTTTCGGAGTACTTTCAGAATGATCTCCGGTTCCGATATCAAAATTATCAGTAGCCTTGTCCAAAAGGGAGGCAAATGTACCCGAATCGGCCAATAAAGTTTCTGCCTGTTCATTTGTATCGGAATTGGCCAAAAGATCATCATCCGGATACAAAGGATTTACGTTTTTGGAACGTCCCTTGATAGATTCCGTCAAATATTTTTCGACATCACTTTTCCGAAATTTCCAGTCGCTTCCATCACGAAAACCTTGAATTTTCCCCTGCTCGCGTAATCTATTTACGTCGCCCGTCGATAAATTCAACATTTCAGCGGTTTTTTCAAGATTATAATATTGTTGTTGGTCCATCAGTGTTTTTCTCCTGATTTTAGAACCTGTTCCTTAATCTGCATCGACGAAATACCCTCGCCGTTAAAGTCGTCCAGCTTTAAATCCCATTCAAAATTACGTGAAGCAACCATTTCAATCGTACTTTTATTTTCACGACTCCGGACATAATATACACATATCCGCTTCGTTTTCGAATCGACGAGTACTACTTGCTGACAAGAATCACTCACCATCGAACCAAAAGCGTACAAAGGCGGCACTTCCAATGGACGTGCAACATTGACCGGTTGACCTCCCGCTACTGCCGTTAAAGCAGGATTCGTTTTCTCTCCTCCCACTCCTCCCGCAATATTCAATCCGGACATCCCAACTGTATTGCCGTTATAGCCCTGATTGTAATTCAAAGGCACTGTTCCGCCTGTTATCCGTTCTCCGCCTTGATATTGTGCACATAGTGTATTCCACGATGAACTCAAAAAAATCCCCAGGCAAAAAAACAACACACAGAACAATACGAGAACTCCTACTCCTAATTGTCGTCTTTTCATCATTCCTACTCCATTATGAATGCATCCCTTTGTATAAGAAGGGCGATTGACACCGTTTGCTCTATTTTCCTATTTTAACTAGTTTTTTTCAAAAATCAACAAAATTTTTTGTAAACAGTCAAAAAAACTATCTTTTTTTTTTTAATAAACATAATTGATCGGATTGGACTGATTTTAACAAATATATGTTTTTTTTAAATATTGACTTTATTTACGTGTCCTAATCATTAATTCAGCAGTTGAAGGATTGTAAACATAGGTATCTCCCTCCGGCAATTTTGGTAACTGAATTTGATTCTTTTTGATAATATTCTGCATGAATTCATCATGTGTTTTTGGCATTTCTCCCGTTTCTGCCTGATAAAGTTTCAGGGCCTGTGGTATTTGAATTCGAAATACCGACATTTCCTGCGCTCTAAAATAGGTTGCTAAAGGTACCGTAATAATCGACATCGGTTTTTCCGCCGAATCAGCAAATTGCCCTTTACCCGTTGCCCCGACATCCGCTTTTTTCAGTTCTTCTTTAGGCTCTTCCGCAGTCGATGCTTCTGGTACTTTACTTGATTCTGTCGGGGGAGATGGAGTTCCCGTATCAATAGGGGTACCTTCACCACAACCTGAAATTATCAATAACACTATGCCTAAAAATAAAAGAAATAATCGTTGCATCCTATTTTCTCCTTAAAACTTTTAAAATTTATCAAAAAAACAAAAGCATTACATTTCCATAAAAGAGTATAACCTATTATAAAACTAAAGACAAGTAGAAATCTAAAAAATATTAAAATCAATTGTTTAATATAACGATTGTAACTTTTATTTCAAACAGTTTTAAAAAACAAGCATTGAAGTTATAACCACAGAATTCCACCTCTTTATATCAAGAGAAATGTCTTTTTAATTTTAAAGTTGCTTTTCCTTTTTAGAGACAATCAGAGCCGCCAGACCGGAAAGAACCAGATGGGGACATGTTCTGATGGAGGGGAGTTCATAATTGCCAAAAAGTGAATTTTCCATCTCAAACAAGGTACGAAGCTGCATCTCCAAAAGATTACTTCCACGTTCTGCTATAATAATGGGAATGCTTCGGAGGGGTTCATCCTTTATACTTTGAATTCCTCTTTTAGCCTGTTTCTGTCTGTATTGTGCGAGTATTTTCAGATAAAACGTCATAATCGCTCCTGCTTGACTGGCACAAATCCCTACCCGAATCGCATCTTCCGTATTTGTGGCCGGATAATTTAGGGAATAGTCAGACTGGATCTCTTCCCACCCGGTTCGAGGAAGACGTTCCGTTCGGGCAAATAGAGCCTCCGCAGCAATTCGTGGACCTGGTAGAATGGCTCCTCCGGAATAGATACCCTGTTCATCCACAAAATCTATAGTTGTAGCCGTTCCAATATCGACAACCAGTACCGGACCCAAATGACCGAGAAGCTGTAATGCCGCATAGGCCGCAACGGCCCGATCAATTCCCAATTTATCGGGATGATCATATTGGATCGGCATGGGAAGGTCCTGGACCCTGGTCATACAGAATGTATCCCAGGCTCGGTGACGCTCCAGCCAATTCTGTAGTGATTTTGTCCGCTTTTCATTCACACTGGTGATCTCCCAATGTAACTGAACAAAACCATTAAAGTTTTCTTCCAGCCAGTGGGTCATGTCCGAAAAGGAGGTTGTGGTCTCAATACAAGTTGAAGCAGGTATCGGGAATTTATCATTCAACGATAATTTATTAAAAAAACCGAATTTGATAAAACTGTTTCCGATATCGACTGTAATAATGGCATTTGATAGATTCAAGCCAAATTTCTCCTTGAAAAATGGTTCTCTTTATTATATTAATGTTCATAGGGATAAAAACCCTGTCTCGCTATATTCTCTATGTTATAATATTTATATGCCTTCCTGTCAATATTTCCATGGTCCTGTGTTCCTTGCCTTTTTTTCGAAAAGAATTACAATGATAGAGGATTATGGCTAAATATCATTATTTACAATTATGATTTTTAAACAGACAGTAGAATCAAGGAAAATATAAGGGCGGTATTTTAAGAGGAGATATGGACAAGAGGTCCGTACGAGGGGCAAAAACGTCCAAATTTAAAAAATAATAATATAAAATTAATAGGAGACGAAAAACAATGTCCGAGTTGGTTCCATTTCATGGTGGTTTGAATAGTCCGGTTTGTAATACAGTTCCAGAGGAGGAGGTTTCTTCCACTATGGAAAAAGCACAGACTCTGGTCCGTGTCCCGGTTAGCGATGCCGATCTTTCAACCGTCTATCGTTGGGGAGATGGAGCACTGACTCCGCTTTCAGGACCTATGATATCCGAGGTCTTTAATCGGGTTCTCAAGGAATCCATTCTGGAATATCAAGGAAAAAAATACGCATGGACCATTCCTCTGTCACTTCCTATAACTGAAACTCTTGCCAATAGCCTTAAAACAGGCCAGCAGGTGGCCCTTGTAAATAGTCAGGATCAGATTGTTGCCATTCTGGATATAGAGGATATTTTTCCTTGGGATAAGGCGAATTATCTGGAATCGGTTTATTTGACCAAACGAACCGATCATCCCGGCGCCGATATGGCCCTGGTTTACGATGCGGATAAAAACTGGCTTCTCGGGGGAACGATACACGTTTTTCCACATGCGAAGAATCCCTTTTTCGGTAAATACGTTCTGTCACCCTTGGAAGTTCGCGCTCTTCTTGCCAAAAAGGGATGGGAACGAGTCGTCGCCTTTCAAACGCGAAATCCGTTGCACCGTGCCCATGAATACGCCTTGGTTTACGGACTCGAAACACTTTTAAAACAGGGCTTTAATGCGGGAGCCTGCCTCAATCCGCTTGTCGGAGAGACAAAAGGCGATGATGTCAATGCCAATATTCGTATGAAGACCTATGAAAAATTGATCGATAATCGTTCGCTTGGCGAAGGTGACAGTGATCATGAATTATGGAAGAAAATGGGCGAACAGGTTCCGGATCGTGTTATTCTCCTTGGTCTTGATATTAAAATGTTTTATGGAGGTCCCAAGGAAGCGGTTATGCACGCAATTTATCGACAGAACTTCGGATTTACAGATATTATTATCGGTCGAAAACATGCCGATGCCCCGTATAAAGATGGTACCGCAATCTGGGGGGATTTCGATGCCCAGGAGATCTTCAAACATTTGAATGGAGATCTCAAGGAACGTCCTCTGAACGTTGGTTTTGCAGCCTATTATGAATCAATAGGTCGTGTTGATTTGATGGAATATCATCCCGATGAAAAACCTGTTTTTATTTCCGGGAAAAACGTTCGAGCCACTCTTCAGCGTGGTGAACATGTCGATCCACGTATAATGCGTCCGAGTACCTCTGAAATTCTCGCGGCCGCGATGAAACAATAGGAACTGATTAATCAAAAATGGGGGTCGTGTCATGTCGGATATAAAATTACTTTCACCAAGTATGATCAACAAGATTGCAGCGGGCGAAGTGATAGAACGTCCGTCCAGTGTTGTTAAAGAACTTGTGGAAAATGCTGTTGACGCCGGAGCGACTCAAATAGAAATCAACGTGGAAAAAAGCGGATCCGATCTGATTCGAATCGTTGACAATGGATGCGGTATTAAGGCGGACCAGCTTAAGTTGGCATTATCGCCGCATGCTACCAGTAAAATTGCGGATACAGAGGATCTTTTTAAAATAAAGACCCTTGGTTTTCGCGGTGAAGCCCTGGCTTCTATTGGCGAAGTATGTCAACTAACGGTTCAAAGCCGTACAGTTGATTCTCCAGAAGGAGCCGAAATCCACAGCGATGGAGGTGTTCAGTCGGAACTCGTGCCCTGCGGTATCGCGCCTGGCACAATTATGTCTGTACGAAATATTTTCTTTAATATCCCTGCCAGACGTAAATTCCTTAAAAGTCAGGCCACTGAATTGGGGCATATTACCGAAACAATCAATCGACTTGTTTTACCACAGCCTGGAATTCATTTTATTTTTCGACATAATAATAAAACAATCTACGATCTTCCCATTGTCGAAGACTATAAAGAGCGTATCCGAAAAGTATTCGGTAATGATGTTGCCGATAAATTAATCTATGTTGAAAGTAAACGGGGTGATATTCGTGTTTTCGGTTATGTGGGGCATCCCGACTATAGCCGTCCTAATTACAATCTTCAGTACTATTTTTTGAATCGGCGCTTTATTAAAGATCGTTCTCTTCAACACGCATTGACGGAAGCCTATCGTGGACTTCTGTCTGTCGGTCGATATCCCGTTGCGTTTCTGCAAATAGAAGTCCCTCCCGATTTCGTTGATGTCAATGTTCATCCAACGAAAATGGAAGTTCGATTCATTAATCCAAGTATGGTTTATTCCGGTTTTCTCGGGGCAATTCGTGAAGAATTTCTACGTTCCGATTTAAAGGCACATCCGCATCTGTCCACAGACGGAGCCCCTTTTCGATCTGTTGAGGAAGAACAGGCAGAACTACAGGATAAAACCGACCCTCAAAAAGCCATGGACGAAAGGACAATGGAGGATGTACGTTCCCAAGTTCTCAATTGGAGTAAAGGAGAATTGGAATCCGCAGCACAAGTTGAAATATTTCCTTCTGTTTCTCCGGAAAAATCATTGTCTCCGAATCGCAATCTGTCAGATTTTATTCCCTATCCGGACAGGTATGACAATTCATCACCGGATATCGGACTTTCCCTCCATAAAATATCTTCAACGAATACTTTTGCCGTTGATGAAACACAATCCAATGTTAATGAATCGGGACGTTCCAAGTATCTAAAATCTGCGCCAGTTGGATCCGTTCCGGAATGTTCCCGGGGAAATGAAACCGACACAAATGAATCGGTACCGACATTATCGCTCGAAGCGTCAGTACAGACAACGGGCAATTTGTTCGATTCGGACAAGTATAATCAGGAGGAAAGAGGTACAGAGAACACAAGTTCGGATCTTCAGTATAATGGATCACCTTCAGAGCCTGATGTATTACAAATACAAGAGCGATATTTGGTAATGGAGACGAAAGACGGTTTGGCTATTATCGACCAACATGCCCTTCATGAACGTATTTTATATGAATCCATTCGTAAACAGATGAATGAAGGTAACCTGACTTCGCAACGTCTTCTGGTACCGGAAGCCGTCGATTTAACGCCAGTTGAAATGGCATGTACCCTTGAAAATAAAGATCTTTTTGAGGTGTTTGGACTTTATCTGGACGAGTTTGGGGGAAATACTATTGTGATATCCGCCTATCCGGGAATTCTTGATCGAATACCGATTCGAGATATTCTTTTTGTACTTTTAACACCTATCCTTGACGGTGGGCGTAATCCAAATCGTATGGATCTTCTGGACGGTATGATGCATCAAATGGCTTGTAAAGCTGCTGTTAAAGCGGGAGAACATCTGACTCGGGAAAGTATTAACGAACTGATTCGACAGGCAAACGAAGAGATTAATTCACATCATTGTCCCCATGGTCGTCCGTCAACCCTCGTTTTTACCTGCCAGGAACTTGACAAACTCTTTAAACGAACATAAAAAGGTGGAGTTGACAAATGCCAATTGAATATAAAAATTTTAACATTTTAAAAGAAGAGGTATGTAGAATATGATTTTGCACGAATTAAAAGAACGATTTCGAAAAGCGCTTGCCGTTTTAACAGACAATCCGGATGAATATTTGGATCTGCTCCATGTATGTCAGGATGCTCGATTTGGAGATTATCAGGCGAATATGGCTATGCCACTTGGTAAAAAACTTAAAAAGCCACCGCGTCAGATTGCGGAAAAGATTGTTGCCAATCTTGATTGGAATGATTTTCTGGAACAGCCGGAAATTGCAGGACCAGGCTTTATCAATCTCCGAATCCGTCCTGACTGGCTTGTTCTTCGTGCACAAAAGGAACTTGTGTCCGATATGCCGGGACATCATCCCTGTACGAAACCATTAACATACATTATTGATTTTTCTGCCCCTAACGTCGCCAAACCACTACACGTTGGTCATTTGCGTTCGACTGTTTTGGGAAATGCATTACGTAATATACTGGTCTGGTGTGGACATCGAGTTATTGGCGACAATCATCTCGGTGATTGGGGAACCCAATTCGGTATGATTATTTATGGATATAGAAACTTCCTGGACCAGGAAAATTGGGCTCGCGATCCCATTGAAGAACTAGGCCGCCTTTACCGTCTGGTACGTCAGTTAATCGATTTTCATGCGGGTAAACGCGAGATTCCACCCGAACTGGAAGAACTGGCCCGGTGTCACAAGGATATTGGTCAGGAAGTATTGCAGGAAACGTCCAAACTACATCATGGAGATCCGGACAATATCGCTTTATGGAAGAAATTTGTTCCTGTCTGTATTAAGGATATCGACCGTATTTATGATCGATTGGGTGTTGTATTCGATATATCATTGGGGGAAAGTTTCTATAATGACCAACTGCCTGGCCTAACAGAAGACCTAAAGGTCCGTGGAATAGCCCGACCGACCGAAGGGGCCATTGGTATTTTTTTTGACGATTCGGAAGTACCCATGTTGATACAGAAAAAAGATGGCGCCTATCTTTACGCGACGACCGATATTGCAACCCTAAAGTATCGACAGAAGACCTATAATCCAGACTATATTCTTTATGTTGTGGATTCACGGCAGTCTCTCCATTTCGAACAGTTGTTTCGAGTTGCGCATATGTTGGATATGAAGATGAATCTTCAGCATATTAAATTCGGATCTATTTTAGGTGACGATGGTAAACCCTTTAAAACTCGGTCGGGAGATACTGTCGGCCTTAATTCCCTTCTGGACGAGGCTGTTGGTCGGGCGTTAAAAATCGTTTGTGAAAATGACGATGCCAAGAATTCTGAAGATCGTCTCTCGAAGGAGGAACGGGAAGACACTGCCCGAAAAATCGGGATCGGCGCGTTAATCTACGCTGATTTATCACAGAATCGGGAGAGTGATTACGTCTTTAGTTATGATCGTATGCTGGCCATGAACGGCAATACGGCAACCTACATGCAGTATGCGTGTGCGCGAATTCGTTCCATTTTTACTAAAGGGAATATCGACCGAAATGCCTTGAAGGCAGAGATCGAAACTGCGGAGCAAAATGGTAATACGCTACTTAATCCTGTTAAAAAAGAGGAAAAGGCACTTCTTTTGGAACTAATCAGGTTTTCTGATGTTTTGGATTCCGTAATACGAGACTACAGACCAAATCTGTTAACAGGCTATTTATTTGATTTAGCCAATAAATATTCGTCCTTTTTCGAACAGTGCCCGGTATTGAAGGCGGAAGACGAAGAAACACGGAAGAGTCGTCTGCTTCTCTGTGATTTAACGGAAAAAACAATTAGTAAAGGACTTCAACTATTGGGAATTCAGACAGTAGAACGAATGTAATCTTTTTCGGTGTTTGTTCTTCAGGTACATGAACGATAAAACCTTCCTGTTTTATAGATATTTGTATGCCAAGCCGACATAAACAATAATAAAACTTCCCGAAATGATATTGTCCTTCTATTGACCTTGCGGGCGTGTACTTGTGTTCCTTGTGACCTGTTATACAGCCGGATTAAAGTGACGATTTCGTGGGACCGTTGAGAATCAAGATCTGTGGTCGGCAAAAGAGCCTGTGGTCGGCAAAAGAGCCTGTGGTCGGCAAAAGAGGTGGACGTCGCGTCCATACCTCCGACCACAAGCATAATTTTTCAAAATTTCAAAATAACAGTTCAGGTCAAAATTACAAATCTCCCTGTATTCATCAGCCTTAAACAGTATTAACGAATTTCAAAATATATAAATTTGTAGAAAAAACAGTTTTTAAAATCTTGAATAATTACGTCCTTGCAGTTCTTGATAATTATTATAGGCAAAATAACCAAATAAAAATGCGGCAAAAATACTTCCTTCCAGAATACAGAAAAAGGCAAGAGTACCGGAACAAATAATGGAAATCCACAGGGAGTTGATCAATCCTTTATGGGGATCCATTCGGATAGAGAATTCCCGTGCAATATTGCCTCCGTCCAATGGATGGACCGGGAGCAGATTCAGGATACTCCAGAAGAACCCCATCCAGAGAAAACTAAAGATGAACCACCCAAAAAAAATCTTGAGAAAGTTTTGGGAATCTGTCATCCATTCGTACAGTTCATTGAACGTGACAAGAGGGATAGGAAGTGCCCCCAGTTTATCAAAGGTAAAATACGGCTGAAAACCGCATAGCAATATCACGAGAAGAACAACGATAATAGAAGCCAGAAGTTCTGCGGCGGGACCCGCAAACGAAATTAATATTCGCCCCAACGGTCCGGGAATACGAGTATAATATGGCTGATGGCACGCCAGACCTCCGAATCCATAAAGAATAATCCATGGTCTGGCTCCATATACTCTTTGTATAATGAGGGCATGACCAAATTCGTGGATCAAAAAGGAAGCCAGCCAGGCTAACATCCAGGCAATCAGTCCGATTAGCCAGATTCGCATATTAACTATTTGCATTGAGAGAAATGGAGAAAAAAAGAGTGCAATTAACCAGAAGAACGGGTTAATGCGGATCGGTATCTTAAACAGGGTAAAATTGACATCGTAATTGGTTTGTCCGGTATCGTTAAACATATTGTTTTTCCTTTATGAATTAGCATTTTTTTTGAGAAACTCTTCGATTAACCGGCCGGCGTTGGAGATAGGTTCTCCATCCTGATCGGCGTAATGAAGCAGATTTTCCAGTTCTTGAACTTTATTTTGATATAATTCCTGATTGGTGAACCAGGAGATCAAACGTTCAGCAACCTCGGAACTCCGATCTCGAGAAGTTAAATATTCCGGGAAGACCATTATATTTTTGTCGTCGTCCGAAGGTTCCGCAGGAATGGGATATTTTTTGTAGAATATAGTTTCGTTTTCCAATCGATCGACCGCAATCAAATTGGTTAATGTAATATATTTGACACGGCAAAATAAACGGAAGACAAAATGTTCCAGAGGTCGAATTCGATAGTAGATTATCGTTGGTTTTTTATAGGCGAGTAGTTCGAGAGAAACAGATCCGGAGACGGCGAGGCAACAGTGGGCAACGGACATTAGTTCCGAAGTTTTTCCCACGTAAACGGGAATCTCCATTTTATGTTTTTTCAGAATCTGTTTAATTCGAGTACCCTGTGATTCTTTAAAAGCGGCAATGACGGGATAGATATGCGGGAGCTTGGCCTGAATTTTTTCAACGGTCTGGAGCATTTCATTAAAATTATTGGTTATTTCCTGATCTCGAGAACCCGGCAGGAGTATTAATAGGGGGAGTGGCGCTGATTTATTGATCTGTCGTTCCATGGCTGTGTTTCGAATAGATTCTATAAAGGTACTGTCCAATTTCTTTTTGCGGACTTCCTCGAAAAAGGGTTGACCTATCGTATGGACTTCAACCTGTTTTTGACGGAACCATTTTTCTTCGAAACGAAGACAGCACAAGACCAGATTAACCAACCGTTTCATTTTTTTGACCCGATACTGGGCCCAGGCCCACAATTGGGGGGGCATAAAGTAAATCACCGGGATATTAAATTGCCTGGCTCGTTTGGCAACCAGCCAGTTAAATCCTGGAAAATCGACTAAAATAACGGCATTGGGCTTTTCCGTTCGGAAGAGATTACGAATCTGATGGAGATAACTCAAAAAGGTTGGCAGATTGAGTAGGACCCGGCCAATCCCCATGACGGCCAGTTTCGTTAAGGGAATCACAATTTTACATCCCGCTTTTTGCATTTCAGGTCCACCACAGCCGATAAAGTCGGCGTTCGGATATCGTCGCTTCAGTTCACGAATTAGTTCTGCTGCATGAATATCGCCGCTCGGTTCGCCCGCCGAGAAAAAAAATAAAGGACGTCCTGTTTGCATTATTTATATCCGGTTCGCTTATTTCTTGTATTTCTTGTTTATATATTGGATTATTTTGGGTGAACTTTTTATTCCGTAATGATTTCAAATTAATTATACTATTTAATTATACTATAAAAACAGGAGAGAACAACCATACATTAAAAAATGAAGGACACAGACAAAGAAAGAGCGGACATTTTTCAAAAAATAATAGTTATTCGATAAAAATAGGTATTTTATAGGGATAAAAAATGCATCCCCCCCGTTGTTTTTCGTATGATTTTTGATATGATAGAAGGTTTATAAGGGCCATTCGTAATATATTAGTATTTCATTCCAGATGGAGAGAAAACTTTTAGCGAACGAATAGTATGTTCATCCAATTATTAATCATCTGCAATTCAATGGATATCATCGATGTTTGAATCATTACAGGAAGGTTTACATTCTGCGATACGTAACATGATCGGCCGGGGCAAAATAACCGAGTCGAATATCCGGGAGGGTATGCGCCTTGTCCAGCAATCCTTGCTGGAGGCGGATGTCAGCTATCCTGTTGTTCAGGATTTCATTGATAATGTGACGAAAAAGTCGCTTGGCCTTCAAGTTGAGAAGGTTTTAGATCCGACGGAGCAAATAGTTACCATAGTACGAGATGAATTAATCTCAATCATGGGGCCTGTCGATCATGAATTACCGCAGAAGGAGCCTTTAACCATTATAATGTTGTGTGGTCTTCAGGGTTCTGGAAAAACGACTACCTGTGGTAAATTGGGGCGCCGTCTAAAACAGGCGGGGCGGACGCCCATGCTGGTTGCAGCGGACCTTCAGAGGCCCGCTGCTATTGCCCAGCTGGAAGTCTTGGGGCAGTCGTTGGATATTCCGGTTTATACGGATCGAAAATGCAGTGATCCAGTTACCGTTTGTAAAGATGCCGCGAAAAAAGCACTGGAAGAAAAAGCTGATGTTTTAATTCTGGATACGGCAGGACGTCTCCACATTGACCAGGAGTTGATGAAACAGTTATGCCAGATTGAGAGTCAGGTCAAGCCGGACCAGATTTTCTTCGTTGTCGATGCCATGACCGGTCAAGACGCGGTGAACAGTGCGAAGGCGTTTAATGATGCCTTGAAATTGGATGGTGTTATTTTAACGAAGTTCGATGGCGATACCCGTGGTGGTGCTGCATTATCGGTTAAGGCGATTACCGGTGTTCCTATTAAGTTTATTGGAACGGGCGAGACGCTGGAAGCTCTGGAAGAATTTTATCCGGATCGTATTGCAGGTCGAATACTCGGTATGGGTGACTTGGCGACTCTTCTGGAGACCGCACGTGAAAAACTGGATGCTGACGAGGTTAAACGTCAACAGGAACTGTTGGAGAAGGGGGTCTTTACCCTTGACGATTTTCGTAAACAGATGAAGCAGGCCGGACGTTTGGGGTCAGTGAGTAAAATACTCAGTTTCATTCCGGGCATGGGCCAAATTAATAAACTTCTTGGAACCATGAATGTCGATCCGGATAGTGAAATACGTCGGATCGGGTCTATTATCGATTCCATGACGAAGGCGGAACGAACGGATCCTTCTATTATCGATAATCGGCGTAAACAGCGTATTGCGGCAGGGGCAGCCGTGGAAGTTCACCAGATTGACGAGCTCTTGACTATGTACAAGAAAATGGCCGGTATGGTTAAACAGTTCTCTGGTATGGGAATGGGGGATCGTACCCGATCTGTTCAGGAATTGATGGCGCAGGTTTCCTCTTCGTCCTTGGGAATGATGGGACAGGAAAAGAAGAGTAAAGGAACCGGTAAACGTTTAACCGCAAAAGAAAAATTGGAACAACGAAAACGTTTGGAAAAAGAACGTAAAAAAAAGAAAAAGAAATAAATTTAATATAACCGTTAAGTAACTGATTAAAATTTTTTAAAAGGAGATGTACGTGGGTGTACGAATTCGTTTGAAGAAAATGGGACGAAAACATCGTCCATTTTACAGACTGTGTGTAATGGATGTTCGATGTCCGCGTGATGGTCGAGTACTGGAAGAATTGGGTTATTATGATCCGATGGTTCCTGATGTCGATGCACGTGCGATTTTGAATGGCGAAAGAATTAAATACTGGTTGAGCGTTGGAGCACTTCCATCGGATAAAGCTAGTATTTTGATTAAAAAGTATGGTGCAGAAGGTACCAATAAGGCGGAACAAAAGTTGGCCGTGGAGCAATTAGCGGCTAAACGTGGTTTAAAAACAGTACCGGCCCCAAAAGGCTATGTTCCGACAGAAAATGCACCGACTGCTGAATAATTTATAATGCGAATAGACATTATTACATTGTTTCCTGGAATTTTCGATGGTTTTCTATCGGAGAGTATTCTCAAAAATGCGATCGATACGAATCTTATAGAAATTTACCTATATAATATTCGAGACTGGGCGAGAGATAAACATTTAACGGTGGATGATCGACCGTTTGGTGGTGGACCGGGAATGATAATGAAAGTGGAACCTTTGGTTCCCTGTGTTGAAGCGGTACAGGCGTTAGGAGATACGCCGGGGCATCTGGTATTTTTCTCGCCTCAAGGTCGAGTTTATAACCAGAGATTGGCCGAGGAACTGGCACTTAAAGATCGGATTCTTCTATTATGTGGAAGATACGAAGGAGTTGACCAACGTGTTTGCGATATCCTTCAGCCGGATGAAATTTCTTTAGGTGATTATGTTTTGAATGGTGGCGAAGTGGCAGCAATGGTCGTAGTCGAATCGATCATGCGTCTTTTGCCAGGGGCGTTAGGAGATGAAGATTCCGCGCGAGTCGATTCTTTTTCAAAAGGAAATCGGCTGTTGGAAGAGGCTCAATACACAAGGCCGAGAGAATATCGGGGTCATTGTGTGCCTGAGGTCCTGTTGAGTGGTAATCATCAGGAAGTTGATAAATGGCGTTTGGTCAATCGACTGGAAAGAACCCAGGAGCGCCGACCGGACCTGCTTGAAAAAGAGTGGATAGAGCGGTCAGAAAATTGACGGTTTGTATTTATAGGGATCGAGTTGTTTTCTATTATGGAAACTTCTTTTTAGCCCGGAGTGGTTTGTGCCGGGAGTTTTTAACGATGCCCTGCCGAGGTACGGATATAGGGATTTTTTAGATCTTTTATATCGGTATGAATTTAGAAAATAGAAAAAGAGGATAGTCGTGAGCCAGGATATTATTAATTTGGTTGAAGCACGAGCGAAAAAAGAGGACGTCTCCAAATTTTCCGTAGGTGATACGGTTAACGTTCATTGCAAAATTCTTGAAAGTGGCAAAGAACGTATTCAAATATTTAACGGTGTAGTTATAGCGCGAAGTGGTGGCGGAAGTCGTGAAATGTTCACGGTTCGCCGCATTGTTGCCGGTGAAGGTGTAGAGCGTAAATTCCCTCTTCACAGTCCTAAAATAGCGAAGATTGAAGTTATTCGTTCGTCCGTGGTTCGACGTGAAAAATTGTACTTCCTGCGTGATCGTATCGGTAAAGCTACTCGTCTGACCCAGCGTCGTGTCGAGCGTGTTGCCGAAGAGAGCAAGGTTGTTGCCAAAAAACGCGGTAAAAAAGCACGTGCCGCAAAACGTAACAGTGAAGGAAAATCGTCCAGTGAAGACAAATAGTATTTGTCTTGCCTGATATTTGTATTGTCTGATTTATCATAAAAAGAGCCGAATGGTTTATTAAAACTATCCGGTTCTTTTTTATTAGATGTACCTTTATTTGATCTTTTCAGCATAATGTCTTTTGATTCTGAAATGGGAAAAAGTTCTGGTTATATACTGTACGATGTTATCAATTCGGTATTTACTGGAAGTACGGACGTCTCGTCCACATCCTTCAAAACAGGCGTCTCGCATGTTTTGAAAAATAGACTTTTATAACAACCTTAAGTATATACCCTTAAATTTGTAGTAATCATTCGTGAATGGTTACCAAGACGCATTGGCCGATGGATCGGTTCGGTTTTTTCAGGAAACCATAGACATAACCATTCACGGATAGTTTTTTGATAAACAAACTTTTTATGATAAAATTATTTATTATAATAGATAAAATATTTAGTTGTTATTGTAATATATTGGTAACCGTTCACGGATATAAAGTGAAACCACGGATATAAAGTGAAACCACGGATAACACTGATTTTCACGGATAGTTTTTTAGCAAACAAACTTTTTTATGATAAAATTATTTATTAGAACAGATAAAAATGTTTAGTTTGTTATTGTAAAATTTGTATTTTACGACAGACTATCTGTGTTTATCCGTGATAACTGTGGTTCCAAAATCGTTTGTGAATGGTTACAATTATTATAACAGATAAAAATGTTTAGCTTGTATTTGTAAAATATTGTATTTTACTGCAGATTATCTGTGTTTATCCGTGATAACCGTGGTTCCAAAATCGTTCGTGAATGGTTACCCATAGACATTCAAACCTGGCGTAATTTAAGTTCAACCAAAGACGGTCAACCGGTTTCCTTTTAATTGTGATTTGATCCTACGATGAAAAATAATATAATACATCTTCATGTTACAAAATGGATAATATTTTTATCTCCATATGAGTTTTAATGTTACACCCTTTTCATTTAAACATGGAGTCATAAATTTCATGTAGCATAACAAGTAGTTTGGCACGAATTTTCGGTTCAGCAGTTTTTTCCAAATAGCTTGTTCCACGCCAAGTGGTATAACCACCTAGTTCAAACTGTTCAGTCGTTGGGAGATAACCATTATATCCGTTTGCCAAACCAATGATCATATTTGTTTTGAATGGAGTGTAGGCACGAATATCATGTCCGGTAAAACTGAAAACTTCGTTTGGTATTGTTGCGATTCCGAAATCATTGATTCCGATAACCTGTAAAATAAATGTTCTCGTTTTTGGGGCGTTTTTTTGATCGATACAGCGTTGAGCATAGACCTTTGAAGTTGCAGGGACGTTTGGATTATCTTTATTCACCGCGAGAAAATTTTCGGCAAATTTGATCTGTTCCAAGGTCGAAACCCGATTGTTAAGCGTCAATAATTCGGCGTTGGTCTTTAATATGACTTTATCGGTATAGACGATATTTTTCCAGGCTTCAAAGACTTTTTCGGCGATATGTTCCCCGACAATGAGCCGATCAAAGGGGGGCTGATCTTTATCGAGAAAATCGATACAGTTTGTATCGCCACTGGTACCATTGGTCATCATGGGTGTGAATTCAGAAGGAGCTTTAATCATTTCTGCAATTCTTTTCGCGTAAACACCATAATAGTCGGCGGAGAGGCCGGGAACTTCTTTTGCGTAATGGGTTGAATAGTTCGTTAAAAGAGCGATAGGCGAACCATTCGGCTTCCGAAAGGAGAGGATATAGATTGTTTGGTCTGGAACTCCTGTTCGAGAAATAATTTTTGGATTACCTTTACCGGGATTCATTTGTGCGATATTTTGAGTGACATCGACCAGTTGTGGAGGTTCCTGCCAGTTGGCACCGTCTCGCATGAGAAATCGTCGACAAAAGACATGTCGTACTTCACGTGCCGTAGACCAACCGAATTCGGCAGGCTGTAGATTTTCTTTTGCCTTAATTATCGTTTCGGCCGCCTTTTCGATTAAATAGGGAATATATTCTTTATTATAGTCTGTATAAAGAGTTCCGTACAGGCCGGGGGCACAATGGGTATGTGTTGCAGAAAGAGAGATTCGTTCGGGCGGTATTGCGGCTTTTTCAAAGGCAATTTTTTTGACCGCATCAGCAAAAGATGCCGGAAAGAGACAGCAATCGATAGTTGCGAATACAAAAGATTCAGATCCATCATCGAGCATAATAGCCCGACAATTAATAGGATCAACCGCATTATCCAGATATCGAGGAAGAAAACCGCCATTAACCGCAATGGGCCATTTCTTCGGTGTCGCATCGGTAACAGCGGAACCGACTCGAAAAATACCTTTTTTTACTGATTGTTGGTTGGTCTTTGTTTCCGTAATTTTTTCTGCCGCAAACATGTTGGGCGTAAAGAAAAGAAAAAAAACGATTAGAAGAGAACATTCAGTAATTAGATTAAATTTGTTCTTTTTCATTGTATCTCCTTTTTGATGTAAAAGACGGGTCTTAAAACCGATCCAAATTATCATACTATAAAAAAATACGTAACCATTCACGAACGATTTTGGAATCTCGGATATCACGGATAAACACAGATAGTCTGTCGTAAAATACAATATTTTAAAATAACAAACCAAACATTTTTATCTATTATAATAAATAATTGTATCATAAAAAAGTTTGCTTGTCAAAACTATCCGTGAAAATCAGTGTTTTCCGTGGTTTCACTTTATATCCGTGAACGGCTACAAAAATACCATTACAGTCCGTAATGGGTATTACACACTATTTTAACCAACGGTCCAGAAAATCCAATGTCTTAACGGCATTGATTTCATGACCACCGACAAACCACTCGATTTCTGTTCGATTTCCAATTCCAAGTTTCGCCGCATAGAGTTTACGAACTTTAGCGTATTCAAAGGCGACATGTTCGTCACGACCACAGCCATCGAAATGTCCTCTTTCGACCATAAAAGGACGCGGCGCTATTAAAGCCGCCATTTCCGAATGATTGAAAGTACCACCAAGATTGAATTCCGCAATTTCATATTCCTGCGTTCCAATATAACTAAAAGGTTCACGACTTGATGCGACTCGATAAACCCAGTCCCCGAAATCACCACAACAGATTGACAGAGCATAATTATTGACAACGGCAGGAACCCGCATGGCCGTCTTGCCTCCATAGGAAATTCCATAAAAACCGATTTTATCTTTATCGACAAATGGAAGTGTTCCAAGCCAGTCTGTAATCTGTTGATGTTGGGGAATCGTTATTGAATAGAGTGTTTTACCGATAGGACGGGCCTTTCGTTGCAGTGTACGAAACGCATCTCCTCCAGCATAAATATCTTGTGGCGCAAATACAATATAACCCCGTTCGACTAATCGGACCAGAATTTGATTGTGTGACTGCCGAAAAAGTCCTCCCTCCGGACGCCCTTCCAGTCCATGTTGATAGACGACAACCGGATAACGTTTTCCCGGCTTTAACTGTTTCGGAATTAGAAGTAATCCCTGCGCATAAATATGGTCGAAAACATCCAGTACAACATCGTAACCGTTCCAGGTCGTTTCGTCAAATACTTTACGACTTCGCGCATTAAATGGAAGTGGCTTGAGAGAAAACCGACCGATTACATTTGTATAAAAATAGTCCCGATACCATTGAATCGATTTTTTATAGGAGTCAAGCGAACGATAGTCCAGTTTTGCCATGAATTTTTCTCGTTGCGCCCAGCATCCGGCGAGAATATATTGCGTATGCCGATCCAGTTGCGTAAAAAGACGATGTTGTCGAGCCAAATAGGCATCGTTCTGTTGGAAGGTCGATCCTTTTATCGGAGTAAAACTACCCCAGGTCTTTTTTTCCGCTGTCGTAATGAGGCGGATCCAGTTATCGTCTTTTGTTAATGGGGCAACTATTTGACGTGCACGGACAATTTCTTCCTCAACATCTTCCGGACGAGGCGATTCCAATAGGGCAGGAGCGGATACCGATTGAAATAAAGTGACCGCTTTTTGATTCGGATCTCCCAATTCAGGCCGATTGAATTTGTGTTTTTGTGGTGCTATTGTTTCATCGACTCCATAGCCCGACTCAATAAAGACCTTCCGTGGAAAAATCATGGCCGCTAATTCCGCGTCGCCAAATTCATTGAGAAGTCCGAATACATTACGGTCCATCGGTTGTTTCCACATTTTTTCACGACGGTCAAAATAACCGGCAATATAAACGGAATCGACACGTACATCAAGAGCCGCTGTATAAAGAGCTATCATTCCACCATCTCCATACCCGGCAACTTGAATATCGGCATTATGAAACTTTGGGTCTGCTCTCCAATGGTCAAGAAGAGCACGAACCATTTCGATTTCATAGCCGATAATATGACGTCCAACTTCATAGGCCGATTGAAACAGGGCTTCCCGAGCCGGGTAATCGACGTTGCGATTGAGTAAACGTACAGGATCTCGTCCCACTAAAGTCGGTATGACAATACGTACCTGACCTGAATTTGCCATCTGCTGTAAATAGGGAACACTTTTAAACCAGACAAACGGATCCATTCCACAGTGTGGTATCGCAATAATCAAACGTGTTGGCGTTCCCTGTACCGGTTCAATTAAAATACCTTCCGCCGCATAATCGTCGAAAACAGTCCAACGGATATTACGAACAAGAGAGGAACCGGTTTTTTCTTCAATTTGATTGTCCTCAAAAAAAAGTAGAACATCATCGACACGGTTATCGACGGCCCCCAGTATCGTCGCAAGTTTTTCACGTCGAGGAGCGATGAATCGTTCGTAGTCATCCATTGTTTTTGCATGATGGTTCCATTGGATATGTCGTTGGTTCCGTACAATCTCCGTCTGGAGAAGAAGAAAACGGTCGATCTCTGCGTTCATAAAAACGGAATAATCCTGTTTCCAGGTTAAAAGTTGCGTTCCCGGCAGTGACTCGGCTTTTTCTTTACGAATGTAATTTCGAAAAATCCAGTCGTCGGTTTTCAATGGGGGATCTGCTTTTACCGACCATGGAAATAAAAAAATAAATGATGTCAAAATAATACAAAATATGAATTTGTGGAATATTTTCATTGGTGTAACTTTCATTTTTGTTAGTTTGTCTGTTGTTGTTTATTTTTAACCACGTATAGCTTTTGATTATTAATGGCAGTTTTAGTATTTATGATTTTTATGTTAGTATATTTAAAATATCTTTTATCGGAGGATGTTCCATAAACATTTCGATTGAATTTATCATAAATTTATCATCGTGTCAACTATGTTTTGGATATCAACTCTATATTTTGGATTTCAAAATCGACGACAAACAATTTTGTTCGATGTCGTTGTGAAAGTTAATCTTTTTTGATATAATAGAAAAAAGTGTATTATTATGAAGTCTTTTAAATTCATTTACGAAAAGAGACATTGTTATGAAAAAGTTGAAAATGCTGTTTTTTGTTTTCAATTTATTATTTTTTACTATGACGGCACAAGCTCAAGTACCGCTATTGAATCCCGATCATCCCAAGCGAATTCCGGTAGAAGTCGATGGTAAAATGATTCCCCGGGAACTGGGTTGCTGGTTTCCGCGCGAAAATGAAGTATTAAAACCGGATGGTTATAAAGGATATATTGATGCTATCGGCAATTATGCCTCTTTTGATATGATCGCAGTTTCCTCCCGAATGACCCAATATGAATCGATAGATCCGAAATCAATCGACTTTCAAAAGAACGCGACACTTTATGCGCGGGAGAAATATGGAATCGCCATACTCCCCGATGCAGAAATCCGACTCTCTCGAAAAGAATTCAATCGTCGGTATCCGGATAAAAAAGCGGAAATTTTAATACTTCAGGAGGAGTTGCAAAAAGAACTGAAGGAGTTGACTGTAATTTCCCATCACGATAAAATGACAGATCATTATACTCATAATTACGCCTATTTTGCCGAAGGCGTTCGTCTGGTTAAAGCATGGAGCTATCAGAAAAATGAGGTGGGAAGTATCATACCGAACAGCATCAAGGAGATTACAAAAGAGGTCAAATTTACATCGGAAAAAATCGATACAAAAGTAATTGCCAAATCCACACTTCTCGGAGAACGTAATTTAAAAGATCGATATGTTTGTATCGCTGTGGCCTATAGTTTTCTTTATCCCGATATATATTCCGAGGAAGCGTTTTCTTTTGAACGGGAGATCTTCGAACGACATAAAAATATACCGGCTGGGGGGTGTGTTAAAGACGAATGGGGATTTTTACCATGTCCTACCGGAGTTCCGAATCGAGATGAATTTTATTATTCCGTTAAAACAGGCGAACGATATGCGCAACTCTATCCAGAGCGTGATTTTGTTGATGATGCCCTTCTGATGTATAAACCACAAGCAGGAAGAGAAATCGAACGTAGCAATGTAATTGACGCTTTTAATAAAATGAATTTGGAACAGGTTCTCAAATATGAATATCAGCTTTACGATATAACGAAACAACAATGGGGTAAAACAGCCTTTGTCGCAACCCATCCGACATGGTATTGTTCCCCCTGTCCTAGTGAATTTCGTAAAAATTCTCTCATGTGGTGGAAGCATCCGCGCGACTATGCACAAACCGATGAAGCCACACCATTTCCATGTCGAACCGGAATGGCCAAGACCAATGGGCGACTATGGTATAATGAATATTACGCCAACGAAACACGCCCCTATTTTATCGAGCATTGGACCGCACTCCTAGGTGGTGGTCGAGTTAATATTCATCCATTCTGCTGTATGCCTAATAATCCTGCCCGAACACCTGATAATTATGCCATGCTTCCCATTCTCGATCAAGGTATGGAACGTACACGTCAACGGATTCGTATGTTAAATTTTATTTCAGATGCACCATTATATTCCCCTGTCTGTATCGTTTTTGGCCATTTCAGTGTTATGAACTGGACGCGTCCTGAATTCAATACACTAATAAATATAGCAATAACACAATGTCAAAAATTCTCAAATGCGGGTTATCCTGCCGATCTGATTCCGAGTTCTCAAATCAATAGTAAAACACAGTCGGGAGTTCCTTGCTGGCAGATTAATGACGAAGGATATCTTCAGTATGGAATTCAACCCTATAAAGTCATTGTTTTCTATGCGGATACCGATTCAGATCGGGCCGATTTTGAACATCTTCGACAAATGGCGATAAAGAGTAAAACAAAAATTATTGTACCGAAAGGTATCCCCGAGGCGATTACCTTGCTGAACAATAATAAAATCGGAAAACAGAGTCCTTGGGAAAGTCGCCCGGGTATATCCGGTTTTGCCCGTATGGTCGATGATACTCTGGTTTGGGCGAACGCAACTGTCGAAAAACCGACCGGTTTACCTTTGCTTGTACAGGAAAAAGTATCCAATAATAACGGAAGTCAGGAAATAAAAATATCCGCAGAAGCTGTCGGGGTTCTGGCATGCCGATTTGATTCCAAGGGTAATCTCAACGCTTTGGCCGGTTCGGAAATAAAGAAATTTTCAGGTGGAGGTCTTGATTTCGACTTAACAAACGAACAATCACTACCGGATATCGCTCTATGGAAAGATTCCAAGGGACAGTGGAAGGGGATTATTCAATCGACGAAAAATCAACTCCCCAACGAACTAAAAAATATTACTTCCGATTGGCGTTATTTGCAAATTAAAAATTAGAGATATCCGTTGTTTTTAAAACACCATCCAATATCAAGCCTGTAATACCGATACTACCGAAATCCAGTTCAGGAGTATATTGAGAGTATATTAAAAAGCGGTAACCATTCACGAACATTTTTGGAACCATGGATATCACGGATAAACACAGATAGTCTGCCGTAAAATACAATATTTTACAATAA
>CAYUAP010000019.1:49471-50116 GCA_964442735.1 uncultured Planctomycetaceae bacterium | reverse complement strand
ATAAATAATTTTATCATAAAAAAGTTTGTTTGCCAAAAAACTATCCGTGAAAATCTGTGTTATCCGTGGTTTCACTTTATATCCGTAGAAATAACGCCCTAATTGTCCGCTTGTTACTCTTTTGACGATGATCCGCAGAAAACGCGAAATTTTCAAGAACGATGTTCGTGGAATAGTTTCTCCACAATCAAATACTTTCTGATGTGTCAAGGAACGGTGTTCGTGGAATAGTTTCTGCGGTACCACCATTTCATCGTTAATGCCGCAAGAATCATGATAATGCCGACTAAAATCAGTACGGAGCGAACGAAGGGGGACAAAATATTTTGTATCTCATACACGGGAGGATTGTTTTCCTCGCGTACATAGTTCTCAACAATTTTATTGCCATCCCAATAGCCAATTTGTCTTTTCGCAATATAGTCCGAGATCGTCGTATTCAAAGGCAATTTCATTGCAATAATTTCCAACTGATCCGATGTTAAATTGGAGTTTGCCTCAAATGAAACAATTCTAAAAATTCGATCATAGACCTTATTACCACCAAAAAATCGTTCGTGAATGGTTACCAGGAAAATTAACTGAAATACAGTTAAAATACAACAGTTAAAATACAACAGTTAAAATACAACAGTTAAAATACAA
>CAYUAP010000019.1:44644-49371 GCA_964442735.1 uncultured Planctomycetaceae bacterium | reverse complement strand
CAACTAAAATACAACAACTAAAATACAACAACTAAAATACAACAACTAAAATACAACAACTAAAATACAGACATCTCGTCCACCACCACCCAAACAGGCGTCCACCTATTTTGGGATTACGAGAAACGGGAATTTAAGATTTACAAACTATCAGTGGTTACGAACTCTTAAAACAGGAGTTACCGAAGTATGACCATTCCTATTCTCCCGCCTTAAATTAGTTTATTAACTCCTAAATTAAGTATTGTCCACCACTAATGGTTTGTAAAGTTACGTTCTTTATTTCTCCGGTTATTTCTTCGGTGGAATTGATTGTTCGATACCATGTCGTGTCGGCAAAACAGGTATAATAGAGCCGTCTGAAGCAAACGACAGGAAATCGAGACAAGTTTCCCGGGCCCAAACCGATTTTCCTAATGGCAGACATAATCGATGATAGGCAATTATCCAACGATCACTTCCCGGCACTTGAAGGAGAGAATGATGACCGGGACCATAAATCCCCAATTCCGAACGTTTCGAGAGAATAACCGGGTTCTCCGGCAGTCGAAAAGGACCGGTGGGTGAATCGCTCGTCGCATACAAAACACGATAATCGACACTTCGGGTATCGTTTTCGGACCATGTCAGATAATAGACCCCCTTGTGCCAAAAGACAAAAGCACCTTCAAAAAAGCGTGGTACATTAAGAACCTGAATCGTCTCCCGACGAAGTGAAACGAGGTCGTCTGCCAGTTCGCATACCGCTAAATAACTATTTCCCCAATAGAGAAAGGTCTTGCCGGAAACCGGATCAACAAAAACATTCGGATCTATAGCAACACCAGAAACACCATTCGGGTTAAAATTAATCAGAGGTTTTCCAGAATCGACAAACGGACCACCTGGATCGTTCGCAACAGCAACCCCGATTTTTAGATTCGCACAGAAATAGAAATAATATCGATAACCATTGGTTGTCTTTTTTTCGAGGATTGAAGGTGCCCATGAATTCGTTTTTTCCCATGTCAGATTTTTAAAGGAAAATATTTCCCCTTCATCGGTCCAATGAACCAGATCTTTAGAGGAAAAGACCTTGAATCCATTACCGGAAGTCGTCGGATAAATATAATAACGTCCTGTTTTCTCAAAATAGCGGATCTCTGGATCTGCCCCGGGGAAAATTGGATTACGTTCTACAATTTTTTCTCCGGCCAGTTGTCGGTCTATCCAGGCGAGATTAAATTCGGCAAACGCAATTTCACCGTCCTCCTTGTTCGATTGAAATTTATTGGTTTCGTAGAGCATACAGACCTTTTTTTCTTTTTCGGACCAGGCCATTGCGGAATAACTACCAGAACAACCCGGCGTTAAATTTACAACAGGACGCCAGGATCGACCATCGTCCGTACTGGCCATAACGGTTAAATCGGTTCGTGATTTTTTATTTCTCGGTCCTGAATATAGAAGTAAACGTTTTCCGTTTTCCCGTGTTATTCGCAAAAGCCCTGCACAACAGCCATGGGGCGGTTCGATTAAATCGGCCGCCTCTCCGAAACCACTAAAGGATTCCCCACCATTATCACTCGTTGCGATTCGTCGTTTATTGTCATTGAAATAAGCTCGAGAATTATAATAGATTTTTCCATTATCTAACTCAACCAGGGTTCCTTCTCCGGTTCCGATCTGTAGCGGTTCAGAGGTCTTCCAGGTAGCTCCGTGATCGTCACTGTAAATCGCACAGTTCCAATTTTCCTTCATTAGAAATTGACGAAATTCCTTGTTGGAACGTTGCATTTCGGCAGTTTCCTGTCGTAACGCATATCGGGCAGGAACCAATAGCCGTCCCGCATGTTCTCCCTCTTGAATCGTAATCCCCGGACCTGAACCATGGGTTCCTCCAGAACGTCTATGATCTTTATTCGGAGCAACCTTTACTGTCTGTATTTTGAATGTTCGACCATTATCATCACTAATAAACGCCCCGGGAAGACCAAAAATAAAGACACGACCGGTGACTGTATCGTAAACCGAACTACCAATTCCACAGGAGTTTTTCTCGTCTCCACCAATAGTAATCTGCTCTTCCCACCTTTCACCATAGCTGCGGCGGCGGACAACCAGTGTTGTAGGTGAAAAATCGTTAATGGAATTCCAGCGCGCGTTCGCCGCCGCTATGATTGTTCCGTCATGTGTCACCACCAGCGTCGGTATCCGATAGAACTGGTTCTTCCCCTTAATAAAAAGCGGCTCTTCCGCAAAAAATGGATCTTCGTCCGATTTCAAGAGAATATCAGTTCCTGTAACAGCAATATTTTTAACTTCTTTCGCAAGACAGTCCAGGATATCAATAAAAGAAATAGTGAAAAATATTATTCCGACAATAAACATCGAAACAAGATGCCCAAAAGATAAACATGATCCCATATGCGATACGGAATGCGATACAGGAAACTTAATAATACAACACAACATATTCCGTCCTTTCTTGTACTACCTGTCCCTTTTCAAGAACTACCCGGATCATCCGGTAAAAAGGAGATATTTGTAATTACGAATAATTCAGATTTTCACGGATAGTTTTTTGACAAATAACATCCATTATAATAAAATATTAGCCCTCAAAAATATATTAGAGTTTTGGTATTGCAAAACTCTCTATTTTCGGGTAACTATCCTTGTTTATCCGTGAAATTCGCAGTATCAAAAATGTATCTTGTTTACACGTTGAATATCATATTCTACGTATCACACGGAATACTCGTTTCCAGAAAAAAAACAGATAGAGGTACTTGTAATTTCCCTCTTGTACCGTTACTTGTCTTAATCGGCCAGAGCGTTATCAATTTTAACTTTAGCGTCTTTTCTTTTATCGTCCAGTTCGAAGGTAAAAGTATTTTTTTTACCAGCAACGACTTCCGCCTTTAACTCTGACATTTGGGCATTCCCGTAGACAGCCGGAATATGATAAATCGTCTCCGACTTGAGAATACGATCTCCCATAGGATCTTTAGGATCCCGGGTCTCTTTGAGTTCGACTTTGGACACCGTCACATTGTATTTACCAGGTTTAGCCCCATCTTTTGGCTCAAATGATGACAAAACGGCAACACCATTGCTATTCGTAGAGCCACTTGCAGGAGCATCTCCTCCCTGAAAGACAACAACCGCTTCGGCAACAGGCGCATTATTATACATCACTTTTACCGTAACTGGAACAGTTCCATGCAAATTCTTTTTACAACCGGTTCCACACAGAATTCCCAAACTCAATACAAAACACAATCCCATAAAGATGGCATATTGAAATTTTGACATATTTTATTTTCTTTCTTTTTAAGATGAATTACAGGGTAACCATTTCCCCAGCCCCTTTTGTAACCAGAGCCCCCCAAACACCATAATTGCTCGGTGAAGTAATGTCGGGATAACTTCGACAACCGGCCGCCTGATTATGACAATCGATCGTATCAGGAATGAATCGAACACTCCCATCCATCATACAGACATTGACCCCACCAGAATGATAACTGGTTGGAGAAAGAATATACTGATTTCCAGTATGACCAGTACCATCGGAGACCAAAACGGAATTTGGCGGAGTATATGCGGTAACGGCAGTAAAGAGCAGACAACCATCCCAGGCACGAAAACCACGAAGAACACAATAGCTCTGGAAGGTCCCACAGGTTGAAAGGTATTTTTTATTAGCCCGATCAAATAAAGGGGTCAGGTTAATAGGAGACCACCCGGTTCCACTCGGTAAAGTAACACAGTCACCAAAAGTAGCAGTGTTCCTTGGACGGGTACCTTCGGAAACGCCCATTGTATTACTCGTTCCATCGGTAATCATGGACATATTCGACCAGGCATCATTCAAAAAAACACCGGAATTCATGGTACCACTGGTATATGTTCCTGCCGTATACGAACGATAGGGACGATCTCCGACAAAGAAATAATAATTGGCACAACCTGCTGTTTGAGTCGGATTGGCATTAGGCGATTCTTTGGGTCCCGGACAACTTGGACATAAATAACCATCAAAGGTCGTCGTCCAAGGAGCCTCCGCACTATAGGAACCGACGGCTGACTGCATTAAGGTATCGTATAATGCCTGTTGTTCCAGAAGGGGAAGCAGATAGATACGAATACCATTCCGTGAATTACCTGCATAGGAAGAAGCTCCACGCGGATTACCAGCACGAAGAGCCGGAAACGCATTGTTAATGTCATGATAATTATGCAGTGCCAGACCAATCTGCTTGATTTTATTGGTACACTGCATACGTCGGGCAGCTTCACGTGCAGCCTGAACCGCTGGAAGCAATAAAGCAATCAAAATACCAATAATGGCTATGACTACTAAAAGCTCAACCAACGTAAAGGCACTTAAACGAACTTTGTTTTTCATTGTCGTTACTCCTCATATTGTAAAAATCCAAAATTCTTTTTCAGTACATCAAGTTTACATCAAGTTCTCTTGATACCCTGTTTAAAAGAATACAATATTTTGATTATATATTAAAAAAACAAAAAAGTCAAGACAAAAATGTAAAAGACTTTAATAAAATTGGAATTTTCTAAAAATCAACGGTAAAGGATAAATAAACTGTATTCGATATCACCGCCATATGTTGGTTAAATACTCTTTCATCGGGAAGTTGACATAGACACTGTGAAATTATAATGTTTTAAGATAACATTGATTTTTACAGATAATATTTTTCAAACATTATTTATAGTAC
>CAYUAP010000019.1:0-44544 GCA_964442735.1 uncultured Planctomycetaceae bacterium | reverse complement strand
TATTATTTATAGTACTATTATTTATAGTACTATTATTTATAGTACTATTATTTATAGTACTATTATTTATTTTAATTGTATTATTTTTTATTACAATACTATTTAACATGGGACATTCTCAAACTTGTTTTTACCAAACATTGGAAATTTCTGTAAATTATCAATGTTTATCCATAATTCCAAAATGTATCTTGCTTTCATTCTGTATAAATTAATCTGTATAAATTAATCGGAACAAATCAAAACGTAACCAACGTAATGATCGGTTATGACAGGACCTTTATTAATATTCTTCACAACTCTGTCCATTTGGAAGAGATTAAAAAAACGGAGAAAAACTACCCGGAATGAAAGTTATACCCTAAATTATTTTTCAATTAAAACAATTTTGGGATTAAAGTCGGACAGTCCTTCAACAGGCTCAATTTTAACAGATTCCTTCTGGTTTGACGCATCGTATCGAACATAGCCATAACCACCATTAGTAAATAAAGGTGCGATAAAATCGGTGGTACTTTTTCGAACGTAAAGTGTCTTGGAGACAGCATCGTACCGGACCCCCGTAAAACCTTGAAGCAGAGCGAAACTGGCCATTGCCCGTGCATACCAATGTCCACATTCAAATTCATTATAGGGGTTTCGACGGATACCACAATAACGATTCCGACAAATTCGAACGATTTCGAGCCCCTTTTCCGTTTCGCCGACCATCATTAAATGGGAGGCGACCTGATATTCGATCCCGGTCCACACTTCATCGGAATAGACGAACGGCAAAAGTGGTTTTCCTCCCCGAGGCCAACTACACAGGAGCAGTCCACCTTCATCTCCCATCGCATAACTGGGACGCTGGGGATTCGAATGATTTAGAAGACTCTTCTTTAGATTATATTTGTAAACAGCATTCAGATGGGAACGAACCTTCTTCGGATCAACCAGATCCTCGTCAATACCACAGACCTTCGCCATCCAGAACCCCAAAACACCGTCAGACAGGCAGCCGGTACCATATTGATATTTGGGTCCCTGTTGATCGATCTGTCGAGCAACCTCCTTGTAATACAAACTTTGATTGTCCGGCTTTCCCTCCGTTCCTGGTGTCGGAACCAGTTGAATAAAGTATTCCCCGTTAAAGAGTTCATTTTCCATACGAAATCGACCGGCACGTAAAATCTTCTCGTATCGTTCCACATTTTCATTCAACGCTTTTCCCATGGAAATAATGGCGGCCAACGCACCTAAATAGAAGGATCCACAATGTCCTTCCGGCCCCAAATAATTAATGTCGTAGGTATTATGATGTGATTCCTCCAAGAGTCCGGTTTCCTTGGGATCCCATTTTTCAATGGCATAATTCATACTCGTTTGAACCCTCGGCCAAATATGTTTTAGCCAGAGCATATCTCCGGAAATACGCCATTCGCGATGAACCTTCATAATACAACCGAGTTGTCCATCCGAAGCGTCCCAGGCAATCCACCCGGGCCGGATCGGAAGCGGGGCACGAAACGCCTGACGACCATCCGGCATCAACGCGTCGAAAAATTCTGTTTGCCGTAATCCTCGTTCAAGTTCGGGAAACAGGTGACAAATCGATTGTGCATAGTTCCAGACATGGGTACAGGTTCCGGCACAACTTCCACTATTGTCTCCATTTCCTTCCCAAGCCCAAAGACGACCATCATGCTGTCGTAAAATCGTCGGCGATTTCAAAATGGTTAAGTTGGCCTCCACCGCCTCCAATATTTCGTTCGGAAGAGTTGTCCGTCGAAACAGTTCGGAGAAACACCGACTTCGCTTGTATAGCATATCGTACTGTTTGATAAAATCGGTAACAACTTCGTCAAGACTCGCGTATCGAACTGCGTACCATGGTTTATAGGTTTTCGGTTCTGTAGAATCGTTGGAACCTTCTGGAATTTCTGGAAAAATTAAGGTCCAGTTATCATAATTTTCTGCCTCGAAATCGGTGACGAGCTGATCGGTTCCCGCAATTTCAATGTTACCCTGTTTAGAATTACCCTGTTTAGAATTAACGCGATGGAGAAACTGCTCGTGGTCCTGTTCGGAGAGTACAAAATAATCGGCATTAATATGTCCCCAAGGCCCGGTCTCGTTATCGAATATCTCCAGATAGACCGACTCTCCCTTAAGATCGGACAGAGGCCAGGTGGTCCATTGAAGATCTTCCTGATTTTGACCTCGCGCGATTCGAATACGTTTTCCTTTAGAATCGATCAGAGCAATACCTACATTGTCGCCAACCCCTCCACCAACCAGAAAATGAAGATAGTCATATTTAACGGTAAACTTCGGCGATCGTATTGTCCCTATCTGACTGTCACCATCGGGAAAATAGGTATTGACCAATTGTTTTCCGTGATATCCGTGAACGGTCTGCTGACCTTCGGCCGTTCCGAGTGCGGGCCTATTCGCCAGTTTTCTGTTCTGCCCATCATTACCGACAACCAAATCCGATTTCGGAACATACCAGCAGGTCAACAGGCGAACAACCTTCTCTTTTCCCGGTGCAAGGTGCAATGGAACATAAAGAGACGCCCCCGGTTCGTTTCCGTGAACCGGCGGATTATCAACCAGTTTTCCGGTCATAACGTTATTCCATGTCATGGTCAAACCGTCCCACCAACCACCACGATACCAACAATGGTCAACATGTACTTCTTCCGTATCCATAACTTTAATGGCAAATTCACCGTTAGGACCTACCAGACGAAATCCATTATCTATCGAACCGATCTCTTTATTACCCATAAAATTACGCGCATGGAACGAAAATACACTTTCCAGTTCCGAACCGGAGGTGTTTTTAATCCGATATTCGACTGTTCCTGCCGGAAACGAAGATAATTCCGGCTCGTTAGGAATAAATGGACTGAAACCTTGAATAACAACCTCCACAGGAATCGTTTTATCGGTTAGATGAATATCACAGAAAGGAAAATTCGACGAAAATTTTGCATTTGTAAATCTTGGAAGACCAAATATAGTACCCGGAGCACCAAGTCCGGTTCCGGGCCCTCCGAAATATTTGTGATCCGGAATTGGTCCTTCAAGAACACGAACTAGATCTCCTCCTGATTTCCTATCCTTTAAATATAATGCTCCAAACAGTACCGGCTCGTGAAAAAATTCCAGGTGATGTTGTAACGAAACATGTGAAAAAGTACCCGTCCCTTCCAGACAATACATTCCGGTCCCCAATCCACCAATAGGAAACGCAATTCGGTCAAGATTTCTGTCTGTATAAATTCCGTTAAACGTATGTTCCCCTTTTAAAGAGGAAACGTTGAACAGTGTTAATACCAGGATACTTCCAGTCACAAAACAAAAACTCAATTTGCGTAATAATTGCCAATTCATCGATATGGTTCCTCATTCAAGGTATAAATACAATACATTTTGAAACTGTTTACAGATAAACACCAATTATTTTACAGAACAATAAAGCATTTTACAATAGCTTCTATATTTTTTCTCAAATTAGTTATTTTTTATGGTGTTATTTTTTTATGGTGTTATGAAAGAAGATGGTAAAACGGATCAGAATATACCTGAAATCACGAAATCATAAACGAAATTAACAGAGAAAACATACAATGCAAACAGATAGAATATTATAGAATACTAATGAATTGATTCGGATGGAAAATCTGATGGATAGCAGTTAGTTACGAACTCTTAAAAACAGAATCTTAAAAACAGAAGTTGTCCAGACATTGGCTCTTCGTACAGATTATTTCCAAACAGGAATCTCCCCCTGTTTGGAAGATTACGGTAAACATGAAAAACAAGGGTTTTATACCACTCGTGGTTACAACACTTTAATTTACTTGTCATTCAGGGGAACAAAACAGGCGGGGTGCCTGTTTTGGTTTTCTGGTTAAACCGGAAGATTTAAACTTTACGAACCACTAGAAACGTGGCATTGGAATGGCTGGTGGATTGGGGATTTTAGGGGCTCTTGGCGTCGTTGGTATACGCGGAGCGTTCGGTGGAGTCAGCCATTGTGGCGGCGTCGGGATTATGGGAGTTGTTGGAGACATGGGGGCCATGGGAATCTGAATAATGGGACCGGTTGGAGGAATGGGACGACTGACCGTTCGTTCACCCCGATGGACATATATCGGTTCATGATATGTTTTAAGAGTCCACTGTTCTAATGAACCAGTCAATGCGTTTATTTGATAGCGGTAGACTTTATTATTATGGACCAGGGACCCTTTATAAACGGGAGGATAGACGTCCAGATCCAACTGCTGATTCACAATATCCGCGCCCGGAATCTTGCCTAGTAAAAATTGAGCGATCTTCGATTCGGCAATACAGGAGGCACGAAGTTGCTGCTTTTCAAGTTCCTTCTTTTCCACCTCGGTCAAAACCTTTTCGTCCGTCTTCTGTTCTATATTATTTACATTATCAACAATTTCACCGGTATAGGCGTCAATGGCCAGGCGTACAACGGTTTTGTCCTTTTTGGTTATGGTGGCATCATAGTAAACAAGTTGATCGATCATATCCCATTCGATCGTATTGATCGTCGATTCCGGAGCACTTTTGAGTGCGATTTCTTTTACTTTTTCTTTACCGATCATCGCTTGGGTACGATCTGTTTTTTCTTGTATAGGAAAATAATAACGATATTCCATCCAATAAAGAATTTTGCCATTATGACCATCAACCACGAAATCATATTTATTTCGGGTAATATAGGGATCCTTTTTTTTCTCCATTCCCTCTTTTGTTTCTTCAAAGAGACGTCCCCAATAGATTAATCTTTCCCGTTCGTAATCGATAAAGATTTCCATAATCTTCGCCTTCGGCTTCTTTTTATGCAAAATGACGTCAATATCAATATCAGCCTTTTTTTTCTCCACTTCCTTTTCCGCTTTATTTTCAACAGCTTTATTTTCAACAGGGTCGTCGGCAAAAACAGAAATGGAACGGGTTCCCAATACAACCAGCAGTATTCCGACAACGGAAATAAACTTCATAAAAGTTTTCATGGTTAGACTCCTTGTAAAATAATTTACTTGCCTTCAATAACAAACATTCCAATTTCTGCGGGAGGATAGGATTTTCTTTTTCGCGGAAGCATGGGCACTTCCAGCAAATTGAAATCGAATCGTTCGTCCGCTTCAATTACAAACAGAGATCCGGCGGGCGCCGATTCCCTAAAATTACGAATTAAATCCAGTAGTTCTTCATGTCGTTCAACATAAAAGTCATAGGGTGGCGAACAGAAAACAAGCCATTCTTTTTTCGGAAGACGGTGTAGAATATTCTCCTTTTCTTTTCCGAAAAAAAAGACATCGGTGGTTATTAGTTCGATTTTTTGTTTAACCCCGGGCATTTTTTCCTCAAGAAGAGCGATGTTTTCCCTGATCACCCGTGCAGTCGGAAAATGAACTTCGATCATTGTGGCCGATTCAGATCCCCGACTGATCGCTTCGAATGTCAGGGCCCCGGTTCCGGCGAACAGATCGACTACATGTTTACCTTTCACTTCCAAGCCGAGTAGATTAAAGACCGACTCGCGAACACGTTCCTTCATGGGTCGAACACGGTGGTCTCCACTGTATTTCAATTTAGTGCCCCGTAATTGTCCACCTATAACACGCAGACCTATTACCGGACCACGTTCCCCCGGCTCACTACCAATGCTTGCCTCCGCTTTTTCCTTCTCCGATAACCGACGGCGGCGCCGTTTTTTCTTCGGCTGTTCCTCGTTAACACCCAAAACCTCCTGCACGGTATCGTACATGACCAGAAATTCATTACAGCTAATGGATCGCTGCCGATTGAGAGTATCTTCTATTTCACGTATTTTGGCACGTCGTTCCGGAGTTGTACTGGAACAACCGGATAAATCGGTACGACTCTCTTTTCCGATAACAAAAATATCTGAATAGGTTGTTTTTCCCTGTAAATCTTCCTCCGGTGCCTCAAAAGGAGTATTTTCGGCAAAATCGTCCTGTTCGCCCCGTAAACGTCGTCTTCGACCACGACCCTGGTCCGCGGAAAAACTACCTTTATATGACTCTTTTCTCTTTATGATTCGTTTCTTCAATTGATTTTCTCCTGATTTTCTCCCAAGTTCTTTTGAGGATTTTTATTTTTTCGTACTAATGCGCCTTGTCGTTATCCATAAAATTCTTTATAATACATTTTATTGTTATGATGAACTATAGTATAACAAAAAAATATATCCTTAACAATGAAGAGCGAGAATAAAACATGAAGAAAAGAGTCGTTTTTTCTTTACTCCTGCTCCTTGGCCTGTTTATCAGTCTGGCTAGAGCACAGCAACAACACTTGGAAGCACCTGCAGGAGCCGCTTCCGCACAGAAAGTACAGATTCCCATGACCGAAGAACGTAAAGCTTTTGAGCTTAAATTGGTTGAATATAAAGATTGTCTGAAACAAACATATAGTCTCAAAAATGAATATCAGACGGCCACAGCGGAACGAAAAGACAAAATTCGAACCGAATACGGTCCATTGATCGAAAAGGCAACCGGATTGCAGAAACAATTGATTCCGTTGGCAATAGCTTCCTATAAAGTATCGGGCGATAAAGATCCGGAAGTTCTGCAATTTCTTTTTTCCATGCTCGAATGGAAAACGGTTTCCTGTGAAGATTATGAAACAGCCTATCAAATAGCATCTGTTGTTTGCCAACAGCCACTACCCGAAAATATCGGTCCGATTCTCTATGCCTACGCTGCATTTACCGCTTTTAATGTGATGCAGTTGGAAGACGCGGAAAAATGGTATAAACTGGCCGACGAGAAAGGTGGTATTGAAAAAGCGGATCCTCGTGATGAAATGCGTATTCGCACAATGCTCAATTATGGACTTCCTCTCTATAAAAAGCTATGGCCGGCAGAACAGGCGATTCGCGCCAAGGAAGCCACAGAAGAACTTCCACGTGTACGAATGAAAACCACAAAGGGTGATATCGTTCTGGAACTGTTCAAAAACGAAGCCCCCAACGCGGTCGGTAACTTCCTGACCCTGGTCGATAAAGGCTTCTATAAAAATGTACCGTTTCACCGTGTTCTTCCCTTTTTTATGGCCCAGGGAGGCGATCCGACAGGAAGTGGTACCGGAGGTCCCGGCTATGCCATTCCTTGTGAATGCAGTCAAAAAAATGCCCGAATGCACTTCCGCGGATCAATTAGTATGGCCCATGCTGGTACGGATACGGGAGGATCACAGTTCTTCCTGACCTTTATACCAACCTTCTTCCTCAATAATAAACATACTGTTTTTGGTCGTGTCGTTGAAGGAATGGAAGTTCTCTCCGAACTACAGCGAATCAATCCGGAAGAAGAGAATCTACCCGCTCCGGATAAAATCATTAGTGCATCTATCGAACGTGGGAAACCTTTTGACTTCAAAAAACTTCCCTCCAGAAGATAATATTATCTGGAGATAACATAATATTAGGAATAATAATATTAAGAAGAATATTAAGAAGAAAAATAATGGAAGAAGAAAAAAATAAAATATTAATTATTGACGACGATATTGAAATCGGGGATTCCATGAAATACGCCTTGGAGGCGACCGGATATTCCGTTCGTATTGCCCGCGACGGCAGTGCCGGACTCTATCTGATTGAGCAGGAAACACCCGATTTAATTATTCTGGATATGATGATGCCCAAACGAAGTGGTTTTCTCGTTCTGGAAACAATTCGTCAAAATAATCCCTATCCTATTCGAGTGATTATGGTCACAGGAAATGAAGGAAACAGACATAAAGAATATGCCTTGCAATTGGGAGTGGACGAATATCTTCGGAAGCCGTTCCCAATGGACTTTCTTTTGACAACAGTCAAAAACGTTCTGGCAAAATAATGGTATTGTTTAACAATAGTGCTGTTTAACAGTTGAGATTTAGGATTATGGGTAATAGAAATCATTACGAAGGAGCATTTGAGGATTACCTTCAGAAGCGGGAAATACCGCATTTTTCGAATCGGCAAGATAGTCGCAACCGGTTGGAAGATGGTTCGTCGCTCAAAAATTTTGATTTCGTTGTTACAGATCCCTATTCATCCCATTGGATAATAGATGTTAAAGGGCGCCGATTTCCTGGAGGTCGATCATCGAAACATTATTGGAAACACTGGACAACTAAAGATGATCTAACCGGACTTCTGCGTTGGGAGTCATTCCTCGGCCATAATTATCATGGCTTGTTTGTATTTGCGTATTTAATTGACGGAGATCTGTCCCCTGTGGAATATGAACAGCTTTTTACATGGAAAAAGCGGCTTTACGCGTTTATTGCCATTGATGTTCACGTATATATTTCAGAAGCGCGTTTGATTTCACCACGTTGGAATACCTGGGAAATGCCCCTTCAGAAGTTTCGATCAATGGCACGTCCTTTTTTGGAGTTTATTTCACCCGAATTGAGAGCAAAACAATAAAGATCCTGGTGAAATTTCCACAAGAAAACGACTATGATCCTAATGAAAATATTACGATCTTTAAGACAAGAGGTCATCTAATGGTGAAGATATCAAAAAACCATAATTACAAAACGTTCTTTTTTTTGAGGAACGTTTTGCTTCTGATAATATTGGGATTATTGTTTTTGATAGCCGGAAATTCCATGGAGGGAGCCGATAGAATACCACCATCTTCCGTTACCGCCATATCGAACACCGCCATATCGAACACCGCCATATCGAACGGGACAGTTCTGCCGCGAGGTTCCCTATTACCCAACGAATCAATCGGTAATGTTGCCGTTGTCTGTCCACTGGAATTTCAGGAGGCACTATCTCCCTGGCTTGTCTGGCGTGAAAAACAGGGATATCAAGTTCATATCA
The DNA here is from genome assembly GCA_964442735.1 of uncultured Planctomycetaceae bacterium. GTDB lineage: Bacteria > Planctomycetota > Planctomycetia > Pirellulales > Thermoguttaceae > JAUNBG01. The sequence goes on along the minus strand of CAYUAP010000019.1, from coordinate 35,678 downwards.
TAACAACGGATACTCCGACAGTCACCGAAGAAGCAGACCCTAACAGTCGAATTCTTCAAATACGGCAAACCCTCTTGAATTTACAGCAGACATTTCCACTAACAGCAATTTTACTTGTTGGCGACGCTTCTCCCGTCGATGAAAACGCCAGTTGGCACAATATAATACCGACGCCGCGAATACCGGCACAAGTTATTTCCCGATTCAGTACGGAAAATCATATCGGATCGGATTCTTGGTACGCAGATATGAACAATGATGGTTTTCCCGATATTGCCATTGGCCGATTCCCGGTTCGAACGAAGGAAGAATTGGCTATTCTTGTCAATAAAATCATATCATACGAAACTCTTGTTCCTCCCGGTGCCTGGCAACGTCGCATTAATTTCATCGCGGGAATAGGTGGGTTTGGTATGTTGGATCCGATTATCGAAACCGTAGTGCGCAAACTGATATCATCACTTCTTCCCTGTGAATATGAATCGACCTTTACCCAGGCCAACTGGAAAAGTGCCTTTTGTCCCTATCCGCCAATGATAGGTGACATAACCCTGTCACGACTCAATGAAGGAGCGCTTCTATGGGTATATATGGGACATGGTTTTCATCAGGGGCTCGACAAAATACATACCCCTTCAGGCGATTTTCCCATTTTGGATATGAAGGATATCGCATTACTCAATTGTGTTCAGGGCTACCCGATCGCCTTTTTTTTCGCATGTTATACCGGGGCATTGGACGTTTATGATGATTCCCTGGCGGAACAATTTATCCTGGCCCCCAAGGGTCCTGTAGCTGCCCTGGCCGCAAGTCGGCTCTCCATGCCCTATGGTCTGGCTGTTTTCGGACAGGAACTGCTCGATGTCGCCTTTACGGATGAAAACCGAACGCTCGGTGAAATTGTTCTTCGCGCCAAAAAGCAGATGTTTATAAAAAATACAGTCATTCAAAAGACTTCGACTAATTCCCCTTCCGAGGAATTGCCTTCCGATAATACGACAAAAATCAACGATTCATCGGAAACACAAAAAAAGATTAAAAATGAGATTCGAGAACTCCTGGATCAAACGGCTCGAACATTTGACCCGTCTGGAAAAGAATTGGACGGACAGCTTTTCGATCATGTTCATTCCATTAATTTATTGGGGGATCCCCTCCTTCATATTCGATTTCCAGAAAAAATAAAACTGGAAATGCCGACGATAGCTTTGTCGGCACATTCCATTGAAATCACCGGTATATTACCGAACAATGTTAAAAATGAAGTCATGGAAGGGGTTCTCGAACTTTCCCTACCGCGTCAGCGATCCGGAATTCATAAACCCAGCAGAAAAAAGTTTGAGCTTTCCGACACTTCCGCAGCGAGTTATCAAAATACCTATGATAAAGCAAACCACCTTGTTCTGACCAAAATACATCTCAAAACAGATCAAGGCCGATTTAAAACAAATTTAACCCTGCCGGATGATATTTCCGGTACCCATATTATTCGTGTATTGTTACAAAATGAACGTCATGTCGTGATCGGAGGCCAATATATAACAATAAGGCCATTTGACACGACCGTTCCCCGTCCGAGTGGATATTATCTAGAGGAGGAGAAAAATGGATCTAAACGATAAACTGGTACAAGAAGCTGTTCATAATTACGAAAAACGGTTTTGGACGTCCCCTAAATGGGTTGTGGCTGCCCCAGGTCGTGTCAATTTAATTGGCGAACATACCGATTACAACGGTGGTTTCGTCTTTCCAATGGGAATTGAACGATATACTGTCATAGCGGCAGGTCCACGATCCAATACCAATCAAGCACTCGTCTATTCCGACTATATGGATAAAGAAGTGGAAATAAAATTGAACGGAATCATACCGCCTTCAGAGCAAGTGGTCTGGTATTCCTATATTCAGGGAACCGTTGCCTGTGCCCTGGAAAAAGAGCTAACGGCAGAGCCGTTTCAGGCAGTCGTTCATTCGAACGTTCCGCTAGGGGGTGGACTCTCCAGTAGCGCCTCCCTGGAAGTTGCGACAGCGACTCTTCTGGAAGCCATTAGTGAAAAAGCAATAGATCCCATTGAAAAAGCACTTTTATGCCAAAAAGCGGAACATGTTTTCGCTAAAATGCCCTGCGGTATTATGGATCAGTTCATTTCAGCCATGGCGGAAGAAGGAAAGGCTATGCTTCTGGATTGCCGAAGTCATAAAACGGAAATGATTCCAATGGACGATCCTGATATCGTCGTTTTGATCACCAACAGTAATGTCAAACATAAACTGACCGGAAGTGAATATCCGGAACGTCGTTATTGTTGTGAAGAGGCCGCTCGTATTTTAGGTGTTTCAGAACTGCGGGACGTGACTCTGGAACAATTGGAAGTGAATCATAAAAAATTGGGTGCCGTTAATGAAAACTATTATCGACGTGCCCATCATGTAGTAACGGAAGACGAACGAACCCTAGCCATGGCCCATGCCCTCCTGGCCAAAGACTGGAAACATGTCGGACAGTTAATGTACGCCAGTCACGACTCCCTTAAAAACGATTTTGCGGTCAGTTGTCCGGAAATTGATATTCTGGTCGATATCGCACATTCGATTGGTATCGAAGGAGGAATGCTCGGTTCCCGTATAACAGGGGGTGGATTCGGAGGATGTACCGTTTCGTTAGTACGTGCCGATTACTGTCTTGATATCCAGAAGACCATCGAAAAACGCTACATGGAAAAAACGGGAATTCTGCCAACAATCTTCTCGACAAGACCGGCAGCAGGTGCTATGCGTATTCAATAGAAATTTTTAATAATGGAATTATCCAATGGAACTATTTGCTTTACTTGAATTTCAACAGATTTGGCTTCTGATACCTCTGATCGTAGCGTATGCTCTGGTTCATGCAGGAACACGACACGAGGATTGCGGACCCATTTTGCGCCATGCAGCGCGTTTTGCAGGATCGCTTTTCCTGTTTGTGGTGATTGTCTATGTTATATTGCGCTTCGTCGTTTGAGGATTTATCATGAAAAAAAACGTCGAACTCTTTAAATCGCTGATTTTAGGTGCCCTGGCCTTTCTTCTATTATGGATCTGGCTTCAGGTACAGCCGAAACCAACGGTCGAACTCCCTCGTGAAAAAATAGGTCGTAAACTATTCGAAAATTTCGACGATCCGTTAAAGATTCGTTCATTAGAGATTATTCGTCTTGATTCAATATCGGGCAAAAAGAAGTCCATTCTTTTAACCGAACGAAAAGGACATTGGTTTATTGCCTCCCATTTCAACTATCCGGCAGAAAATACGAAGCAAATGGCTAAAGTTGTTTCGCCATTTCTGACATTAGCAGTATTAAGTATTGCCGGAGGAGAAAAAAAGAGTTGGGATCTATCCAAAATAACGGATCTCCATCGCGAATGTAAAGTACTGGATCCATCGGATCTATCACCAGAACAAAAAGAAAGTTCGGGAATACTCGTGCGAATTAACGGTGGAGACGGTGAACATTTTGTCGAAGCCATATTAGGAGATCGGGTTCCGGAAAGTTCTTCGGTTCGTGATGTCCGATATATTCGTCGTCCAGGTGAAGACGAAGTGTATACGGTCGATTTTTCAACGGCGTCCTCCGAAGAAGCGGAGGCGGAAGAATCACAAACGATGCCAGAGCGCCTTTCTATTAATCCAATAGACTGGATGAATCGTGACCTATTGCAAATCAGTCGCTGGAATATCAAGGAACTGGCTGTTCATCAATACTCGTATGACGTCAAAAGCAATGGAATCAAGCCCGAAGGATATTATGCCTTTAAGCAGGATCCCTCCATGGCACTTGAGCGCGTTTGGACACCAACCAAGGGACTCGTCCTCGAAAAAAAAGGTTCTAAATATATTCCTATCATTGACTTCGATAAAAAGAAACCGAATAATAAACAAATAAACGAAATAGCGGACACAATTGGCCATTTGACAATTGCAGAAGTCGAACGAAAAACCGATCGTTGGAGTCACCTGCTTGAAGAAAGTCGTTCGATTCGGGAAATGATAAACTCTAATGAAAACCTTGCAGCACAGGGCTTTTATATCGCTAGTTTCGATCTGGTTCACCCCATGGAGACTGAACCCATTCTAATCGGTGAACAAGGGGAAATATCCTTGTTAATGAAAGATGGTATTTTAATCCGCCTTGTCTTCGGCAAGGAAATTGAAGGGAAAGTCTATCTTTTCCTGACTGCCGATTTTAATCCCGATTTTCCAAAGGAACCGACCCTCTTGCCTTTAAAGAAAATATCTGATAAAGCCTTAACTGAAGAAAAAAAGATTCTTGAAAAAGAAAACGTCCGCATTGAATCGGAGAATGCGTTACGACGTCAGGAGCATCAATTGACCATTGCGGAAGGACATCGTAAAGCAACAGATCTCAATCGACGATTTGCCGACTGGTTCTATTTAATTGATAAAAAAGATTTTGAAATAATTAAACCTTCCGGTTTAAAAATCCATTGAATTGATAATTAAATTTATAAAGGTGTCGTTATCCTCTCAAAAGTTTTTATTATCGGTTAAACTTCCGGGAGAATCTTGACATACGGTTTCTCTTGTAATAGACTATTCTTCAGTCAATTAATCGTTCTTGGTGAATTTTCGGTTATTCTCCACGAACGATTATTATTTACCATTGTACACTCTTGAAAGATCCTTCCATGAAACATTTTTTTTCTGTATTTGTTTTTATTGTATTTTGTCTTTTCCAACCTGTCAGGGCAACTGAAATTTATGTTAGTCCCGAAGGTAACGATTCCTTTTCCGGAACAAAGGAAAAACCATTTGCAACACTTCAGCGGGCCCAACAGGCTGTTCGTGAACTCAAGGCGAAGGGACCGCTTGTCGATCCTGTTTTCGTGACCCTGGAACGTGGAACGTACTATTTAACGGAACCACTTCGATTCACAAATCTGGATTCTGGAACAAAAGAATGTCCGATTACATGGCAAGGCAAGGCAGGCGCCAATCCCATTATCAGTGGATGCAGGTTCGTCGGTCCGTGGACTCGATACAACAACCAACTCTATGTAACTGATATTCCATTTGCGACAGATAATTATTTTCCAGGCGATTTCTTCGTTAATGGAGTCCGGGCCCATCTGGCTCGAACACCAAATTTCGGCTCCTATTTTTATACGAAACGACATAATGTCCTTCCGGAGCCAGGAAGTCCCTGTACTGGTTTCAAATACGATTCCAAAGATATCGGTGACTGGATAAATGCGCCCTCCCTTCGAATCAAACTCTATCAGTACTGGTCAAATTCCCTCAACAAGATCAAGTCGATCAATCGCGAAACAGATGAAATTTCCTTCGAACGGGCCTTGGGACGTTATCTTCCCGCACAAACAACCCGATATTATGCGGTAAATTTTTTCGAGGGTCTTGATTCTCCGGGGGAATGGTTTTATGATCATACCAAGGCGAAACTGTTCTATTATCCACGGACGGGTGAAGATATGTCAAAATCGGAAACAATTGCCGCCTGTGTTGTTACCAGTCTCGTTGAAATTCAAGGAGATTACGTTTCGAACAAACCAGTATCCCATCTTGTCTTTAAAGGTATTTCATTTGAAAATACACGTCCTGATTTTACGGATGATTATCCGCACAGTGTTCAAGGAGCCAATACCCAAAAAGGTGCTTTTTTCGCGATCGGTATGGAAGATTGTCTAATTGAAGACTGTGTATTTGCCCGATTGGGCGAACATGGTATAACATTATGGGATGGCTGTCATCGTAATATGATTCGACATAATCACCTGTACGATCTCGGAGGTGGAGGCATCTATCTTTCTGAAGCCACTCCCAAGAGTAATGATGATGCCTGTTTGACGTCATATAACACCGTCGATAATAATATCATTCACGATGGTGGATATCATTACGCGGCTGCCTGTGGTGTCTTCATGGCCGGAAGTGCCTGTTATAACAAGATTCTGCATAACGAAATCTGTAATTTCTATTATACCGGAATTCACGCTGGCTGGAGCTGGTCCGGAACCGATAAAGCCTATACCCATCATAACGAATTCGCATATAATCATGTCCACCATCTCGGAGGAGGTGTTATGTCCGATCTGGGAGGTGTCTATTTTCTAGGTATTTCAACCGGAACAAACTTCCACGATAATCATCTCCATGATATTTGGCGATATCGGCGAGGCCCGGACGGCTATGGCGGCTGGGGAATCTACTTCGACGCCGGAAGTTCCGATATTATTATTCGCAACAATATCGTTCACGATACGTATGATGGAAGTCTCCATCTTCACAGCTACGCCTATCCTTGGGGAGACATTATTGAAAACAATATATTTGCGTTCAGTGAAAATGGTGAACTAATGCGTAATGCTGATATGGAATCCAAAAAAGGTCGGCACGCAACCCTATCGAAAAATATCATTTATGCTTCCTCCCCTAAATTATATTACGGTGGTAATTGGAAAAAAGGAAGTAATTTTTCTACCGATTACAACTGCCTATGGAGTACCTCGGACAAACCAATGCTCTTGGGGGGACGTACCCTCCAAGTCTGGCAGAAGGATGGAAATGATACACACAGTATCGTAAAGGACCCTTGTTTTATTGATGCAGACAAACGTGATTTTCGACTGAAAAAAAATTCGCCCGTCTTCGAGTTGGGATTCAAGCCGATTGATACAACTCAAATCGGACTCTATGGCGATTCTCGTTGGATTAATCTGGCCAAATCAATCAAGCCGCGCCCGGTCGAAATCGCCCCTCCTCCCATCTTCGAAAAAATTACGGACAATTACGAAACCTACAAAACCGGAGATCATGTCGATAACGCTTTTATCTATGAAGAAAATAAAACAGCAGTAATTCGTGTCGTTGATAAAGAAGGTATTAATGGAAGTAAATGCCTGAAGTTCATCGACGAACCCGGCCAAAAATGGCAACATGATCCACATCTGGCCTACATGCAAAACTATCCTGACGGAAATATTGTTTCGACCTTCAAGCTCCGTTTCGAATCGGGGGCTAAACTTCAGTATCAATGGCGAGATTATGAAGACAGTACCTATTCTGATGGTCCAACGTTCAATGTTTCTGCCGAAGGTCATTTATCCATTGGAGACAAGAAATTGGTGGAACTTCCCCTTGATCAGTGGGTCGGTTTCGAAGTCAATTGTACTACCGGTCCAAAAGCCAATGGGTTCTGGACTCTCAAAATTATCGTGGAAGGAAAACCGGTTCAGACCTTCGATCATCTTCCCTACAATAAAAATTTCAAAAAATTGTCCTGGGTTGGTTATATCTCCATGGCCAATGACAACACTGTTTTTTATCTGGACGATTTTGAAATTGATCTCAAAAAGAAGTAAAAATATTTTGGAGATAAATAATTAGAATTGTAATAGGAACAGATAGTCCCTTGGAATAGCCGATATCACCTCGGCATCTTCCTGAACTCAAGTGTTTCCAAGAGTCATCTGTTACATTTTAGAGTCATCTGTTACATTTTATTGAGAACGTCATCCACAAAGTCCTCAAACACGATGAATTACATTTTTCACAACGCCCCAAATGTTCACTTCATTGGCATCGTTAAAAGTAATGGGAGCAAATTTTTTATTTTCCGGACGAAGTTCAACTTTTTTCTGGGAGATAAAAAGTCGTTTTACGGTAAATTCGCCATCGACAACAGCGACGACAACATCGCCATTGGACGCACTAATACTGCGATCGACAATCAAGAGATCGTCGGGGAAAATACCGGCGCCTGTCATGGACTCGCCTGCCACTTTAACGAAAAACGTGGAAGCCGGATTCTGAACCAAATAGGCCCCCAACTCTATCTTCTCAACGGGAACATCATCAGCAGGAGAGGGAAAACCTGCCTGTACCTGATTTGTATATAAAGGAAAGCATAGCCCCTTTCTCTCTATAAAATTCATAATCATTTTGATTTTGGTAATGGGAAGGCGTACTGCCTTTGTCGGTTCTCCAAATTTACCTGTTCCTTTTGGTCGTCCTGCCCCTTTTCTTTTTCCTCCTCTTGCCATATTTCCTGCCTCCTTAAAATCTAAAGGTTATTTACTGTTTATGTACGAAAAGTGTTATGTAATTATCGCACAAAAAAAGAACTTTTGCTCTATAGTGTAATAATTATAAGGGTACTATTTCGTATTAGTCCAATTTATTTGAATAATTATACACTTTTTCTAAAAAAAAACCAGATGGGGGAACACTTTTTTTAATAAAGAGGAACCAAAAGAGGAAGCAATTGACTAAATCCCCTTTCCAGTAATAATATAGTAGTGTATAATCTTGATAATGGAAATTATCGAGAAAAATAAAGATATACTGTACGACGTTATAAATTCGGCATTTTCCGGGAGCGCGAACGTCTCGTTCACATCCTTCAAAACAGGTATCTCGCCTGTTTGGAAAAATAGACTTTTATAACGACCTTGAGTATAAACGACCTTGAGTATAAACGTCTTAAACAGACTTAAAATGAAAATTCGAAATTAAAAGAAAAAAGGGTTAATATAATGTCAATGACCATCACCGATCTCGCGATAGATGAAATTAAGAAAATTAAAACAGAACAAGCTCTCGATTCTAGCACCTTTCTGCGAATCGTTATTGTTGGAGGAGGTTGTAGTGGAATGCGTTATTCCCTCGGTTTCGATAATGTTTATGATCCATTAATCGATACGAAATATACTTTCGACGGAATTGAGTTGGTTACAGATAAAAAATTTGATCTTTTTTTTGATGGTACGACAATTGATTTTATCAACACCTTAACGTCAACAGGTTTTAATATTGACAATCCAAATTTTCCTGCCGGTGTCGGTGGATGTGCTGGTTGTGGAGGCCATTAATCGATAGAGTTATAGTGGATGAACCAATGAAATTCGATAATAAACAATATTTTCTCGTACGATGTTTCTGGACTGGACTTTTGGTTTTTGCTTTTTCGCTCCGTCTGGTTATGGCTTTTTATTGGGATTCTCGAATATCAAAAAATACCGAAATGGCAGTCGAAACAACCACCGTAGTTGAGCACAATAAAGTTGAGCACAATAAAGTTGAGTACAATAAAGTTGAGCACAAAAAAGATGTCAACACGGTCCAGGATGGTCCTTTTTTTTTCGGAGACAGTGATTCCTATTGGAAGTTAGGCCGGGCACTAGCATTTGGGCGGCCCTATCAATTCGATGAAGAACGGCATTGGACCTATTTTCGCATGCCTGGTTATCCGGCCCTTTTAGCCCCTCTATTCCGAATTTACGGGGAAAATCCACCGGTTATGGCTGCCCGAATTCTCGGTTGTCTATACGGTATAATGACCGTAGCCATGGTTGGTCTTCTGGCGTTTCAGCTTTTTCGAGATCACAAAATAGCATGGACAGCGTCTTTTTTAACTGCCATGGAACCTTGTTCCGTAGTACAGAGTGTTTTAATTCTATCGGAAGAACCCTTTACCGTTGTTATGCTGATTCAATTGTGGCTGTTCGTCCTTTTTTACCAATCGTGTTCCGGTCCAGTAACGTATGCAATGGTTCCGTTCAAGACATTTCAACCTCAACAGGAAAAACCGGTAATCAAAACATATTCCCCTTTTTTATTGGCAGTTCTGATTGGACTTTTTTCGGCATGGACCGTTTATTTCCGCCCTTCCTGGCTCTATTTTCCGATTATGGCCTTTATCGTTCCGATTATATTTATGGCAATTACGGCGTTCATCAAAAGAAAACAAAATAAAACCGAGGCACGAAATTATTCAACGATTATTTCTTCCCTCTTTAAATATGGTATATCTTTAGTTATTGTACTGTTTATTTTGGCGGTCTGTTTAACACCTTGGTGGATTCGTAATTATCGAACAAGTGGAGGGTATTTTATTCCCTTGACACTTCAACAGGGGGCCAGTCTTTATGACGGACTCCGACCGACGGCCAATGGATCCAGTAATATGGATTTTATCGATACATTTAGGAAAAAAGAACTGGAAGAACCATCTGCGGACCCGGCCAGGGTCCCATTTGAACTCCGATTGGATCAGCGTCTAAAAAAGGCATCTCTGGATTGGACTTTTTCCAATCCTGATAAAGTTGTGTCTTTAATAGGGATTAAATTCTGTCGGTTATGGAGTATCGTCCCCAATGAAAAAACTTTTTCGACGCCTTTAATACGCTGGACAATGGCTTTGTATAATGGTCCCATTATTCTATTAGGACTACTTGGCTGCCTGGTCCTGTTACGATACCATGTTTCCTATTGTTTTTTATGGTTGCCTGCCCTTTATATCACCTGTCTGCACGTGATTTTTGTCAGTTCCATTCGATATCGAACCCCAGCTATGTATGGTTTAATGATAGCTACGGCATTTATCATCTGGAAATATATACGCTCTTGTCACAGGGGGTCTTGACCATCAAACCATTTGTACGAAAATAAATAAAAAAGTATGAAATAGATATTAATAGTAATGACAGATTGAAAGAGGAAAGGAATTTCATGGAATCTCCGAAGGTCAAACGTGCATTGATTAGTGTTAGTGATAAATTTGGTTTAACCGAGTTTGCGAAGGGGCTTGTCGAAGCAGGTGTACAAATTTTTAGTACAGGCGGAACGCGTTCCCATCTGGAAAAGAATGGTGTTCCGGTCACGGATATAACGGAGTACACGGGATTTCCGGAGATGATGGACGGTCGTCTGAAGACTCTTCATCCGAAGGTTCATGGCGGTATATTATGCCGTCGCGACAATCCTTCGGACATGGCGGCGTTAGCAGAACATGGAATTGAACCGTTTGAACTGGTTGTGGTCAATTTATATCCATTCGAAGCCACGGTTGCACGTGAAAACGTTACCGACGATGAAGCAATTGAGAAGATTGATATTGGTGGACCTACCATGGTGCGCGCAGCAGCCAAAAACCATTCGTTCTGTACTATCGTTACGAACGCAGGCCAGTATTCCATTGTTCTGGAACAGATTAAATCGAGTGGTTGTACAACATGGCAACTTCGTCGCAGTTTGGCCAAGGATGCTTTTGTTCATACGGCCTCCTATGATTCCGCGATAGCCCGTTATTTTATTGAAAAAGGGACCACAGAAACATTTCCGGAAAAACTCTCGTCGGCGTACCAACGGGTCACTGTTCTACGTTACGGCGAAAACCCGCACCAACAGGCTGCCTTATATACGAAAAATAATTCAGCGACTGCTAATATCGTCGCATCACGTCAACTGAACGGCAAGGAGCTTTCCTATAATAATATTCTGGATTTGGACGCTGCACTTGCTCTGGTTCGATCCTTTAACGAGCCTGCCGTCTGTGTTCTTAAACACAATAATCCCTGTGGAGCCGCCGAAGCCGATACATTGGAAACAGCGGTCAAAAATGCAATGGCGGGAGATCCGCTCAGTGCGTTCGGTTCCGTTCTCGGATTCAATCGGGAACTGGACGCCTCTTGTGCCGAATATTTGAGTACACCCGGTCTTTTTGTCGAAGCCATTGTTGCGCCTTCCTTTACAACAGAGGCCCTGGAAATTCTGAAAACCAAACCGAAATGGAAACTTAATGTCCGTCTTCTGGAATGTGGTTCCCTGGACCAAAAACCATCACGATGGGCCATGCGATTCCTTGAAGGAGGGGCTCTAATGCAGGAAGCCGATATCGATATCGATCCGGAAGATCAATGGCGTGTCGTTACAGAAACCAAACCAACGGATGCACAATTAGTCGATCTGCGGTTTGCCTGGCAGATCGTTCGATTTGTCAAGTCGAACGCGATTGTCCTATGCAAGGATAAAATGTTATTAGGGGTGGGAGCCGGCCAAATGAGTCGGGTTGACTCCGTGGAAATAGCCGTAAAGAAAACAGGCGAGAGAATCACCGGATCGGTACTGGCCTCCGATGCGTTCTTCCCCTTCCCCGATGGTATTGAGGCTGCAAAAGGTGTTACCGCCGTTATTCAACCTGGAGGTTCCAGGAACGATGAAAGCGTTATTGAAGCCTGTAATAAACTTAATATTGCGATGATCTTTACGGGAAGACGACATTTTAAACACTAATTGCGAGGAAAAAAATGGATAATAGAGCTTTTTTCAAAATTGGTTATGGTCTTTACGTTCTCTCCGTGCGGGAGAATAACAGGGACAACGCATGTATTATTAATACAGTCTGCCAGGTAACAATGTCACCCAGCCGCATTACACTTGCAGTTAATAAACAAAATTTGACCCATGACATACTTCGGCGGACCGGCATTTTTAATATCTCCATATTAACACAGAAGGCTCCGTTCGATATATTCAAACATTTTGGATATCAAAGCGGGAACAATGTCGATAAATTTATGGGAAGATCCGACCCACGTGCGGAAAACGGTGTAATTTATTTACCCGATTATACAAATGCCATTCTTGAAGGAAAAATCATTACGGAAACCGATTTAGGGTCCCATACGCTCTTTCTGGCCGAGATTACAGACACAAAAGTTCTGTCAGACGAACCTTCGGTAACCTATGATTTTTATCAGAACAATATAAAGCCAGCTCCAACCCCAGTAAAAACCAAGGGATGGCAATGTCGAATCTGTGGTTACATTTACGAAGGAGAAGAACTGCCTCCTGATTACATATGTCCTATCTGTAAACATGGTGCAAGCGACTTCGAAAAAATCGTTTGAACAATTTCACCTTTCCATGACACAAAAACCTCTGGAGATCCGTTAATCGTTGCGAATAACTTCAAATTCCCAATTCACGGATTTATGAAATGATTCGAGATATACTCAAGGTCGTTATAAAAGTCTATTTTTCCAAACAGGCGAGACGCCTGTTTGGGAGGGTGCGAACGAGACGTCACTCCCAGGAAATGCCGAATTTATAACGTCCACAGGATATATGGGTTCCACTCTTGTAGAACGGGGAACGGGGTTTTACAACGGAATCTCCATCCCCGGTTTGAGTTGCAGAACGTTTTAAAAACGATAACTGTTATATTGCAAACAAGGTGATGGATTCAAATGACACATCATGGAACATAGGTGACAGGCGGATCCAAAGGAACAGGAGACTGTACTGTTCGTGTTTTTAATCCTTTTTGTGGGGCATAAGGAATGTTCAGACCTGTATCAAGTATATAATTCCATTTATCATCGTACCACTTCCCTTTATGGCAGACACCGTTTTCCAAGGAATCATTAATTCGGTTTAGTTCCATTTCCAGTTGTTTCTGTAGTATTTTTTGGATAGATTTTACTTCCGTTCGGTTTACCAGATTATTCATTTCAAGTGGATCGTTTTCATGATCGAATAAAAGCCAGGGTCCATCGGGGGCAACCGCATAGGTATAACGAGATGTACGAATAGCCCTATATGGTTTTCCATGAGCCAGATATTCGGAACCAAAAGGAGAAACGGACATGATTAGGGCAGCGCGATCCGGTATTTCCGTTCCTGTCTGAATATTTTTTGCGATATTTTCGCCTTCTACTGTTTTGGGAATGGCGATTCCGGCTAATCCAAGCAGAGTGGGATAGAGGTCGGGAGTTGTAATCGGTGTGGTAAACAGACGACCCTCTTTCTGATTCGGCAGATGAATTAAAAGCGGAATTTCAGACGATTCACGGTATACGGCATGTTTACAATAAGGTCGATAACCATGTGATCCAAGCATTTCTCCATGATCAGAGGTAAAAACAATGATTGAGTTCTCCAGTAAATTATTTTCTTTAAGTGTTTCGATCAGTTCACCGATTTTCGTATCAATTGCGGAGCAGTGGGCATAATATCCAATTGCTTCTTTACGTGCGGCATTGCGTAAATTTTCCGGAACATTATTCGGAATTCGAATTGTTTTGCTACGATAGATTTTCTGATATTCTTCGGGAGCGGTCTGATGCGGAAAATGGGGAGCCCCAAAGGAGAGCATCAGGAAGAAAGGTTTTTCATCATTTGCATGTTTTATCAAATACTCCTGTGCATCCCGTGTTTGCGCGAAGACGTCGTAGCCATCCCAGCATTTGCGTTCCGATGATTTACCAGTGTAATAAAAGGATTTATTGTAATTATGGGTACATTCCATAGCTTTCCAATAGTCAAACCCTTGACGACGTTCCGGAGGAATAAAGGATAATCGACCGTGGCCATCCAAATGCCATTTTCCGATATATGCGGTATTGTAGCCGGCATCGCGCAACGCTTCCGCAATGGTATATTCCTGTGCGGGAAGATAAAGATCATTTTTAAACATTCCCGTTGTTGTCGGATAACGACCGGTCAGAAACGATGCCCGCCAGGGAGTACAAACCGGGCAAACAGAAACGGCATTGGTAAATCGAACGGATTCTGAAGCAAGTTGATCTATTTTTGGTGTTTCAACATTGGGATCGCCCATAAAACCAAACGCGGAACCACGCCATTGATCCACCTGTACCAGAATAATATTGGGACCGAGGGATTGCTTTTTTGTCTTGTACTCTTTAGCCGGTAAATGTTTTACGGACAAAATCATTAACAGACATAACAGGCCAGTCATCAAGCGCATCATTGTTTGCTCTCCTTTTTCTTGTTACGATTTTTTTTCAATTCCCTGTTTTGGTTGGTTGCTGTGTTTTTTGATTGGGAATCCTGCTGAAACTGGAGGTCCATTTTTTTCCAGATAGCAGCCATTTCCTGTACTTTTTTCGGATATTGTTTGGCAAGATTATTCTGTTCCGCCCGATCATTATCAAGATTATATAATTCCCACAATTCCGGTTCACCCTTTTTTTGATCACCTTTTGCCAAAACAATTTTCCAATGGTCCATTTTCAAAGCCTTGTTTCCTTCATGGCAGAAATAGATCGGAGGATGGGGAAGTATTAGTCCTTCTTTCAAAACGGGAACAAGGCTAATTCCCGGATACGGTTTTTCGACGGGACAGGGTGTTTGGGCGAGTTCAAGAATCGTAGGAGCCAAATCGATCAGATGTCCCTGTTGTTCAGTAATGACATTTCCTTTTGGGATTAAGGAAGGAGCGTAAACGATTAGAGGTGTGGATATCCCTCCTTCGTGAACCCAGGTTTTATGACGACGGAAGGGAGTGTTTGCGGCGGTACTGAAACCGGGACCAAGACAGAGAAACGATTCATCGGAACCGGGAACAGCGTTTGGATTGTTACGATCTCCGCGAATCATTATTTCGGCAGATGCTCCATTATCCGAAAGGAAAAAGATAACGGTATTATCCAATACATTCATCTTTTTTAATTGTTCTACAATTCGTCCGATTTCCTGATCCATACGGTCAATCATTGCCGCGTGAATACTCATTTTTGTAGCCTGGAAATTTTTCTGTTCCTCTGTTAGGGATTTCCAGTCCACCGGATACATAACTTCTCCGCTTCCCAGTTCTTTTGGGACATCAGGGAAACGATAGGGGGGGCCGAGTGTCGATTCCCGTTTGGAAAGATTGCCTCTGTAAATTCCTGATTCTTTCATTTTTTGATAACGGTTTTGTCGAATAATATCCCAACCGCAGTGATAGGTATCTTTATATCGGTCAATATCCTGTGACGGAGCCATAAGAGGAAAATGAGGGGCAATAAAGGCGACATACGCAAAAAATGGTTTTCCCGGCATTGTCGTCGCATGATCCTGCAACTGATCAATCAGTTCATTCGTAATATCAATGGTCGAGTAATAATCAGTTCCCTTTTTGACCGGCGGAACAGGTAGATCATCGCGCCGCCGTTTCTGCGGATTAAAATGGCGGTCATGGTCCAGTATTTCATAAGAGTGGTGAAAACCGGCATTCGCAATTAATTTGGGTGCGGACATAACGTGCCATTTTCCCGACTGATAACAACGATAGCCGCTCTTTTGTAAATGTTGTGGAATATATGTTACCCAATCCGGATGATTGGGACGAATGGGATCCATATTAAACTGTTGGGGATAATAACCAGACATGAGAGCCGATCGGGACGGCCAGCATCGTGCTGTATTACAAAATGAAGTAAAACGGATTCCATTATGCGCTAGAGTATCCAGATTGGGTGTTTGTATTTCTCCGCCATAACATCCAATATCGGAATAGCCCATATCATCGGCAACGATAACCAGTATATTTGGTCGCTTGTCCTGTTGTGCGTAGGTTTTTCCCGATTCTTCCGGAACGGAGGAAAACATAATGATAATCATCAACAAGTGTAATATTGTCGATAAAATTTTTTGACGGTAAACGAATTGCCTAAAATTTGACAACATAATACCTCCTTTATTATTTCTGGTACGTCCTTCATTCCGGATACCATTCGACCTACAATCGATAAATGTTTCGATATCTTTATATTTCAGGGACAATAACTTTTATAATTGGCATTGGTAACCGTTCACGGATATAAAGTGAAACCACGAATCACACTGATTTTCACGGATAGTTTTTTGGAAAACAAACTTTTTTATGATAAATTTATTTATTATCATAGATAAAAATGTTTCGTTTGTTATCGTAAAATTTGTATTTTACGACAGACTATCTGTGTTTATCCATGATATCCGTGGTTCCAACTCGTTCGTAAATGGTTACGGGCATTGTATCCATTTTCTTTTATTCTCTAAACATAATATACTCTAAACATAATAGGTGGGAAGAGGTGGAAATCCATTGAATCCAACGGAACAGTAACTGCTGGTATATGCTCCGGTGGTCAGCCAATAAAGACGATCACCGGCGGTAATTCCGGCAGGAAGAGGAACACGATACGTTTCGTAAAGAATATCGACACTGTCACAGGTCGGACCAGCCACGATGAAATTTTCTACGTCTTCTCCTTGTGCTTCACAATACACCGGATATTTAATACACTCGTCCAACGTTTCGATTAATCCATTGAATTTTCCCACGTCTGTATAGAGCCAATGGTCGAGGCCCTGTACCGTTTTTTGTGAAATCATGACGACTTCACTAACGAGTACCCCCGATCCAGCAACCAGTGAACGGCCCGGCTCTATTATGATTTGAGGCAATTCATTGCCAAAACTCTTTTGTAAATTACAGGTTATTGCCGACGCATATGTTTTTATATCATGAATAGGCATTGTATACTTGGCCGGAATACCACCGCCCATATTTATGAGATCGAGAGAAACACCATACTCTTCAAGTAGCTCCAGAATATAACTGACTTTCATCAGAGCGGATTCCCAGGCTCCAATATCTCGTTGCTGGGAACCAACATGAAACGACATGCCAACCGGATGAAGTCCCTTCTCCTTCGCTAATAGAACCTCCTTTAAAATCATGATTTCATTACATCCGAATTTTCGCGATAGCGGCCATTCTGCCGTTGCTTCGCCTTCTGAAAGGATTCGGAAAAAAACATCGGAACCCTTCGCGTATTTGGCGAGATTTTCGACATCCGAAAGACTGTCCGTCGCAAAAAGACGAACTCCACGCTCCCAGGCATATCGAATATCATCTGCCTTTTTGATCGTATTGCCGAAACTGATTCGATCGGGCTTTATATTCAACTTCAAAAGTTGGTCCAATTCGTAAATCGACGCAATATCGAAATTTGAACCAAGGTCGCGAAGTACGGAAATCACTTCATTACTCGGATTCGCCTTGACTGCGTAGTATACCTTCGCGTAGGGAAAGAGTTCCCGAAGATTTTCATAATTCCGTGCTATAATATCCGGATTGATCAATAGAAAAGGCGTTGCGTGCCTGGATGCCTCGTCATAAAACTTCAACCAGTCACTTTGTGTGTAATAATCAAGAGGATCTATTTTCATTTTTTTCCTGTTAAAAAATTTACCATCAAAAGAAAGACTCAAATTGATCCGACACACCGAGTGTCGAAGTAAAACAGCCATTCGTCATTGAGAAAAGACCGAATCATAACGATCTCTCCTCCTGTTTTATAACAATGATTTTCCGATAAAGTGCCATACACTTTTTCTGTTCGGGAACAAGTAACAACAGGGATCGCAGGATCAGTAGGTGTCCTTCTTCCGTTTGCAGTAGTGAAAGGGCAACGATCGATGTCTCTCCAAGATCCGCCCTTTCGGCAAGCGGTTTAAAGATCCGTTCGTTTACTTCTGCTACGTCTCCGACTTCGGCAACGTCTCCGACATCTCCCACTTCTCCGTTTTTATCAGAAAAAGGGATCCGACTTTGCCATTGGACAATATTATCCGGAGAAAGTGGACCTCCAACCGCAGCTATCGTATTAAACGATTTATTGGAAAATGTTTCGAGAAATTGTTTCTTTACGAGAACGAGCCATAGAAAGGTCGTTAGTTCTGAAACAATGAAAGCAAACCAAATACCACCGATATTCCAGATTAATCCGAACCCCCAGGCTAGCGGAATCAGTAAAACGAATTCGCGTAATGCTACCGTTTGAAGTGAAATTTCCGGTATTCCACAAGCAACACAACGGGCAACGACAATCGAGTTAATACAACTGATAAAAAGACTTGTCGCAACCAATCGAATCGAAGTTGCTCCCCAGATGGTAATTTCTGGATCCGTTATGGAAAAGCATTTCAGAAAAACGTTCGGCCAAACGATAAAAAAAAGAAGTACCGGAAGAAGGAACCAGCAGGTATACTGCAATGCAATCCTTTGGATCTGTTCAATGCAGCGGCGATTTTTCTCTCCGAACAGAACACCCATAATCGGAATAATTGGCGCATTAATACCAACAGTAACAACCGTTACAATTATAATAAAACTGTTAATCAAGGTACCGACAACGATTCCCGAATGACCGCAAAAAAGGAGCAGGAGCAGATTGACGATCCACATTCGAAAAAATTTCAAAAAGTAAGTCAACCCATCCGGGAGTCCAGCCGCGAATAGTGGTTTGAGAATTGAGTTGGAATCACGGGTAAAATCGAGTGCCAAAAGCTTTTGGGGACGTATAAAATAAAATAAATAGACGATCGTTTCCGCAATAAGTCCGAGGACCGTTGCCCAGGCGGCTCCTGCAACGCCGAAATTCCAATATAGAACAAAAAGAACGTCCAAAATAATATTAACCATATTCGAAACACACATTCCATACATTGCCAGCCGGGGCGCATTGGCATTATAAAGCCACTCGAACATGGCTAGAGTAAAAATATAGAATGGGGCTCCAAATATAATAATTTTTAAATATGTCGAAACAAATGTTTGGTTTTCCTCCGTTGCCCCCAAATATGTGACAAGTTGTGGTAGAAAGATCAATCCGATAGTTGTACAGGCCAGACTTCCGACGATCAAAAAAGTCAGTCCCCGGGTAAAGATTCGTTTTGCACGACGTTCGTTTCCTGCCCCGACTGCTTGCGAAATACCCGTACCCGCCCCTGTTCCGAAAAGCATACCCAAAATATTATAGAAATAAAAAACGGGAAAAACAAGGCCTATTGCCGAAAAGGAGTCAGTACCCAATTGACGCGATACAACCAACGAATCAACGAACGGGGCAAACTGACTGAACAGATAGGCGATTATCCCGGGAATCAAATATCGCAAATAGGCACGATTTAATAGCTTATTTTCGGCGGAACAGTCCATTTATTCTCCAAGTTTTCGGAAAAATTCACGTTGCAGTTTCCTAAACTCTTGAAACTCCAATTCGAAATCGTCGTCGTAATCGCAAAGAAACATAATGTAGCCGGGAACGTCTTCAAGAGTCGTTGACCGGGGAATAACCTCGCCAACTTTCGAGAAGAAGGCTGTCGTTCGGAATGATGGTAATGACGCAAAGATCGAATAATCCGGTGGATTTTTCATTGTGATCTCTTCCTCGTTCACCATATAAACGAAGATACCACGTTTTTGCTGAAACTCTTCAATTCGTTTGGAGAGAATCTCGAAGTAACCGGCGTCAAGCATTGTCGCTATTGACATTTCCGTTTGACTGCAACCACAAGCTTCGGCAATGACAGAAGGAACCAGACCTCCGGAAAGTCGCGGATTGATCTCTACCAGTTTTGGCCCTTCCTCTGTTATTTTCACCTCGGAATGTGCCGCCCCATTATTGAATCCATCGGCGGTCAGGACCTTGAACATATAATCCTGCAAAACGGCGAATCGGGGATCCGTCCGTTTCATGACCGTTGCATATTTGTATCGATATTCCTCGACCGTATCTCCCGCATCCTCTATTATAACAACGGTACAATGCTTTCCGTCCCGCGAAACCGTATTGACCCAGAAGGTCGGACCGTCCAGAAACTCCTGTATGACATAATTGTCATTCAAACGTCCAAGAAAGTTCTTCTGCATAAAGTGTTTTTCAAAAACTGAACGAATCTCTTCCTTGGTGGTACAAAAATAGACTCCACTTCCCAATGCGCCAAAAAGAGGCTTCATAACGACTTTTTCGAATCCCGAATGATCATACCAGTCATAAAAGTTTTCAATTCTATTGAAACATCCCTGTTTGACACATGGTATTCCCGCTTTTGCAAGCGGTACGTTCATTGAATATTTATTGTTACGACAAAAACTTGATGTAGGACTGTTACCAGGAACCCCATAATAATCCGCAAGTTCGTCCGCAATTTCCAGTCCACCTTCGAAACCGCAAAACACAGCGACAACCTTGTATGGCTTGAGGCGTTCGACAATATCCTGAAGAGGGGTCTCGGCAGGAATGTATTCCGCACAGAGACTGAAATCCTCCGGTTCATTAGAAGGTTGCCAAACAACATCGACATGAGCGATGGCATAACCGCGCCCTCGAAGTGCTGGAATCAATTGCCATCGATTCCCCCGGGCTCCAACAATAATAACTATTTCTCTAATAAAATTATCTGACATTGCAATTTTTATTTTCCTTTAATTGTTTCTCGGCGCATTTTTAAATCGTTCAACCGCATACGGCCAAGGTGTTTTAGGCACAGCATCGCCAATGACCAACAGTTGAATCATAGACGCCTGCAGATCCCCACTCAAGAAGTCACTACACACTTTCGACAGGATCGTCGGGAGATGATCAATGGCAATAATATCGATTCCACCAACTCGTAACGTCGGATCGGTCAGTGAAGTTATTCGCGAATAGATTGGCAACGTATTCTTCGGATGCGTTGGATAACAGGATATATCGGAAATGACCGATAGTTTCTTTTTATCTTGAGGATAGGAGTTTAATGCATCCAAGGTCAGAAGGATCGGAGTCTTGGTATCCGGAGTAATATTATCCATCGAAATACAGTTCCAGGCAACTTCATATTGTCCTAAAAGTTCATCGACTCGCGTTGCCGCTTCCGCCGTTTCTTTTCGCGTCCAACTCGAATAGGGAATATTCAATGCGTCAAGCATATATCGAACTCCCCGTCCAACGTTGCCATTGGGCGCTATAACCAACGCTTTTGTCGAACGGCGCAATTCTGACAAGTCGAGTGCGGAAAGATATTTCTTTATATCGTCAATCGTGTCAAAAGATTTCGGTAATTGGAATGGCGGTGTTTTACCATTTTTCTTTTGTGACCAAACAGTCAGAGCCTGCATTGCCCCGATCATACCGGCGGCGTAGCCCGCCCCCATTGCTCCGATTTGGTGTCCACAGGAATCCAGAAGTGTTTCAAAGGCGTATAGAATTCCGCCCCCACGATCAAATCGTCGAAGGAGTTTCCCCGAGCCTGCCTCGCCATCAAAACTGTGCGCCGCATAAAAATGACAATGCGTCAGTGGAAAATCATCTTCTTCCGGTAGTTCCTTGAGCCCAACGATCAAGGCGTCTTCCGGCGCTTGCGGCCATGTTCCCGCTGGAACCATTGTACAGCCACAAGCTTCGTAGTCCGCGTCCAAATAAATCCGTTTTGTCGAACGTTCCACGGTAACGGGAAAACCGGCTTGAATCAGTGCCGCGGCATGTATGGGAATCAGAATTGTCCGATGTTCTCCCTGCCGGGATTCCTCTATAAGCCAAATCCGTGTCAATTTTTTCATACGAGGATTCCTTTCTATCCATCATTGAGTTTTACATCCGTTCATGGAACGAATCCAAAACGGTAATCGATTTTTTACTATTTATCCATGAACGTTAAACTGGATTGAAACCAATATAATCAAAACAGTACAGAAGTCAAGCGTAAAAATCCGACTGTTTCCCAATTATTTAAATATTATCAAAAAGATGTCATACTCCAGACCATAAAAAAACAGAAATAATATTATTCTATTTTTTACCAATCGTCAGCAAAAAAATCTAAATGTTATAAACAATATAACCGAACAAAACTGAAGAAATTTATGAATGAGAAGAAATTCTTGAATTAGAATACACCTGCTCCGATTCACAGATCACGAAATGTAACCGTTCACGGATATAAAGTGAAACCACGAAAAACACTGATTTTCACGGATAATTTTTTGGCAAACAAACTTTTTTATGATAAAAATATTATAATAGATAAAAATGTTTAGTTTGTTATTGTAAAATATTGTATTTTACGACAGACTATCTGTGTTTATCCGTGATATCCGTGGTTCCAAAATCGTTCGTGAATGGTTACCATGAAATAATTCGAAATACCGGGTCCCACTCCTGTAAAACCCGGGACTCCGGAACGCCTTCGTCCCCGGCTTAACGCTATCATGACATCATTTTCATCCGGACTTCTTTCGGCGGACGATTCGAGAGGAAATATAATCGGACGCGGCAACGATTATTGCGGCAATTATAATCAAAACATACCAGTTGAGTGTTTTAAACATAGGATTAATCAGTACGGCAAATCGACAAATAAATATGATCAAGAACCATTGGACACAGAAAATAACAGTTATATTTTTACTCCATCGGCGAATTGTTGCGACTACTATACCATCGGGAGAAAAACGGCGGCAGATCAAATCGATTAACGGAATCCAAAGGAACAGGGCGGAAGTCGTTATCCAAATCGTCATGGGCGTTTGACAGAAAAAAGCAGAATAGTCAAAAAAGAACGGTTCAACTCGTCCTAAATTAACCGCATAAATACTATAAAATAACAGACCGGTTGCGCCTATACCCGCTATCTGATAATAGAAATTAATTTTATTATCTGTTCGAATCAGAAAATGGCCAAATATTATTCCTAAAATAATATAAGGAAACCAAAGAGAAAATGGGAACGTGGAGTAACTATTTGTCCAAAATATTAATCCGACGAAGTTGTCCGGCCAGGGGGTTCCGACACCAAGTCGGCCGGTCAGTTGAGTCCCGAGTACCAATAGTCCAAGCGTAAACGCTGTCATAACCGAAAATGGAAGACGAAGCGTTTTTACAAGTCCCAAAAAGAGGAACGCCACTCCGGAAAATTGCAAAATATCAACACAAAACATATTGGATAGAATATCGTTAACAACAGGCTTTTCTGTTCCAAAAAGCCAATAGGAGATCTGCGGAAAAGAACCGATAAGAATACACAATCCGTAACCAAGGAGTAAAAGCAAGACACCCCGATAAAAAAAATATCGGGCCTCCTGATGACGCGAATAGACCAGACCAACCCCTAAACAAAACATAAAGGCGGGCGCGGAAAAAAAATTGGCGAGAAAGATTGTTGTACAATTATAGATCATATTCAGGAAATTTCCGGAATTACCCAAGTCGGGATTTATGATTTGTGCGGTATGACCGAATATCATAAAAACAATGGCGATTGACTTGGCTGCATCAAGTTCTATCTGCCTTTCGGAATTTGGAAATGACGTCATCATAATATATCACCTTCTCCCTGTCCTTCAACTTCAGGATATTGAGAGACAACTTTACCTTCGGATTCGACCGCTTCTGGAAATACCCATACCTCGTTACGATAGAGTTCTTCTGTTTTACAATTGTTAAATATATCAATCCTCCCTTTTTCGGTAATCGTTATATCGCGCCCAACTGTGGACCTATACTTGGACCTATATCTGAACCAATACCCGGACCTATACCAATGTATATCCCGAAAGTTAAAGAGACGAAAAGGATTCGACTCCTCTTTAAAAGAAACGTTCTGTTTTGTGAAAAATAAAAATTTTACCACACTCATTTCTCCTGTATTATTTCTGTAATATTTCTTCAACATTCACTCTCTTCCCTGTTCCTGAACTTTTTATCAGGTGGACTGGTGCCATAATTCCGGAAAATAATAACATATAATTGCCATATATTTCCACTATTTACCGCTTTATTGGACGTCAAAGACACCCTGCCAGCTTTCCCGGGAGCCACTAATATTCACTTTGGCACACCCATTGTCGTCGAATTCGCATTTACGGTTGATCACGACCATTTAATCGCGATTACAACCAAAAGTTTAACGAAAGTAAAAAACAAACATATATATCTTCATAACAATCTCCGGAATTTATCCTTTTTCTTTTTATTAACGTCTCCTGGTACAGAATTTCACTGTTTTTTCTCCTCCGACTCTTTCATTTCAGGTGTCTGGTCTACATTACAAGAATATTCTGTAGAAGTATAGCTATTAACCACTTTTACAATTTTTTCAAAAGTTACCGGCTTCAACAGAATCGCTGAAAAATTATGCAGATCGAATGTTGTCTGTGCCTCAACATCGGCAGTCAGGGCAAAAATTTGAATATGGTCAAACTTTTTTTCGTCCCTGATTCTCTGGGCCAGTGCGACTCCATCCATGTCCGGCATCCACATATCTGTAATAACCATATCGAACGGTTCTTTTTCCATTAATTCCAATGCTTCGAAACCGCTTCCGGCTATTTTAACATTGGCAAGACCGATTTTATCGCACATTGCTTTTACGACCTTCAGATTCATGGACACGTCATCGACCAGTAAAATACGTGGCTGGACATTCAGTTGGCAACAAAGCCCGAACGAAGGAGTTTGTGTTTGAGGCATATCCGGAGATATTACAAAGGGCACCTTGTGAATAACAACCGTGAAAAGAGATCCTTTTCCAAATTCACTGATCAAAGAAATAGAACCATTCATACGTTCCAGCATCCGTCGTACAATTGCAAGGCCCAGCCCGGTACCATTGTTGGCCGCTTGGGTACCACGTTGTGTTGTGGATTGAACGAAAGGTCGGAATATACTTTCCTGTTCCTCCTGTTTAATACCACAACCGGTGTCTTTAACCGAAAAGGATAACCTTCCTGTATCAGAACTTTCCGGGCAAAACTCGCCACTAATAGTGATTGTCCCGGTGGTCGTGAATTTGACTGCATTTCCAATCAAGTTGAAAAGTATTTGTCGTATTCGCTGTTTATCTGTCACAAGATGCGGCATCGACTTTATCTCCACAAGACATTGTAACTTCTTTTCTTGAAGTTTTGCAAGAAAAATAGTGCAAATTTCATCCACCAACATGGGAAACTGTATTTCCGTGTTCGAAAATGTCATCTGCCCGGATTCAAGTTTGGAAATATCAAGAATATCATTGATCAGATCCAGCAATGCGTTACCGGAAACGGCAATATCCTTTAAATAATCCTGACGTTCCTGTTCCGGTAAATTATTATCCTTTAGAATTTCTGTAAATCCTATAACGGCATTAAGGGGGGTCCTAATTTCATGACTCAAGGTTGCAAGAAAATAAGTTTTGGCTTTTTCCGCCTTCTTCGCTTCTTCCATAGCTTCCTGTAACAATCTCTGACGATCTTTCATTTCGGTTAAATCGATAAAAACGACAAAGACACGATTAATTCCGGAGGAATCCGGAACGGGCATGGTCTTTACAAGATAGTCCCGATTACGAATGACTTTTTCAAGATTTTGTGGTAATTTATGAAATAAAGAGAGACGAAGAGGACAATTGTCTTCCGAACAATCTTGTTCGCCGCAAATGCGATGCAAGCAGAATTCTCCGGTTAAATCTGTCTTTTTGGAAGCAACCAGTTTTGTAAAATCCTGATTATGCAGCAAGATCCTGGATTCCCTGCTCAAAACGACGACCGGAAGAGGTAGAATATCCAAAAGGAGTCGTTTTTCATGTTCCGAACGTACGAGTTCCTCGCTCATTTCGTTTCTTGTCAACAACAGCTCCAGCATACGGGCCGCTGAAACCATTATACGATTACCGGCCTCGCCAAATAACGAATCGGAATGATAATTGCCACTGTTGATACTCCCCCAAAAAACATTATGAAAAATAATGGGAACGCACAGAATTTCACGACAGGAGGTTTGATGAAAATATTCCACAAATTCTTTTTGCCACGGACGGAGCAATCCGGAAAGACTGTTACCCAAATCCTCGCGAACAATATGAACCGTATGCCCCTGTTTCAATTCATTGAAAAAGGAGGGATATTCGTCTTCATAGAACGTTTCATTCGGTATTTGCCCCGGTTGTTCCCAATCTTCTTTATTCCATTTTAATTCGGAGGACAGACGGGAACGTCCGTCTTGATGATACTTGATTAAATTGATTATTGTACTTTGCAGACATTTTCCAAGCATGGCGGCAATTTTTTCAAATGCGGAGTTAAAATCGGTCGCTATCAGGAGTTCTGTCAGGCATTGCTTCTGAAATTGATCTTGTTCGACATATTTCTGTAATTGTTCGTTCGATATGCGTAACTGATTCTCCCTGTTTTTTTCCGAAGTAATGTCTATGGAGATACCGACCAGTAATCGTTCGCCGTTTGGACCGGGAACCGGAGAAATGAGAGTATGTAAATTGACCTCTTCCCCTGATGCATTCAGAATAATTTCTTCAAAATCACGCATTTGACCGCTTTTCGCGATCTCCCGATCATTTTGCTCAAAGGTTTTCCACTCTTCTTCTCGTGAATAAATCTCTCTACAATTTTTACCTATTATTGCTTTGACCGACTTTCCGGTTAAGGCAGCAAAACTGCGATTAACCATTACATAGCGAAAATTATCGTCCACGTTCAGAACAAAAAGATGAACTGGAAGAGTGTCTCCAATCAACCCCCACATCTTCTTTGTTTGCGCTAAAAGGTTTTCCTGTTTAACATAAGTGGTTATATCCTGCATTACACCAATCAAGACATCACTGGTCGGAGATATTTTACGTAAAAAACTCCGGACATAATGGTCCTGACCGTCAATAATGGTACGATGACTAAAGGAATCAACCTGATTTTCTCCCCGGACAACCTTGGCAATATACTCCTCAAATTTCGGAATTTCCTCCGGATACATCCACTCCTTAAATGGCAAGACATAACCATCCTTTACCATGATAAAATCGTCTAAAGGCATCCAACTCGATATTGCCATGGTTTTGGGATTCAAATGAAAGAGAGTCACGTGGGACATTTGTGCCGTAATTTGAAAATTTTGGTTCATTTCGCGTAATTGATTACGCTTGTTATATTCCTCGGTCACATCGCGAAACACGAGAATTGCCCCCGTCGTGACTCCGTCCTTTCCTGGAATCGGGGCAACACTATCGGCTATATGACGGCGCGTTCCATCACAGGAAATCAGATCGGTGTGATTGGCAAGTTCAACGACTTTTCCCGTTTTCAATGCTGTCCATACCGGTGATGCTACGACTACTCCGGTTTCATAATTGACAATATTAAATATTTCCTCGTGCTTTCTGCCAATTGACTCCTCCTGAGAAATTCCACAAAATTTTTCAGCGGCGGGATTCATCAATGTAATACAGCCCGCTTCGTCCGTTACCATAACCGCATCGCCTATACTCTGAAGTTTCAGACGCATTCGACATGCCAAATCCTCGGCCTGGTCTTTGGCTCCTTGAAGTTCCGTCGTATCAAGTGAAATCCAAAGTACGGCGTCCTGTCCAAAAACGGATTTCTCCAAACGGATCAGGTGACCACTTCGCCCTCGACCACTGTCTCTAAAATCAAAACTTTGCGTTTCTCCGGTTTGAAACACTTTTTGTGCTGCCGACAGTATCCAGTTATTCACTTCCGGAATCGGCAGTTGGGATACCGTATGAATTGAAATTTCCTGTGGAAACCATGCTTTATTGCCACTTGAAATCTGCAAAATTCGTCCATTCCTGTCAAAAGCCAAAAAACGTACCGGCAAATTCTTTAATATCTTCGCATTACGGTAACGTTGCCGATGGGTAAAGAGTACATACAAAAATGCCATCATAACGATCATCAGCAATAGCAAGAGAACACCAACGCTGGTTAGCGGATTGATTTTAATCCATGTTAAAACGTTAAATTTCAGATCCGGGCTAAATTCGTAATTGACCATACTGTCATTGATTTCCGCAATAGGAACGGTACTGATCGAATAGTTGAGAATGGCCAAAAGTTCACGTGGAGCGGATGATTTGACCCCCATGGCGTAACTGATACGAGGTCCATGAAGTAGTTTTGAACTCAAATCATGCGATAAATCCAAACGCATGATTTCATTACAGGACCGCGTATTCAGATAGGCCGCGTCCACTTTCTTTTGCTTTACCGCATCGACAAGATCGTCAATCGACTGAAAATAAATGAAAGACGACGATGAAACCATATTTTTTTGGTATAATTCCACCGCAAGTAATGAATTATCCAGCAAACCGATTTTTTTCAGTGGGGTCAACTCATGATTTCTTCGCAAAATGGAAACTGGAGTTGAAAAATAGATATTGCTCAAAAGGACTCCCGCCTTCTCCGCCTTCGAGTAGGAGTACTTCGCATCCAGAATAATATCGTAATTGCCTGTTTGAAGCAATTGCTCATATTCGCTGTAAGATCGGCAGGGAATAATCTGGATATCCAGTCCATTGTTGGTTATAATTTTATGAATCAACTCGTACTGCATACCTTGCAGTCTTCCACCTTGATAAAAAACAAGAGGGTAACGCTCCGGAGCCAATATGGCACGAAAAACTTTGCCTTCCCGCTTGGCGCTCTTGATGAATTCCCGTTCGTTTTTCCCGAGAAATGTTATGAAATGTTTACTGTAATAACGTTGAACCAATTCCGAAGTCAATATCGGATTCTCGTGATCCAGGGAGTTTTGGATACGATTAAGTTCCGATAATAATTCGCTATTACCTTTGCGGACGGCAAAATATACCGGTTCGGGAGCAAACCGTTCCAACAACAATTCGTTATTCATTCGACGAAAATTGATGGAAACCATTGCGTCAATCTTTCCGGCTTGAAGCGCTTCCTGACACATAATATCAGTACTAAAAGGTACCAATGTATAATTAAATTTCTTCTCTTTGGCCCAACTTTCGAACTCGTCGTTGATCTGATTTTCAGAAACCATTCCAACTCGCATACCATTCCAGGTCGAATAATCTGATGGAGAAAAACGTGTATCTTCTGCTTTTATTGTAACATTGACATAGGAGAGTCCAACCGGTTTTTCCGAAAAATCGAATTTCTTCTCTCGCTCCGGCGTTTTATTGACACAGGAGAGGAGATCGATCTCGCCGCGTTCCAACATTACCAGAAGGTCCGCCCAACTCTTGTCGTAACCGATATATTCACAATGCCAGTTGGCTCGCATTACTATATGTTGTAAATAGTCGTATCCATAGCCGGACCGCTCTCCCTCCCTGGTTTGTTCATGATATCCGGGAAGTGCCCCATATCCCACTCGTACCGTTCGATACGGTTCCGTGGCTTCAACTCTCTCTGTCAACAGAAGGATGATAACGCTTAAAAAAGACCATATTATATATCGACCATATCTACTTGTCATGGATACACCGCTTTAACCCTTGTAACATTAAGTTTTGAAGTATATTCACGTCTTTGACTACAGTACCTTTTACCAACACCTTCGTCGATAACAAAACAATAAATCGTATTTTTCTAATAAATAATTCGTTATATTTAATCAGAATATCATAACAGTTAATCAGAATATCATAACAGATGAACGCTATACCTTTTATAAAAAAAGATATAAAAACAGATGTAATACACCTGACAGATCGCAAACTCTCCATTTTTATTCCTTAACCTTGTTTATTCCTTAACCTTGTTTATTCCTTAACCTTGTTTATTCCTTAACCTTGTTTATTCCTTAACCTTAATCGTTTGAAGGATATTGGTTAACTTCTCAAGGGACATTGGTTTGGTCAGAGTGGCGTCAAAGACGGACATATCAAAATTGTCACCACTGTCAATATCTGCTGTCAGAGCCACGATTATCATATCGGGCCATCGTCCGCTATGGCGTATCTTGACAGCCAATTCGTGACCGTTCATCCCGGGCATCCACAAATCGGTGATGAAAAGATTGAAATTCCGCTTTTCCAACTGACTCCAGGCTTCGTCCGCGTTTGATGCGGTCTCCACGTGTATACCAAATTTTGACAAAATGGCTTTTCCGACTTTTATATTCAGTTCAATATCGTCCACTAACAATACCGATAAATCATGTCGCGGAGAAAACGTTCCATCGTCTTGTTTGACTTTATCGTGTTCGATACTCTCGCTTTTACGAAAGGTAATATTCCATAAAGTTACCTGAAAATCGGAACCTTTTCCCAGTTCACTGGTTAAATCCAGACTCCCGTTCATTTTTTCCACCATTCGGTGACAAATAGCCAATCCCAATCCGGTCCCGTTGTTTGTAACACGAGTTCCACGAGGTATTTTGGCCTGAACGAACATTTCAAACAGATGCTTCTGATCTTCCTGCGATATACCAATTCCGGTATCGATAACATTCAATACCAATGTTCCCGTATTGTCATTATCCGGATGAAACGAAACACGAACCGTAATCGATCCCTCTATCGTAAATTTCACCGCGTTACCGATCAGGTTGAAAAGAAGCTGACGAATGCGGAGAACATCTACGAAAACAAGTGGGAAATCTTCCGCAATTTCCGTTTGGATTCGAAGGCCTTTTTCCAAACATGTTTTTCGAAAAATACTGATTGTTTCATCTAATATATGCTGGAAAACAACCTCGACTGGTGTAAATATCATCCGATTCGACTCCAACTTGGAAAGGTCGAGTACATCATTAATAAGCGCCAGGAGCGCGTTCCCGGAATTATAGATGCCATCAAGATATTCATTACGAATCTCTTCCGAAAGCGTATTGTCCTTCAGGAGACTTGAAAACCCGATCACGGCGTTTAATGGTGTTCGAATCTCGTGACTCATCGAAGCAAGAAAGAGTCCCTTCGCCTGGGTTGCCGCTTTGGCCCGCTTTATCGCCGTATAGATTTTTGTCTTATATGTTCGATGTATCAACATAAGTTCAAGACATTGTGTAATGGAGACCATAAAATCAACTTCTGTTTCGTCCAGAACATGACGCTCCTTTTCGTAAATAACGCCAAGCATTCCCCAAAATTTATTGTCCTGCGTTATTCGTTGTGCATAAAACGAATGAATACCGTTTTCTTTTATAATAGACTCGTAATGTTCCATTCCGTCCTGAATATAGGTTGTATTCAGATCCGGAAAAGAATGAAGATCTTTTTCAGAAAACCGTTCCTCCCAATCGGGATGACATTTATAAGGGTATTTTACAAATGTATGGATAAACGATTGATGTTTTTTCTCGGAATATTCCGTAAAACAGGAAAATGTTTTTTGCTCCGTATCAAACCGAAGGATAAAACATTTGTCTGCCCTAAACCGTTTGCAGATTTCACTCAAGGACTTCTTAATCGCTTTATGCATGTCGTTTGCACGAATCAGGTTTGCAAGACAGTTGTTTACAATATCACGGTGCGCAATGGTCATATTAAGAGTCGTAACATCATAAAAACTGACCACCGCTCCGGTAACGGTCTCGTTCAGTCCACGAATAGGGCAAGTTTCCACTTGATAAACTCTTCCATGATAATCAAGCTGAATACAACAATTTTCACCTCTTGTAAGGGTACGATGAACAGTACACTGTGATTCATCCAAACCACAGCACAGAATGTCACGACAATAGAACGGTTGTCGTTGCTCTACAGAAATTTTACCGAAAAGTTCATCTGCTGCCCGATTGGATTGAATGATCGCACCATTTTTATCGTAAAGCCACAGTGGTATGGCAATATTATCCAGAATTATCTGATGTTCCCGTTCTACCAAACGCAACTTTTGTTCCTGACGCTCGCGAATTGCGGCCAAAGTAATTACATTCCCCATGGCACGGAGTAGTCCTTTATCCATTTCTCCAAAAATATGCGCCGTCGTAAATGAAATTACCAGCAAACCAAAAAGCTGATTCTCAACAAATACCGGCGCCATAGCCAGGGAACGGGTAGGATAGTCAGGAAACTGCTCCAAGAAGGAACGCCTTTCCGGAATGGACTGAAAATCATCGTAGATAATCAGTTCGTCTTTCAGAATACTATCAATGTTTGTTTTCCAAAGCGGTTCATAATTTTCCAATCCCGATTCTTTAAAAATAATCCCGTCTTCGCCACACCTCTCATAAAGTATTTTCATCTGATTTTCTTCGGCAACATAACTAAAGAAAACCACATGAGCGCATTTCAGATTGTTCAGTAGATTTTGGGCAATGTGTTCGATCACTTTGTGTAAATCCGGTTCCGAAACAGTTCGGGCGAGTATTTCATTATTGATCTGGTCTATAGTGATTATATTATAGAGATCGGTAATATCCTGCGAGATTCCCAAGAGCATACGACTGCCATTGGTGGCAACGGCAGGCTGTTTGGTCGTTTGAAAATGCCGAACTATACCACGTCCATCAAGTGGATGTTCCGTAAAGGTAAGACCATTTCCACTCTTTATGACAATTTCATCATGGTCACGAAATGCTTTTACATCCGCCGTGTTTTTAAACAGTTCCTCGTCATTTTTTCCAATAATATCTTCCCGATTTATACCGACGTAATTGGCAAACGCATTGTTGGCAATCGTATAGTTATAATTGTCTTCCACACTCTTGGCAAAAATACAAACGGGAAGTGTATTGAGAACAAGTTCCCAAAGTTCGTGCGTTTTTTTCAATTGTTCCGTGCATCGGGCCATTTCTGTAACGTCAACACAGATTCCCAGCAGATACATATGACCGTCTTCCGCTTTAAAACAGAGCTTTAAAGACTTAAAAACCTCCTTTCCTTCGCGTCGATAGGAGATATCCTCGTCGAAATAAAATAATTTACCGGGCTTGGAACAGACTTCCGTATCGTGGGTACGAAGTTGCGCGGCAACCTCCGGATCAAAAATCTCGGGATCCGTATGTTCCAAAACTTTTCCGGAATCCAGATGGTAATAATCGATAAAATTTTTGTTGGCAATTTTATAACGAAATTCGTCCTGCATATCCTTAATGAATACCTGACAGGGAATCAATGACAAGATCTTGTTAAGAAATGAATCCTGACGTACCCCATGCTGAATTATCGTAGACATTTTATAGGACTCGGTAACGTCCTGGATAATACCAATTAGAAAACCCAATTCCTCCTGTTCCGCCCGAATCCGATAAAATCGCATTGTGTCAAAATAGTTACTGCGGAATTCTATATTGAAAAGTTTTGTTTTTCCTGTCTGGATATCCTCCTGGGCTTTCTGAAAAAGTGGCCGATCTTCCGGTAAAATAAATTCGTTATAGGAAATAGCCTTGCCATCTTTAATTGGCCAAAGCGATGGTAAAAGATTTGTTCCCATAATTTCCCTTGTTGAAAGATCAATATAAAAGGCCGCACTATTAGTCATTCTGGAAGCGGTTTCGATCGCTTTCAGCAAGTAACTCAAATGTGTTTCGTGTTCTTTATCTTCGGTAATATCGACAACAGCGCCCACCATCCAGTGTCGATTGCCCGGAAGATCAAGCCTTTTCCGATAAAAACGCCCAATATGAACATTGCCTTTATAATCGGTAAACGGAAGTTCATCTACGTGCAGACGGTCACTCTGCATCACGTTATTATCGGTGGCATGAAATGTTGTTATTTCGTTTTGATCACCAAAAAGTTCATCGTCATTTTTGCCTATCACTTCGGAAGCGGCGATCCCCCAAAGTTTCGAGCAAATATCGTTACACAAGACATGTCGAAATTCATTATCGGCATCTTCCACATAAATATAGATCGGTAACGTATCGATAAGAACCTGATACAGCGACTGTAATTCATATAATTCATTCTGTGAATTCTTCAATGGTCGTTCATATTCACCTTCACGGGTAAGATCGACGGAAACGCCCAGAATCAATCTATGACCATCCATAGAAAGAAAAGGTACTTTCGTAGAGTGAAAATAATGTATTCTGCCGTTAGAATCCGTAACGTTTCCGGAATAATCGGTCGATTGCATTTCCCGGAGAATCTTTTCGTCCATGGCGCGAAGTTCGTTCGGTTCGGAAGTCGGTAATAAATCGACGTCATTTCGCCCTTTTAGCCCTCCCTTTGAAACACCATAGAAATCTTCCAGGGCTCGATTGGCCAAAATGGTCCGAAAATCGTTATCCGCATCTTTGACAGAAACTGGAACTGGAATTCTATCCAAAATCTGATGCAGTATTTCCAGGTCTCTTTCCAATTTATGGTTTTGGTACTTCGACCGATAAAGCAGGAAGATCAAAATACAATTGCTCAGAATGAATAATCCAAGGGCAACTAATAACCAAAAGCAAGAGGAACCTAAAAAGCAAGAAGAGCCTAAAAGGCAAGAACAATCTAAAAGGCAAGAATAATCTATAGGAATCAACATGTTTTCCATATTCGGTTCAAAAGCATAAAGAGTATTTGTTAGCCTTTGTATACAGACAATCAAAAACATCGCGAAAACTGTATATATTTTTGCGTTATACATTTATATTTATTCCTTGTAGGGATTGATTCATTCACAATACTACCACACTACCATCACAAGAGATTTTCTGTTCTTTAATCTCATTCCATGTTTTGTTTTCGATATTGAATACAATTCTACCCCCATCGGAATTGGCAAAGGGACAAACAGTTTCGAAAATCTTTCTGCTTTTCACTGAAAAAGTCTTTTTTGAACTCAGGACGGTTGAATTCACTCTTTTTACTTTCATTTAATATCATTCAAGTATTTCTCTTTTCATCATTGAGATTCCGTTTCGTTTACTTCTTTTACACGATTCGAACCGTTACCGAATCCGAACTATTGGATATTATACCTGAAATCGTGGCTCATTCAATAGATTTTGTTCCGGAAAACTGAATTCAATGCCAATTGGTGATTTTTTCTTGTCGAATTCTGTATTCGTCTTGCTTAACCAGGAGGAAACTGGTTTTTCGTACTCTCCCCTTCCCTTTACACCAAACTTCTAATGTCAAGCTGCGAATGAAGGCGAAACCGGAATGACTTCCCCCTTCTTCGGTACAGGAACCACAGTTATCACGGATAAACATGATGGTCTGCCGTAAATTACAATGTTTTACAATAACAATCTAAACACTTTATCTATTATAATAAATAATTTTATCATAAAAAAGTTTGTTTGCCATAAACTATCCGTGAAAATCAGTGTTATCTGTGGTTTCACTTTATATCCGTGAACGGTTACAAAAAATGATATATCACATAACAGGTCGTACTATTCTATAAAGATACGAGTTCCCGCTTTTGGGGACAAACGACTTGTTTCAGAAACAATCTTATTGACAAAATATTTTTTTTTGTTATATTGATATCATATTACAATAATGAAATAATGAAATAAAACAGACTGGATATTAGTGTTCAAGGGATTCATTTATTTACTTTTGTGATACGAATAAGGGTTAAGGGCGATTCCGAAAACACGTCGAAGAGTTTTCGACTTTGTAAAACGCGACG
>CAYUAP010000018.1:32276-51035 GCA_964442735.1 uncultured Planctomycetaceae bacterium | reverse complement strand
TACAATATTTTACAATAACAAACTAAACATTTTTATCTATGATAATAAATAATTTGTAACCATTCACGAACGATTTTGGAACCACGGATATCACGGATAAACACAGATAGTCTGCCGTAAAATACAATATTTTACAATAACAAACTAAACATTTTTATCTGTTATCATAAAAAAGTTTGTTTGCCAAAAAACTATCCGTGAAAATCACTTTATATCTGTGGTTTCACTTTATATCTGTGAACGGTTATCATAATTCTACTGTGGCTCGTTATAAAACGGTATTTTCCGGGAACACGGACATCTCGTCCACATCATTCAAAACAGGCATCTCGCCTGTTTTGAAAAAAGAGCTTTATAACGGCCTTGAGTCTATAAAGTGGTTATCGACAATCAACCTAACAATTCCAAACATAAAATACAGCATAACGTTATCCCTATATTGTTATTACAGTTCTTCCAGGTACAAAAGTCAACTGTTTCTTGTTACTGTGTATGTTGTATACATTATTGTGAACAGTTTCTTCTTGCCGAAGATTCATTTTTGCTTGTCGATTACATATGATATCCACAAGATTCCCTATTATACAGCTTCTAAAATCGGTTCGATTTGTGAAAAGATTCTCGTAACCATTCACGAACGATTTTGGAACCACGGATATCACGGATAAACACAGATAGTCTGTCGTAAAATACAATATTTTACAATAACAAACTAAACATTTTTATCTATGATAATAAATAATTTTATCATAAAAATTTTTGTTTGCCAAAAAACTATCCATGAAAATCGTGTTATTAGTTTCACTTTATATCCGTGAACGGTTACAGATTCTCCATTGGATTCTTTTGTCAAGTCGAATGAATAATCAGATACACTACGTATCCAACATAAGAAAGGAACAGCAGGACGCCTTCACCTTTGGTAACCCGATGACCCGTAATACAAATGATTCCACCAAATATCGCTGTCGCAACCATAACAGGAATATCGCGAACAATCATTTCTGTCGAAACCCCCAATCCACCGCCTATTGTTGACACAACCCCAATAATACAGAGCAGATTGAAAATATTACTTCCAACGACATTACCGATAGCGATATCGTTTTTCCCGCGAAGTGCCGCGATACAACTGACCACAAGTTCAGGTAAAGACGTTCCAGCCGCAATAATCGTCAGTCCGATAATGAGTTCACTGACCCCGGCGATTTTCGCAATTCCTATCGCACCGTCAATAAATTGATTGGAACCGTAAATCAAAAATGCAAGACCTATCGCGAAAAGTACTATACTGATCAGGAACTCGCAAATGGCAGAATGTTGCCGCGGGGATGTTGGCTTTTGTGAAAGCTGGTCTTTTAATGGATCTGCCTTGGTTGATCGCACGCTCTGTACAAGCCAAATATTGTAGACCAAAAACATAATTAAAAACAGAACGCCCCCCCAGCACGGAAAATGGTACAGAATTTCCGCAGTGGTTGTTTCGACGGTGATCCAGCTTATACCCCAGAATAAAAGGGATATTACTATCAGTAACGGAATTTCACGTTTAATCAATTGCGATGAAGTTTGAATCGGACAGATGATTGCAGAAAGACCGAGAATAAACAATAAATTGAAAATATTACTCCCGACAACGTTTCCAACGGCAACGTCCGTTCCTACATTTTCCCGAAAAATGGCAGCCAAAGAAACGGTTAGTTCCGGAGCGCTTGTACATGCGGCAACTATCGTCAATCCGACGACGAGCGAAGGAATACCGAAAAGACAAGCCAGTCGGGAAGCTCCTCTTACCAGTAACTCGCCTCCGGCAATCATGATCGCACCGCCAATAAACAGTAAAAAGATCGATGTTGTCAATCCCATTTTTTCTCCAGTTTTTAACAGGTTGTATATGTTCGTTGTCTGCTCCGTTGGCTTTAAGACCTTGACTGTCCGAAAGACCACCGCAACCAATCGGCAGCATTCAAATTATTTCATGCCAAAAATACAGTGATCTTGTCATAAAACGCTCTCCTTCCAACCTGTATTTTACCCGGAATTGCGATCCATACAATACGGACTCTATTGGCAGACAATTTTCTGTCGAGACTTTTCCGATAATCTTTCGTATCTCTTAAAGTCCGTCAAGATACTTGCCAAAAAACTGAAGCAAGGTTCCAATCATTATTTCCATGATTGAAAACCGTTTCTCGTCTGTTTTCGCGAGATTTTTAAACGGCGGGGAGTCGGAATTTTGCGGATTACTGTCACGGATATCACGGATAAACACAGATAGTCTGCCGTAAAATACAATATTTTACGATAACAAACCAGATGGTTGATTTTAAAACATTCCCAAGAGTTTTTGGAGGAAATCAACATTTGAAAGGCCGGATGCAGTTGTCTGGCGGTCAAATTCTTCTTTACATTTTTCTGACACTTTAAAGCACAGATTAACGTTGTTCTTCCTTCCGGTTGGTTTTCGTCCGCCCCTTGGCTTGGCACTGCTAAAAGCCGAATCTCCAAAAAAAGCAAACCTCGTTAAGCTCAACGCCGATGGAGAAAAGGAGAGGAAGGAATCTGAATACCCGAGATTGAGGATCTTTACCGGCGAACCGGAGGTGTAATTTGTGGAGTTTCACCATTCAGGAATTTCACTAACGGGAGGATTGACTCTATTTAAAATTTATTCACGATAAAGGGATTTAGGTACTCCTGCTTAATTGCAAGTCAAAAAGTATAAATAAAATACACCAATATTCTCTTAGGTTTTTTTTTCGGGGCGCCATATCAACCAGGATAAACCACCAGCGACGGCAAGAGCCGTAATTGTTGCTTTTTCCATACCCATAAAAGCCAAAATAATACTTGTTAAAAATGCTGCAGATACAAGATAAACCGCATATCTTTGACCCCGAGAAGTCAAAGAATAATTATAGTTAATGATATTATTCTTGATATCCAGTGATTTTTCTGCCATCGTCATAATACGTTCAGGAAAATTTGGATCAATCTTGGCATATTCCTCCAAAAATTTTGGAGGTGGAATTGGTCCAAAATACGTTTGATTCCTTATTTCCGCTTTAATAGTATTTTGAAACTCTTGTTGTTCAGTATTAGACGGTGATTCCTGTAATAGGTGGGATTCTCTTCCCTTCCTAATCTCTTGTGTTTCCAAAACGGATTTGTTTTGCGTTCTTAGATTTTTCTTTCGATTCATTGTTTATCGTCATTCTCTTCAATTGATTCCTCAGTTGTTATTGAATGATCATCTATCGCTTCCGCAATAGCTTGCCCTGTCATTTGCCAAGCTTCCTGAATCAATGAATCATTAGAGTTAATACCAAATTCTATTGAGGAATCTATCTTCGGAAACAAACATATTGTTTGGGACGCCATTCTCATCGAATCGGCCCCAAGTCGGAGCGAACGTGATATCGTTTTTAAATTAATCATGACACCCTCTCTTATTCATTTTATTGGATGTTCTTTATATCAATACCATACAATATCAATATTATATTATATCTATCAAGAATATCAAGTTCTTTCTGTAAATATTTATTAGACTCCATTCAGAAGACACCAAAAAAGAAATCTCCGTTGAACTCGATGCCGATGGAGAAGGGGAGGAAGCCAGTGAAGGAGAAGGAACCAAACCGGATTCCGGTCTTGAAACTCTATACCGGCAAACCAGATGGTTGATTTTAAAACATTCCCAAGAGTTTTTGGAGGAAATCAACATTTGAAAGGCCGGATGCAGTTGTCTTGCGTTCAAATTTTTCTTTACATTTTTCTGACACTTTAAAGCACAGATTAACGTTGTTTTTTTCCGGTTGGTTTTCGTCTGGCTAATATCACTTTTTCAAAAGTCTCCTTTTTTACACGAAAAATTTCATCGTGAAGTTCTTCTAGTAACGGGGGATCGTTCTTCTTTATTTTCCGGCGTTTTTGATTACCCACTAGCTGGGACTTTCTGTTGAAACGGATGGAGCCTGCGCAATGGTGATCGTCCATCCGGAAGTTACGCAAAAGGAACCGATATGAACGCCTGACGATTGAAATCAAGAAAATAAAAATCGCTCTCAAAAACGCACGACAAATGGAGCTAAATTAAGCCAAATTAACGGTTTTCGTAAAACCGCTAAAAGACGACGAAACCCTATAAAAAAAGGGCACCAAGTAAAAACTTGGAGCCCTGTCTAGTACGTCTGAAGGGATTCGAACCCCCAACCCTCGGTTCCGAAGACCGATGCGCTATCCAATTGAGCCACAGACGCGTCTATTGGTTGTCTTCCCAACCAATAATAAAATATATTATAACATTGAAGTAGACTTCTTCAAGGAGTGGGTTCTATTTTCTCTAAATTATTCTTGAAGATACAAGTCATAAAACATTTTAAGTTCATCAACCGTTAAAGGTTTTTCGTAGATGAAAAGTCGATATTTTAAAACTTTTGGCATTTCTCCGGAATCAAGAATAACCCCTCCCAGTCCGGGCCAGCCGGATGCAATCACACCGTAATGCCGAATAGCCCAGCCGAAATCGGTACCACTTCCATTTTTTGGGCTCGGAAAAATCGCAACCCCCGCAGTTTCTGCCGGCTTCCTCCACTCCTTCTGAACTGGAATAACACCTTTATCATTGGGAATAAAATTCGTCTGATAGGCCACCCAGGAAAGCTTGGCCATCATGTCGTCATTTTTAACTTCTCCTTTATCCGAAAGGATCAACGGCTTCTCGCGTGGAGGCAGAAAACGAATTGCCAATGATGAAAACCCCTTGCGTAACTGACGGTCTCCCGCCAATTCAATTCGCCCAATCTGTGGCCGAAACGTTAAGGTTATATCCATAGTACGATAACGGCCTGTCTTTTCTCCATGACATGTTTTGCTCGTTCGAACCTCCATCTCCTCTTTCATAATACATTCCCCATTGTCCAGAAACCAGCCGTTCTCCACCCCCAAAATATTGCCGGTTACAGCTTCCTCTTTATTCGTCCAGCGTATAAAATTCCTTTTGAGAGCCGTATTGTCCGTCCAAGTATCGTATTGCTCGATTTTCCCATCGGGTCGATAGAGTTTTACCGTAAAAAAGGAGGTCCATAAACCATGGTGGTGCGAATGATTGTCCCAGTAACTCGCGTTCAAGGTCAGACTGGAACCACCGAACCCATAAAGCGGATGAAAATAACAACCAGAGGTTTTTCTTTTGTCTGTGGGATCATTGATCGGATGATCCTTCTGCTTGAAAACATAGTCCCAAACAGGTTTTCCTCCCTCGTTAAGACGGACCGTCTCCGCATCCAATTGCTCCAGTTTGAGTTCTTCAGCACAAATCACTGTCTGTTGATTATTGTTAATATCAATGGATAATAGCAATAATAAAAGTGGAATAAATCCTATAGTTTTTAGTATATTATTAGTCCCATTCATGTTCTGAATCGCATCCTGTTCCATAATGTTCAATAATGTAATCAACGTCTTTATCGCCACGACCACTACAACAGGCCAGAATGGCCCCGTTCCGGTTGGTTTTAGCCCATTTAATGGCATAGGCAATCGCATGGGCACTTTCCAGTGCGGGGATAATTCCTTCCATACGCGATAGACGGAAGAAAGCATCTACCGCTTCCTCGTCCGTAATCGTTGTATAGGTGACGCGTCCGGACTCCTTCCAGAAAGCGTGTTCCGGACCGACCGAAGGATAGTCCAAACCACTAGCAATAGAATAGACCGGAAGTGGATTCCCATTCTCGTCCTGAAGAAGAATACTCTCAAATCCATGAAGAATCCCCCTGGATCCATAGGTTAAAGAAGCCGCATGGTCGCCCATTTTTTTACCACGCCCCAATGGTTCGGTTCCAACTAATTCGACCGGATCGTTTAAGAATCCGGCAAACATTCCCGCCGAGTTACTCCCCCCTCCGACACAAGCGGTTACAACATCAGGTAAAATACCGGTCATATCAAGAAACTGTTCCCGTGCCTCCTGACCGACACACATCTGGAAATCACGAACCATCATGGGAAATGGATGCGGTCCCAATGCGGAACCAATACAGTAAATGGAATCCTTGTA
Organism: uncultured Planctomycetaceae bacterium; assembly: GCA_964442735.1. GTDB lineage: Bacteria > Planctomycetota > Planctomycetia > Pirellulales > Thermoguttaceae > JAUNBG01. The sequence continues at coordinate 44,971 of CAYUAP010000018.1, read as the reverse complement.
GTTTTTCAGATAGGAATCAAACGCGGAATCGACGGCTTCTTTTAAGGTCTTTAAACCAAAAGTAACCGGAATGACCTTTGCCCCCAAAATCTTCATACGTGCAACATTTGGTGCCTGTTTAGCGATATCCACTTCCCCCATGTGAATTTCACATTCCATACCGAAATAGGCGGCGGCCGTAGCCAGGGCAACCCCATGCTGACCCGCACCAGTTTCCGCAATTAGACGTTTTTTCCCCATATATTTTGCTAAAAGACCTTCGCCCATACAATGATTCAATTTATGCGCTCCGGTGTGATTCAAGTCTTCCCGTTTTAAATAAATCTGACACTCCCCTAGCGAACGTGATAATCGTTCACAATGATAGACCGGAGTAGGACGCCCTTGAAATTCACGTCGAATACGCCGTAATTCACTAATAAATTGAGCACTATGACATATCGTCTGGTACGCATGCTCAATTTCTTCAAAAGCGGGCTCTAATTCCTTTGGAATATATCGTCCGCCATAGGGACCAAATTTGCCATCTTTATCAGGATAATCCCTAAAATATGTTCGATAATCCATTTTTACACACCTCTTTCCGCCTAATGACCGGTTAATATTAATCACAACAATATAACGAAAGGACGGTTCCTAAAATTCCCATTACGATTTTCCAGATGCCTTTAAAGTTCATAAATGGATGTAGTATTGAGTCGCCAACAGGCGGGAAGCCTGTTTTGTAGGGATGCAGACGAGACGACCGCGTTCCCGGTAAAACCACCCTAATATTTTATTTTATCGATGAATGTAAAAATGACAACAAGGAAGAGAGGGTCTTTTTTCAGAATATGGGAAAAGACACCGTTTCCTTTTTTTAAATGTATAATATAATAGGATCCTATAATGTTCTTTTGCCGGTTTTTGATAGTTTTGGCATTTTGTAAAATTAAGATTTATCGATATAAAATACAGGATAATTTTTATGTCTGAAGATAAAGTAGAGAATTCCAGGATAGACCTTCCGCGTATCGAAAAAGCAGTACGTGAAATCTTGATAGCAATAGGAGAAGATCCTGATCGTGAAGGTCTTCTCGAAACGCCCGCACGAGTGGCACGAATGTACGCCGAGTTGTTCAGTGGACTTCACATCGATCCCAGTATTCACCTAAAAAAATTCTTTACCGAGCCCTACGACGAAATAGTCCTGGTAAAAGATATAGGTTTTAATAGTATGTGTGAACATCATTTACTTCCTTTTATGGGTAAAGTCCATATAGGTTATCTTCCGAACGGGAAAGTAATAGGGTTAAGTAAATTGGCCCGAGTCGTCGAAACGATCTCCAAACGACCACAGTTACAGGAACGTTTGACAGAAGAAATTGCGAATTTACTTGTTCATGAACTGAATGTAAAAGGAGCCGGAGTCGTAGTCGAAGCAATACATTCCTGTATGACTGTTCGTGGAGTTAAAAAGCAGGGAGCAACCTGTGTTACATCGGCCATGAAAGGAACGTTCCGCAGTGATGCCCGAACCCGAGCCGAATTTTTACACCTTATTCACGAACATTAACAGGAAGTTATGCCGAATTTAACAGCAATTCAGTCACGTCTTCAAGATGATCTTCGCGGAGTCGTAGAAGGAGAAGTCTATTGTGACGATGTAACCTTGCAACTTTATTCAACCGATGCCAGTCTGTTACAGTGTCGGCCGTTAGGAGTGATATATCCACGAACCTCAAAGGACGTTGCCGCCGTAGTTCGTTACGCGCATGAAAAAAAGTTATCGATACATCCACGCGGATCGGGAACCGGAACCGTTGGCGGTTGTTTGGGCTCGGGCTTAATCCTTGATTTTACGCGACACCTGCGTCGAGTTCTTCAAGCGGATGAAGAAACGGTCCTTGTAGAGCCGGGCGTTATTCGCGAACGATTGAATTCCATTCTTCGAACGACCAAAAATCGTTATTTTGCCCCGTCAACCGGACATTTTCCCACATGTACTCTTGGCAGTATTCTCGCTTCCGATTGTGTGGGGCCACGCTGGCTCAAACATAAATTTCCACACGATTATGTCAAGGAACTTGAAATCGTAGCTCCAGATGGGAATATCTATAATCTGCGTCCGGAATCGGTAATTTTTTCTCCGGACGGACAACCAGTTTTCGGTCGAAGCCTGAATAGTTCGTCCTATAATAAAGAAGGTACCTATTGGCGGAAGGTCATCGATATTCTTCGACGCGGAGCATTGGCTATTAATACGGAGCAGAACGCAGTTTCTCCCGACTGTGCCGGCTATCGCCTGGAAGGTGTTTTTCAAAATAATATTTTCGACCCCTCCCGACTCTTCGTCGGTTCCGAAGGATCGCTCGGGATTATTACCAAGGCCTTGGTAAAAACGATTCCGTATTCCATTTGTACCGGTTCTATTATTTTTCTTTTTGATACCCTGGATAAAGCTACACGAAGTCTCGATTTTATATTAAATAGCGATCCCATATTGTGTGATCTTCTGGATCGCCGTATTATTAATATGGTCCGCGATTGGGATAAACGTTTCGTTCCAATTCTTCCAGCGGAAACAGAGGTCGTTCTCGTCGTGGAATTGGGGGCCGAGACACCCTCGGAACTAACAGATCAAATGACCGCACTAGTTCAAAGACTTCGAACAGACGCGCGCTTGAGTTTCGGTTCCTGGTCCGCATTTCATCCGGTGGAAAAAGAGCTGTTTCGTGACCTGCTCCGTAAAGCACAAGGGGCTCTCTATCGTATTCGACCTCCCTATCAAGTCATTCCGATTTTCGAAGATCTTCAGGTTCCTGTCAAGGCAATACCGGAATTTTTTCATACGATTCAAAAGATATTAAGGCAATATGGAGTTACCTATTCACTCTCAGGTCATATTGGTCATGGTCAGGTTCGCATCCAACCCATCTTGGAACCTTCCGAACTGAACGTGCCCGAATTAATCCTTAAAATAACAGGAACTCTCCTTCCTGTCGTGATTTCGCTTGGAGGAACTGTAGCAAGTGCATCCGGAACCGGTTTACTTCGCTCCTATACCATTCCGATGCGCTATCCCCGTTTATATCCCTATTTCGCGGAGATTAAAAATCTGTTTGATCCAGATAATCTTTTTAATCCGGGCTGTATTGTCTCCTGTTCCGAAAATAAAGAGGAATCAGATCTTCCGATTGTTCCTGGATGGACGAAAATGCTCCGTCCTTTGGCACAGTCACGTCTCAAAAGCGAAACAATTGAAGATCGATCTTCCCTTCTTCGTAACCGTAATCAACTTGAATTTCAAATAAGATGGGAACCCGACTTCATTGAGGAAGAGACCCTGCAATGTAATGGCTGTGGCTTGTGCCGAATTCGAACTGCCGAAACACGAATGTGTCCCGCCTTTCGTATAAATCCTGATGAATCGGCTTCCTCCCGTGCAAAAGCCAATGTCCTTCGTGGTATTTTACAAAGATCCATACCGCTGGAAGCTCTGACTCGTGACGATGTTTTGAATATTGCGGAACAATGCAATTTTTGCCATTGCTGTACACAAGAATGTCCCGCCCTGGTCGATATCCCCAAACTGGTATTTAGTCTGAAAAGTGCCTGGGTAGCCGCCCATGGTCTATCGGTTAGTGAACGTTTTTTCGCCAATATCGATGCCTTTCTCGAATTCATTTCCTGTATGAAAGGTCCACTCAATTACCTTTTATCCTATAAATCTATTCGATGGCTCCTCTCGAAAATGATTGGAATTTCCCCCAGTCGAAAAATACCTCGTTTAGCCAACCGAAGTTTTCTCTCTATTGCGGGCAAAAAAAAGCCGATCAAGGGAACATCACGGCGTCAGAATCGTAAAGTCGTTTTATTCCTCGATACGTTTGCCAATTATTTCGATGTTCTGCTAGCCGAAGCTGCCGTCCGTGTTTTGGAACATAATGAAGTCGATGTTCTTGTTCCTTTTCGCCAACGTTCTTCCGGACATATCGCCTTTTCATTAGGAGATATCGACCTCGTTGAACGATTTATACAGAAAAATACGACAATTTTCAATGACTATATTCGTCAAGGATATGATGTCTTAACAATAGAACCATTATCCGCCGTCTGTATACGAAGTGAATATGGCTATATTAGGGATGATGAAGAAACAAAAATGTTTGCGGAACATACAGAAGATATCTGTAGCTATCTATATCATCTTCATCAAGAAGGAAACCTCCAGTTGGATTTTTCCCCCCTTTCAGCGACAATGGGATACCATGCACCTTGTCGAACATTAGCCTTGTCCGGCAATTCCGTTATGGCCGCAACTCCGGCAGAAGAATTACTCTATCTGATTCCTGGATTAAATGTCAAGCGGCTCGAACGCGGTTGTTGCGGCATGGCAGGAGCAACTGGTATGCAAAAAAATAATTTACATCAGGGTGTTCGTCTGGGAAGACGTCTTTTTATGGCCCTGCGCGATTCCAAAATACAGTATGGAACAACCGAGTGCAGTGTCTGTCGGATTCAAATGGAACAGGGAGCAGATAAACCAACGATCCATCCTCTTAAAATTTTGGCCTATGCCTATGGTCTCATGCCAGAACTACAAGATTTATTTAATCATAAATATTGCTACAATCAGAAAAATCGTTAAATTTTACTAATTTAACCTGTTTGTTTTATCCGATATAAATAAAGGGGAAGAGTCATTAGAGCTACAACTCTTTTCTTGTAACAGATTATTAAAGGATATTGTCTTTGACAAAACAATTTATATCGGGAGGATGGTACATTGAGTAGGAAGATAAATGTATTCCGGAGAATAGTCCGGACGTCAATCTTTTTTTCTCTTTTCCTTTTTATGGTATCGGGAACTTTATTTCCGAATGTTCTATTGGGAAAAGAGTCTGGGATTGCCAGTACTCTGATGAAGATAATAGGCAAATCTCCTAAAAATCAACCGTATCCACAACAGAGGCCTTTGAGGCAAGTGAATCGGAATCAGATACCACCCCCACCTGTTATGGAACGAAGTAGGGAGGAGGTACTCGATAAAGGCGATCATCAAAAGGTTGTTACCTATCATGAAGGAAACAATGTATTTGGAACCATTCGCGCAGTATCGGGTGAATTTAGTGAAACGGAAACGGTTCAAGAGTCTCCTCTTTCAATTAATATAACCGATATGGGCGGTCAGAACAGTGTTATTGATAATTACAGTGAACCGAATATGGAAGATATGGTTGCGGAATTACAGACACCAACCTATTCTTCCAATAAAAGAAGACGAATGCGTCCAGTAGCCACCGTCCCAGTTCCAATGGAAAACAAACAGGAATCCCGTTCACAGGAATTACTTCTGGATTCTGAATTTACATTGGATGGGTTAATTGATAAAAAAGTAAAACAGCAACAGACACAGGTTTCCGTTCAGGCACAAAATAGAAATAATCAAAAGAGAAATACGATGGTTCCAACTCAAATTGCAGGGGATAATATCCCCTCTATCGAACAGAATACATTGGCCATGAATCCATTGATTATGAAACAGACCGTAACTCCTGTTCCGGAAGAAAATACAAGTGCAAAAAGTAATGTACCTTCGATATCCCGTCAAATTGTGGAAAATCATGATTATTTCATGAAGAAGAGCGAATCCGAGGCAAAAGGACCTGCTACAGAATTGCAATCGACTCGTATTCCCTCCCTTCAAAATAATAATAGAGCGATGGTTCAAGCAAATACATCTTCCACTAATGTCATTCAACATCCTTCGGAAGAAGCGGTTTTGACGATGACGCCACCAGCGAATACAAGATATCAACAGAATAATACAACTAACGATAATAATATATCGAATTTCAAGGTGGCTAATGGTCAGGCAGGTTATCCTCAAGAGAAAGTTAATCCAATTGGAGGTTTTACTCAATATCAAACGGGGAATCAATCGGTACCGGGAGAAACAGGTACCAATAAACAGAATAAAATAAAAGACGAGCAATTGTTAGTCGAACAACAGAGTCCTATTATAGATATAAAAACCAGAGGTCCGAAAACGATTATAGTTGGTCAAGAATCGCTTTATCAGATTAGTGTTCGAAATATCAGTACAGTAGACGCACAGAAATTAATTGTAACAACGGATATTCCCAACTCGGTAGAAGTTGCGGAAGTACGTTCCAGTTATGGTTATTCCAATGTCATTCCATCTTCGGATGGAAAAGGATCCATCAAGAATCAATGGCAATTAGATGTTCTTCCCTCGGGAAAAGAAGAAACGCTTTATATGAATTTGATACCACGTCAGCGGAGTAATTTCAATTTAATCTGTCATTACGATTTTGAGCAGATGGAATTGCAGGCGGGAATAGAGGTTCAAGAGCCTGTTTTGGAACTCCAGATAGATGGTCGAAATACCATTGAATGGGGATGCGAAGATAAATACCGACTTCGGATACATAACAGTGGTAATGGAGATGCCCAAAATGTCCGACTCATGGTTAGTACCGGAGACAACGAACAGGCGACACAATTTTTGAATGTACTTCATGCCGGGGAAGAGAAGACAATGGATTTGGCGGTTCGAACGTTACTTGACGGTGAAATCAAGATAACGGCGGAAGCTGTAGGGAATCATGGTTTGTCAGTACATGCGAACAGAACGGTTACCGTACTCCGAGGACGTCCGGAAGTTACGGTGGAAGCTCCTGAACTACAGTTTGTGAATAATACGGTCGATTATGTTATTCATGTCAGTAATACAGGGACAGCCCCCTTGAAAAATATTGACTTGACCTCCATACTGGCCCAGGGTGTACGTTTTGTCTCTTGTACCGGAAATGGTCGTGAATTGGCCGATAAAGGACAGGTTCGTTGGGAAATTCCCATGATAAATATCGGAGAACAGATTGTCTATCAGGTAACCTGCCAGATGACTCGACCAGGTATGAATCGAATGGATATCAGTCTGGCCGATAAAACAGGTCTGACCGCAGCTACAGAGTCGGTTGTACAGGTTGAAGCTATTGCCGCTTTGAACCTGCGAATTAAGACTCCCAATGGACCTGTAGCCATTGGAACGCCGTTGGTTTACGAAGTAACCATTACCAATACCGGAACGAAGGCTGCTGAAAATGTTAGCGCCGGACTGTTTTTGAACGGTGGAATCAAGGCCGTTGAAGTGGAAGGTGGAAATGGAGTTATTCAAAATGGAACTCAAGTTGTGTTGAACAAGGTGCGTATGATTAGTGCCGGTCAATCGGTCTCCTGGCGTATTACAGCACAGGCAACCATGCCAGGAAACCATAAAGTTCAGGCGGTATTGGAATCGCCTCTGGATAATATCCATTTGAATAGCGAAGAAATGACCTATTGTTATGAACGTCGAGCGACAGCCAATCGAGTTGCCCAGGCAGGAGACGCCAGTGTTCGAGTGGCTCTTCGACCTGTGGAACAGAAACCACAACAGCAACCGGTACAACAGCAACCGGTACAACAGCAACCAGTACAACAGCAACCAGTACAACAGCAACCGGTACAACGAACGGTCGAACAGCAAACCCTTCCGGTTCCGATTCCGCAAAATATGCGTTTACCAGGTCCGGACGATATGGTGACAAGTCCGACCTCGGCGGCCAATCAATCGGTATCCCCTGTTTTTAATAGCAATAATAGAATTATGTTGCCGACCTATCGAGCAAACGAAAATAAATCACCATTCCAAAATGGAAACCAATCGATTGCTCCAAAAGTCCAACTTTATCCGCAACCGTTATCGGAAACGTCCAGGAGTAAAGTACCACAAGTCAATACCAATCCCATTAAAGCGACACTGAATGTTCATACCGATTCGAACTATCCCAAAACATTAAAAATGTAATAACGATATTCCGGTTATCATTACGGGCATTTTGCCCGTTACGATTGGAGCAACGATATTCCAATAGATCAATATTCAAATAGAATAATATTCCAACTTTTAGCCATGAATACAAGCGATTCGGAAACCCTGTTTAATGGATTGTAATTGATGTTGAATAGTTGCGATGTTGTTTAACATTTTCTATCGGTTGACTACCATATCCAGTTTCGCCAAGTATAATGTTTTGGAGACTCCAAGCTGACTTGTATCGGATGGAATGATATCCACCCGATAAATATGTCCAGACAGAATTTAACCAAGACGTTGTTTGAGTTCTGTGGCCAACTCTTTAACGGGAACGCGCCATTGTTCCAAGGTATCGCGATCACGAACTGTTACCGTTTGATCCTGAATTGATTGACCGTCCACCGTAATACAATAGGGAGTACCTATTTCGTCTTGTCGACGATATCGACGTCCAACAGCACCTTTTTCATCGTATTGAACCGTAAAATGTTCTTTAAGTTCCGAATATATTTCTGTTGCCATTTCAGGCATACCGTCTTTTTTCACTAGCGGAAAGACGGCCGCTTTAATAGGTGCCAAACGCGGATGAAATTTCAAATAGATTCGTTCCGCTTCCGCACCTTTTTCTGACGTTGGTGCTTTATCGATGGTATAGGCGTCGCAGAGGAAGGCCAAGGTTGCACGATCCGCTCCGGAACTGGGCTCTATTACATGGGGGATAAAACGCTCTTTTTTCAGATCGTCATAATAGGTCAGATCTTTACCACTTCCCCGGTACTTCGGTTGACCATTAGCGTCTTTTTCCAGAACAAGTTCGTTGCCCTGGCGAATCAATTTACCTTCCATATGGGAACGCAGGTCGAAATCGCCACGATGGGCAATACCTTCCAATTCTCCGAATTCACCTTCGGGCAGGAAGGGAAACGCATATTCAATATCTGCGGTCCCACAAGAATAATGGGCTAGTTCCGCCTGTTCATGTTCCCGTAATCGGAGTCGGTTACTGGTTAATCCAAGTTTGGTATACCAATTGAATCGGCGGTCTCGCCAGTATTGATACCATTTCTCTGATTCGGTCGGAGGACAGAAAAATTCAATTTCCATCTGTTCAAATTCACGACTTCGAAATGTAAAGTTACGTGGCGTTATTTCATTTCGAAAACTCTTGCCGACCTGGGCAATTCCGAAGGGAACCCGAACTCGAGTCGAGTCCAAAACATTTTTGAAATTTACAAATATTCCTTGGGCCGTTTCCGGACGTAGAAATGAAAAATCGTCTTCGCCACCTAATGCTCCGATAGTCGTCTTAAACATTAAATTGAATTCACGAGGCTCCGTTAATGTACCCGGATGACGCGCGTCCGGACCAACGACTTGCGAATGATCTGACAAGGTGGTAATCGACTCTATTCCACCTTCCCAAACGAGGGTGTCCGCATCTTTTTTACGTAGTCCAAAAAACTTCTGCGCTGCTTGGTCTAACGCTTTTTGGGTCTCTTCAGTTTCCATCGTCGTTATAAAGACACGCATTTCCTGGGCTGGCTCGCCATTTTCGCCATGTTTATGTCCTGTTACCCAACGACCCTTAACGTGATCATAGCGGTAACGCTTCTTCGATTCCCGACAGTCAACCATATAATCATGGAACAGGTCATAATGTCCGGAACATTTCCAAACTTGTGGGTGCATAATTATCGTACAATCCAAACCGGTCATTTCATAGGTGGAAGGCGCTCCTGAATCAATTTTAAGTTCATTATGGGAATCCACCATATCGTACCACCAAGCGTTTTTGACGTTTTTCTTGAGTAAAACACCTAACGGACCATAATCCCAAAATCCATTTAAACCGCCATAGATTTCACTCGACTGAAATAAAAAACCACGACGACGGCATAATGCCACTAATTCTTCCATCTGCATAATATTTTCCCTTCGAACTCTTTTATTTATATTACCATAAAATAATTTAAGACCTTAACTCAAACTATTCTCCCAGAATATTTGTCAACGTCAATTACCCGGATAGAGCATTTTCTGTAACCTCAAAAGGAAGACGGGTTTTTTTATTTTTATTCTTTAATGGCTCTTGGTATTACAGGAAGACTTCTATATAATAGAAAAAGGATTTGGTTATAGAGTTTGACGGGAATAATGTTTTGAAAAACAATCAAAAGCAGGAGATATTAATTTTATGTATAGATATTTATTGTCTATAACAATCGTTATGGCCGGGCTGTATTTTTGTCCCCAGACGATAACAGGCGCCACGGACAACAGTCACCAATTCAAAAACATTGAAGAGCGCGGTAATTATTCCAATTCCAAACGTGTTTTTGATCAGACCCGTCACGGTCGTGTTGCGTTTTTAGGGGGTTCTATAACAGAGATGGACGGTTATCGGCCAATGGTTTGTTCTTTTTTGAAAAAGCAATTTCCACAAACCGAATTTACCTTTATTGACGCGGGTATTTCCTCAACCTGTTCTACAACCGGAGCGTTTCGTCTGGAACGGGATATTTTGTCGAAGGGACCGATCGATCTTCTCTTTTTAGAATTTGCGGTTAATGACGACCAGGATGCACATCACAGTATCCAGAAGAGTATTCGAGGTCTTGAAGGTATTATACGCCAAATCCGCCATCAAAATGCAAACGTCGATATTATATTGATCTGTTTCGTAAATGAACCGATTATGGATGCGTTTCGTTCCGGTACCAAGACCGATAGTATCAAGGCACACCAGGAGACAGCCCAACATTATAATATCGTTCTGATTAATCTGGCAAAGGAAATAACAGAACAGATTGATTCCGGTAAATTGACTTGGAAGGAATTTGGCGGTGTTCATCCGGCACCACGTGGAAATCGAATCTGTGTCGATATGATAGAGGCGTTTCTCCTGAAAAAATGGGATCAAACTGATTCGAAAACGAAATACATTCCCCATCCCATGCCTGAACAACTCGATCCGAACTCCTATTGCAAGGGAAATTTTCTCTCCTGTAATCAAGCGCAATTCACAGAACCATGGAAATGGGACATTCCCGATTGGAAGTCGATTAACGGAACATGTCGAGCGCGATTCATCAAGGAAAAACTTCTCTCTTGTGATACCCCAGGCGTGGAATGTTCATTATCCTTTAAGGGAACCGCTATAGGGGCCTACATTCTGGCAGGTCCTGATGCCGGAATCATGGAGTACAAGATTGATAACGGTTCCTGGTGCCAAAAAGATTTTTATCATCAATACAGTGCCGGTCTTCAATATCCGCGAACCGTAATCTTCAATGATGAATTGTCGGACGGTCCCCATCAGATTCGATTCCGTCTATCTGCGGACAAAAATCCACGAAGTACCGGAACAACCGCACGTATCCTTCAATTTACGGTCAACGGTCAAAACTAAAGGACAGTTTCCATTATGAAATTCAAGACAATAACACTCGGTTGTAAGGTCAATCAGTATGAAAGTCAATATGTTCGTACCGTTCTTTTAGCGAATGATTATATGGAATATGAGCCGGGGGATGAAAATCAACCGGGCTTAATCTTTATTAATACGTGTAGTGTTACGGGCGAAAGTGATGCCAAGAGTAGAAAACTGATATCCCATACACTCCGGGAATATCCCAATGCGGAGCTTGTTATTATGGGATGTTATGCAACCCAGGATCCACAAAAAATAATGGCGTTTCCTCGTGTTCGTGCCATTTTAACCGACAAGAGAAAACTTCAAAATTTGTTATCTGATCTCGGTTTTACCAATCTTCCCACCGTTATTCAAGATTTTAATGAACGTCATCGGGCCTATGTCAAGATCCAGGATGGCTGTCGTGTAGGCTGTGCCTATTGCATTATACCGACAGTACGATCTGTTCTCCAGAGTCGTACCATGGAGGAAATACTCGCTGAAATTCAATGTCTGGCAGACCACCAATATCGAGAATTCATTTTAACAGGAATTCATTTAGGCCATTATGGACTTGATTTTTATACCACACACCCTGATAAAAATTTAACTCTTGAAAATTACGTTTCCAATCGGATAAACAATCCGGTTCAAAACAGACCCAATCTGGCTCGATTACTACAATTCCTGATGCAATCGGAATTTCCGGGTCGTATTCGGTTGGGAAGTCTGGAAGCGGTTGAAGTTTCCGATGCGTTATTAACTGTTATGGAAAAGAATCAAAAACGAATTTGCCCCCATTTTCATCTTTCCATGCAGAGTGGAGACGATACCGTTCTGAAAAATATGCGCCGTCGCTGGACGTGCGGACAGTATATCCAAAAATGTGAAGAAATTCATCACAGAATTCCCCATGCGTTTTTTACAACGGACATAATCGTCGGATTCCCCGGAGAAACGGCGGAACAGTTCGAACGAACATGTTCCGTTGTAAAACAACTCCGATTTTCTAAAGTCCATCTCTTCCGATTTAGTCCACGTCCTGGTACAATAGCCTCGACAATGCCCAATCAGATTCCTGAATCCATTAAAAAAGTACGATTGGCACGACTTGAATCAATTGCCAATCGTCTGCGTCTCGATATCGCCCGCGATTTAAAAGGTCAACATACCGTAGTCCTGATTGAAGGTTGGATGGACGATGATAACGCAATACCAATCTGCTATGGTACTTCTGAAAGCTACTTTTCTGTTCATATATTCACGCACGGTATCCATCTCCAGCCTGGAGAACTGGTAGAAGTCCAAATTACAGGAAATAACGGTGATATTCTGGAAGGGATTCCTGTTGATGGTTAATTGTCTTGATGGTTAATTGTTTTGATGGTTAATTGTTTTGATGGTTAATTGTTTTGATGG
>CAYUAP010000018.1:0-32176 GCA_964442735.1 uncultured Planctomycetaceae bacterium | reverse complement strand
TAATTGTTTTGATGGTTAATTGTTTTGATGGTTAATTGTTTTGATGGTTAATTGTTTTGATGGTTAATTGTTTTGATGGTTAATTGTCTTGATGGTTAATTGTCTTGATGGTTAATTGTTTTGATGGTTAATTGTTTTGATGGTTAATTGTTTTGATGGTTAATTATCTTGATGGTTAATTGTCTTGATGGTTAATTGTCTTGATGGTTAATTGTCTTGATGGTTAATTGTCTTTTTTCAATGAACGTTTCCGTATCTCCAAGCATGCCTGATACATTCGTCTTTCACTGAATTGCATTCCTTCCGAATTCGCTTTAAAGGAGGAACAACAATCATAATTGACACCAATTTTCTTTCCTGAAACACAGGCATCCTGATTGGCGGCAAGGAAGAGAAACGCCCAATTATAGATTTTCTGTTGATGTTCAATTCGTTTTTTTACATCATTACTATCGAACCTTTTACTGGAGTTTTCCTGACCGTCCGTTAAAATGACGACTAAAACATTTTCCGGACGTTCACTTTCCGGCATGGCGGCAAATTCCTGGCCCAATTCATCAATAGCAATACAAATGGCATCGTTCATTGCCGTACAGCCCCCACATTTGTATTTATCCATCAGGTTTGTATCGAGGTGCGCTAAATCGACTGGAGCAACAATATGTTCTACTTTATCGTTAAATTGATAAAGTTCGAATACCGTTTTACCTTTTTCCTCCTTTTGTGTCTCGATAAAAGAATTCATCGAACCCTTGGTATCTCTCTTAATAGTGTCCATCGATCCAGACGCATCCAGAATAACACAAATGTGCATGTAATCTTTTTTCATAATTTAAATTCCTTTATAAAATTTGTTAAAAATATCCTCCAAAAACATCACCAAGGACCACAATACTTCTTCCCTATATTCTATTGCCCTATTTTATTGCCCTGTAAAACTCGTTTTCGATAGATCTCTATTTAAAAAGTTCGTTATAATTTACAGTATGTGCAGAAATTTAATAATATTATAATTAAAACTTTATAAATTACAAATAGAAAAATAAAAATACAAAAAAATATTTAAAGAGAATAATAGAAGTATAAATACCTTTCAAGCATTACAATGGCAATAATAAATGGTATTATTCCATAAATAGAAAGTGACAATACCATTTGCCAATGTTGCCATTATAAATTTTCCAGTGAACGGTTTCTAATAATTATGGCAATATTTCAACTGCTCCGATCACATTGATTCCAGATGGCCCTTGAGATGTATTATTCTGATCGATTAATCGTTGCTCTGTCCACCAGAAGGTATCACGATTGGCAAAACGAACGGCATAACGTGCGTCATTTCGGAGTGAAGGCGATTCGTCTGGAAGCCAGATTCCGACTTTATACCATCCTGGTTTAAACTCTTTTCCCGGATTGACTTCACCACGAACAGTATGAAGAAGTGGTTTACATTGTCTGTCCTTCGGATCAAATGGTTGCCAAGTCTGAACCCGTGCCTTAATTCGGAAGGAATATGCCTTTTTGTCACTATCTATAAGGACAAGATAAACTGTTCGTGGGTTGACAAGAGTCGCAAAACCGCGATTTATTAGAGAAATATCGAACGTAAACGACTCGTTTAAATTCATTTTTTTGGGAAATATTGCTTTTTGTAATTCAATTCGATAGCCGAGATGATCCATAATATATTCGAATTGAGTTCGTCGAACTGAATTTCCAAAATTATCCTCGAACCAACCATCGGAAAGAGGCATATTAAATTTGGTCAATTCCTCTTTTGTAATCGGTGTTGATAACCAATAATCGATAGAAAAATTATTCCCTTCCCGAACACTGTAACTATGAGCAATACTGAATGTTGTATAATGATGGTCACGAAGCCGAACAGCCGCTAAAAGGCCATCGACCCCCTTTTTACGCGGATTGGATCCATCGTAACCCTGATCGCTCCAGAAAAGTTCGCCATCGACGGCAAGATAGGCCGATTCCCGTGTCATATAATCAAACTGAGGATTACCCGGAAAACCGAAATGAGGTTTTTCCGGCCAGGTTCCACCATCAGTGGGACCAGCTAGAAAACCATCGTTATTAAATCCTATCCGTGCCGATGCCCGATTTGAAAAAGCTGTCTTTTCATTGACTTCCTCGAATGCGTTAAAAGTATCACTCTTGAGAATTTCACTCTTGTACCGTGGGACTCGAACTTGCGTCATACGCCCTTCAGGCAGTATCTCCAAAACACGTTTGAGAATAACTGCTCGTGATTTCAAATCGTCCATCGGAATAAATTGCGCCGAATGCCATTCTCCCCATGCTCCAATAAAGCCTGCCTGCATAACGTATATGACGTCGGCATTTTTTTTGATAATGGGGGCAAGTTGATCGATGTGCTCAAGAATACGTTCCGGCCGGGCCCCATTCTTCATGGTCCCCCATTCATAGGCGAAACGTAAAAGTGTCTTGAAACCGCAGGCACGAATCGAATCGAAACTCTTCTGTAGTGCATCAAGTTTCTCTTGCGAAATTGGACCGTCACGCCAATCGTCAAGATAACAATAGGTTTGAACAATTGTCAGACCATAGGGACTGTGACGTTGGGCATCAAGAATCCACAAGTCCTCGTCGTAGACCTTTGGAAGACGCTGTAATATATGATGGGCCCCACTATTGACCATTGTTCCGGGCAAAATGGCGAAGACGGCTTCCGTTCGCCAACCTCGCTCCGGATTGCGAAGGCCAATACGACCTTCCGGATCGGTTGCCCTGATACCATGATAGGTACACGTCTGTAAATCGGCGCCAAACAGGGTTCCAACATAAAAGAAGATAACCACTATAGAATATAATAACGTGTCTTTCATTAAAGATCCTCGTCTGTTTTTGGTGTGTAATTTTCATTCCAATAGAGTTCGTCGCTTTATGGTATATCGAAAAAACGGGCAAGGATGTCAATATTAAGGCTGACAATATTATGAACGATGCGGCCGCATAACAACCGCTGGAATCACTCTTAAATCGAGCCACCAACCATGCCCATATTGGGGAAATGCCCGTATTGGGGAAATGACCATATTGGGGAAAGATATTGTCCCTGATTATTTAATTTCCGGATAGGGACGCTCGTTTACCAGATCCGCCAACACTTCCGCAATCGCTTTTTTCAAATTCGACTCAATGGCAGGTAAAACGGAACAGGCAATTTCACTGGATTCGTACCCACCTTCCTGAAATGCAATAGCGGCAGGCATATATTGATAAATTCCATTGGCATAGGCAGCCACGGCAAGGAACTCTTCCGGTACTAACGATTGGGCGTAAAGTTGATAGGGCACACAAACTTCCCCCAATCCAATGGACATTGCATGAATGGAGGTACCGATACTCATTCTCGTAATCGTTGCCTTCTTCCATTTATCCAAAGTTCGATACATATAGGCTCGATGGGGGTCGGACGAATCAGCCTTGATACGCGTCATATCGAATGGGACATCTACAAACGATCGAACAAGCTTTATTTCAGCGGTGGAATGCGGTATCAACAGATTCATATTCCGATCCAGCGCATCCGCCAGACGATTCCCAAGAACCTCTATAGCTTTAGTGTCCCCGGTCGTATTGTATTTTCCCATTGTAATATCGCCGGCACATCCTGTAAAATAGACGTGAAGTGTATCGGGCATTTTTTTTGACATAACTCTAATTGCCCATCCGGGAACATCCGGACCAACCATTTTGCGCAGATAGGCGGCCATCGGATGCGTCGTATAAAAATGGAGTGCCACGAATTTATCACCATCCAATTTTTCAAAACAGATTGTTCTTAAAATCGGATCAATAGTACCAATTGGCATATTACGAATAGCAGTATCACGACAAGAACTCCATCGGGTCACAGCTTTTCCATTTTTATCCAGGAGACGTCGTCCAGAGGCCAGACCACCTATACGTTGTTCCGCCGTAGAAATACGAATGATAGGGGTCCATGTCCCTGTTACCGCCGCTTTTACCGCCTGAACAATTTTGGTCAACGTCTCTTCGCAGTATTTTGGATCGATTGTTATTTTTCCATTTTCGCCCGGTTTTGGGTTGAATTCGGGGGCAACGAACATACTGTCATGCTGATGAACTGAATGCAAAAAGACATTATCCGGCGAAACTCCAGCCGCCTGACCAATTGCCGACTTCCATTTTAAAACGGTCTCGCCGCATATATAAATGAAATCACAAGAAGCCCAAACGACTCGTGTTTTACCATCTTCGAAAATAATACCACTGACATAAATTGGATATTCAACTTTTTCGTTAATAACGTATGCCATCTGTGCACCGACAGGGGGCGTAACATCAACTTTAAATCGAACTGCACGAAACGGAACGTCCGATTTTTGAAGGGTAGGGGATACCGCTTCCGGCAAATCAGGTTTGACCTGATCTACCGCTTGAACGGTTCCGGTCAGGCCGGTTGCGCCCAAAACAGCACTTCCAACAGCAATAAAAGAACGACGCGACATTTCAGAGTGGGGGTCCATCATATCTCCTTAATTTTTAACTTGAATAAATTCATCGACAGCCTTTTGAGCAATACCACGAATATAGTCGGCATCCTCGACACTAATAGTATCCGGCTTAAACTTGATTTCCGACGTCTTGCGCTGATACAAGAAGGCAAACCAAACACACGCCTGAAGATATTTGCCGCGATCATTCAAATGATAGGCGTCTCCGGTAATCGTTTTTTTATCGGGAGTCCATTTAAAGGTTCCGGTAAAAAAGCGATTGACGTCTGGAAGTTTCGGATAAATGTAATCTGTAGGATTGTAGGCGTTGTATCCGCCCGGCTGATTGGATCGTGCCATCTGAACCGCAAAACCCATAGGGATTACACGAATATTCAGGTCCCTGGCTGCCTTGTTATACGCCGCTTCCAATTTCTCGTACATCACCTTTTGATCGAATCCCCATTGCTTTAGACGTGGTTCATCAGGACGATAGGACCAAGTCTGCTGAAGGAGAATCTCCGCTGTCGGTACATTTTTTTTTACGTATTGATAAAGATCCTGAATAAAGGGATAATAGGAGTCGGGCTGCCAACTGAATCCACTTGCTTGCTGAATAGAGACATAATCCCATTTTTCACTACACATTATTTCTTTATACGTATACTTCTTGAAGTATTTAAAAGAAGGATCCACTTCTTCCCTGGTTATATTATTCCAATGGCGTTCCAAGGTACACCCGCCAATAGTCAGATCGCCCAATTTAAGATGGCAGCCTGGTACCGATTCCACAACACTCGGCAAATATGCCTTCAAGCAGATCGAAAAACTATTGCCGATAATCAAAAGTTTTACATCCGACTTGGGTGATAGCAATACTTTTTCTGTTGATGTTTTTGTCGTTTCGCCCCATACCATTTGACCACCAAAAGTCAGAACGGACAAAACAAAACAGACGATTAAAAGAACTGATATTCTTTTCATTAATAACTCCTTTATCAAAAATTAAGTCGGAATACGGACGAAATGTTCGGCCACTTTTTTGAATCCAAGAACATACTTGTCAATAGCCTCTTTATTACAATGTTTGAACCATGGTACTTGAATCGTCGTATTCGAAACAGCTTCGGTAACGGGACAAGCTCCTTTTCCCTGTCGGACGTCCCGTTGTCCAAAAGCAAGAACAGTCGGCATTCCCTGATGGAAAATATCGGCGGTATGAAAATAGGGATGAAGATGCAACGGTTCATTAATACCATTTACACAATGAATTCCTTCCGCACGAACCATATCGGCGAATTTTGCGGCGGAAATACCATTCATTTTTTCCGAATCGTAATGACAACATGGAACATACCAACCCCCTTTTGTCAGACCGGATTCTTTTTTCGGACGACAGGGAACAAGGGCGGGAATCTCCGATAAACGGTCCATAAAATAGTTCATGGCCCGATCAATTTCATCAATTCGCTCCTGATAATACTTCAGTTGAACCAGTCCCATGGCGGCACACGTTTGATTCATGCGATGTTTAACCCCTCCTTGTGGCAGACCGATATAGGGAAGTAAATCAGGAAAAGTAATTTGTGCGTCTACTGGATTAAATCGAGAAGGGGCCCCTGTTCTCTCGTAATGGCCAAACGCAATACAACGTTCATAGAGTTCACGATTATTTGTTAGAATCATACCCGCCTCGCCAATGGCAAACGCTTTACCGGCCATCATACTCATAGCGGCAATATCGGCCAATGTACCGCATTTATGCCCTTTATAAACGGAACCGACCGCATGGGAATTATCCTCAATCACCTTAATATCATGCCGATGCGCTATTGCCATAATCGCATCCATGTCAGCAGGCCATGCACAATAATGTACGACGACAATAGCCTTGGTTCGTGGACCGATTCGATGTTCAATATCGTTTGGATCCAAACAGAGTGAAATGGGATCGACATCGGCGAAATTGACCGTAGCCCCCAAGGTAACGGCAGATGCGCAACTTGCCCAATAGGTCAAGGATGGACAGATGACTTCATCGCCTGCCCCCACTCCACAAGCCCAGAGCGCGGCAGTCAAGCCGGCTGTTCCGTTACAACAACCAAGGGCATAATGCGTGTTGTTATTCCACTTCGCAAACGCCACTTCAAATTCCTTCGTTATCGTTGTACCGCTCATGGTTCCGGCCTGGAGAACTGCATTTACCGCTGATAAATCCTCGCTAGTAACAATCGGCCAATGAAATAAATAATCATCCCGTTCCGGAATCGCTTTCGGTCCTCCCTCAATCGCTAATCGATCCATTTTTTTCTCCGTTCAAATTTTATTTCGATAGTATTTTTTCTATAAACAGAACTGCATTTTTAGCTTCTATTTTCTGTTGTTCCGGATTGTTCCGGTTTTCACGTTCCACTATGTAGGGACCCTCGTAATTCTGTTTCTGTAGGGCTGTTATAAATCGTTTCGCGTTGACATCCCCTTCTCCAAATGGTACTTCTTTTCCCCATTCCTGTCCGGGCTGATTCGACCAAAGTGCATCCTTGCAATGACAACTCTTTACATATTTGCCAAGAATATTAAGTGCTTCTATAGGATCTCCACAACCATACATAATCATATTGGCCGGATCAAAATTGATAAAGAGATTGTCCCGATCTGTATCCTTAATGAAGGTTAGAAGATGAACTGCCGTTTCCTGGCCCGTCTCCAAATTAATTTGCTGTCCGTTCTTTTTCGCATAATCACATAAAGAACGCATCATAACAACAATTTCCCGATAATCGGCATCATCTTCGGGAGGAACAACTCCAAGGTGGAAACAAACCGTATCCAAGTGAAGTTTTTTGGCGAAATCGCAGACACGTCGAAATTGCTCAATGCGTTCCGAACGCGTTGTCTTGGGAACCAGACCAACGGTCTCCTTGACAATTGGTATCGTTTTATAACTTTCTCCGGTAAATCCACTCTGCATTGATGTTATTTTAATACCGGCCTCTTGAACCATTTTGAGAATCTTTTGCGCATCTGTATCCGTTTGATGTTCCGGAAAAGGGGCCTTTAACTGAATTGCAGAGACTCCTAACTTCAAGGCGGTCTGCAAGGGAATACCAGCTCCATGGTCGTCATAACGGGCAATAACCCCTACTAACGGCTTTTTCTCTTCTGCTGTATGACCCGTTGTTATGGAATACAGAAATCCGCCCACGAATAATATCATCATGGCCCATTTGGAATATATTGTCATAATAAACCTTTCATAAAAGGGGATAAATATCAATACGAACAGTTTTACACTCAATATGAAAACGAAACTTGAACATTACCAACCGGTATTCGGTTTTTGATAATCAATACGACCGGAAATTAGAACATCGGTTCCAATAGTTTCGACATGACGGGCCTTTAATTGACTTGCGTTTTTCATGAGTTCATAACCAATACCTGCTACTGGTACAACCGCTTCTTTTCCTCCGACAATTTTCGGAGCAATGAAGACATATACTTCATCCAGATATTCCAAATCAAATAAATGGCCCAATAGAATCCCTCCGCCCTCGACAAACAGATTGGTCATACCACGTTCAGCGAGCTTTTCCATTAGGAGTATAAGACGCTGTTCATGTGTTGGTACATTGAGAACAAGGACTTCCGCCCCTTTTTTTTCCCAGAAAATGATTTTTTCAGCAGGAGCTTCCGGCCCAAAAACAAGCAGTAGTGGTACATCCTTGACAGACAAAGCCAATTCGGAAAAGACCGAGAGGGTCCCCCCGGAGTCGAAAACAATACGAGTTGGAATCCTTCGTGGAGTTTCCCCTTCGGGTAGGCGTACCGTTAATTTTGGGTCGTCCTCCATGGCCGTTCGACTGCCGATCATAATCCCGTCCATACAGGACCGAAGCTGATGGACCCTTCGTCGTGATGGTTCACAGGAAACATAGTAACTTGACCCTGTTCGAGTAGCGATTTTACCATCTAAAGTCATGGCCCATTTTCCGATTATCCAAGGTCTGTTTTTAACAAGACGGGTTAAATAGGGCATATTGATGAATTGCGCTTCATCTTCCAGAACTCCCAACTCCACTTCAATTCCAGCCTGACGTAACAGACGCATTCCTTCGCCATTGACTTTTGGAAATGGATCACTCATACCGACAACCACCCGTTTAATTCCGGCTTTAATAATTGCGTCGACACAAGGAGGCGTCTTTCCATAATGACTACACGGCTCCAAATTAACGTAAAGAGTCCCACCACGGGCACGAGCCCCCGCATTTTTCAGGGCGACAATCTCCGCATGGGGACCACCAAATCGTTCATGAAACCCTTTACCGACTATTTTCGGAAGTGACTCGTGTCCAATGCCGAATGCGGAATCGTTATCCATTTCATCCGGCTGAATAATAACGGCACCAACCAATGGATTAGGTTCAACATAACCTCTTCCCTGAATGGCTAGATCCAGAGCACGATGCATAAATAACTGATCATAATTGTTGCTCATCTCTATCGCCTTTTCTCGTTAAAATAATATGATGTTTTCTGTTATTCGAAGCGCTAAAATATACCACTCCTAAAGGTATCCAACCCATTTTTTGAAATGCGAATCGAAGCAGATTTCTAACTATATCCTCTAGTATACCCTATCTATTATCGAAAAGCAAGTCACTAATTGGAATTGTTATAATCTTCGATATCCAACTGTCCGGAACTTAAATTATAGGAGCCATTTTGAAACCGACCGTAGAGAATCTGTTTTGCTCCCGGATTCTCCTGGGTATAAAGACTGGCATTATTAATGCTGTCCCCTTTTAGATATACTTTCTGTTTTTCATTGGAATAGACCATGGAATCACCACGTCCAAAAACATTGGCATACTGAAAAATAACATTGCCATTCGCACGCATTTCAATATTGTTTTCCTCGACTTTATCATTATCCGGTGATAAAACAAGCTGTAATTCGTTACTGTAGAGTGTGACCACCTGTTCCAAATTTGTATTCGGCTTTAGGACGTCGAGTTCCGTTTTCTGTTTATCACTTTCACAATAGGCCGTCGATACTCTGTTTATAAAGGAAATGTATTTTCGATTGATATTTCCGATAACATTTCCCTGAAATGTCAAATGGAGATGTCCCCATGTTTTACGATTAAACGTTTTATTGTTTGCGAGTAACGTAGTCGTCTGTTTTTTGGAGGTCGTCATAGTATTTTCTTCTGTTTCCGGTTTCTTTTGAATGGTATTCTTCGTTGTTGCGCGAAACCACCCCTTTCCCTTTGCAGAAAAATCCATTGTATCATAGTCCAATATAAAGGATTGAACTTCCCCCTGACATGCAACCGATTCAATATCCTGTTTGTTCTGATTCATACTATCCATAAAAGTCTTAATATGGACCGGAATTCCTGACGTTCCCAAACATTCGATAATCGCCAGATCATTCAAAACATCATTATTGTTGTATTGATTTTCAAATAAATGAATCGGATGCTTTAATGAAAGACGTATTTGCGGACATTGCAATTGATGAAAATTGTTTATGATACGAACCGTATCATTATCATTCGCCTGAAAGGATAATGTTGTACCATTAAAAGACAGCTTCTTCGACCAATTAACCTCCATCTGACCTATTTTAAAATTGGACAACGGTTTTGTGGCCGATACATTGTTAACATTCTGCGGTACCTGTGTGATCCTGGTATTATTGCCCGGAGTGTTATTTTTATCGGGGACATTAAGAATCAATTTTCCTGGACCAAAAATATCGAAGTTATTTTCGGCACGATTTATAACAATAGAATTTCCCCATAAATTTAAACCGCGCCCGATAAAAGACGCCGCATTTCCACTTAAATTAATAATGGTATTTTCATTTTGCGGATTTTTTATTTCTACTTTATCACCCTGTATACAAAGAGGTATTTCCCCCTTGTTCACGGATGTCGTCTCCTGAAAAGAAACATTATTCGATAAAATTAACTTGTCAATGACCGTTTCTCTTCCCTTCTGTATAACCCATAAATCCAAAAAATCACTTTTTACGGAGTACTTCTGTTGTTCATTACCAAAAAAAGTGGCTTTTTTATTGTCCGTTGAAACAGCAAAGGTTGGCGACACTTTTTTATTATTATCAGTAGCAGAAATAGGAGGCGTCATTCCATTTTCTGGAATCTGTAAAAAACGCATACGCATAGTATCACGAATAACCGCGGTCCCCATGTTGGTTTGCATCTGGATATTCTTTTGAAATTGTGCACTATGTGGCCTTAATGATTCCATATTTTTCATCACAGCCCCATCGGACGATTCCTTTATTTTCAACTTGTCATTAAGTGGTTCAAACCAAAAATGCGCTTCATCGGCCTTGATACTCCCGGTTCCTTCCAATTCGAAGGAAATACCACCATTCATAGTCACCCAAACTAAATCAGTCTGATTGTCAACTACAGGAGTAATCATCAGTCCACCATTCCAAGTGGATTTTAACTGAACTACTTTTCCATTTTCCTTGTACAATACATCCAAAAGACCATTTTTATCGGAAACAATTGTCCCTAATTTACCATCTTGCCCACATTTATAACGCATTCCTGTTGAATAGATCGACATACCACTTTGAGTCATTCGAACACGACGCTGTACATCATTGGATATCAGATAAAAACAGTTTTCCGGCATATTAAAGATAAATTCATCACCTTCTGCTGAAAATTGAAATCGAGGCGCTGTTATTTTTACGGAATGATCCTCGGAACGAACCGCTTTTAACATGACCATTTCCATTTTACTCAAACGCCCTGTAGGCTGATTCTTTTTTAAAGAGGTATAATAGGTGTGATTCTCCGGAACAGATAATACGTCATGAAATTCTTTATCTAAAAAGAACAAAAAAAGCCTGCCACAACTCAAAATATCAGATTTTTCATCTTTGTGATGGACTGTCACTTCAACATTTTCATCAAAACGTGCTACCCAGTCGACTTTATTATTGGAATCAGTCCCTTCTTCTGTTTTCGGAATTAAAGTAAATTTTTCATTGCACATAACCTCAATGTTTAACTTTTCATTTTGAATCTTTGAATTGGAACCATTATCCTTTTCAGGCGTTTTTTTTAATATTGTATCTCCCAATACGGAAGAAGACAAATTTTCGGAATCAACCGTAATTATAAATTTATCCAGTTTATCCAAGGCAATACGTTCCAGGGAAATCCCTCCTCCCAGATTCCCTTCCTTTTGAATGGATTTCAGAATGTTCTCATTCTCAACTTTAATCGGCCCCGACACCTTCGTGGAATCAGGTCTGTTTTTGGTTAATGGTGGTATATCCAAATCAATTGTCAAATTACTTCCAGAAACATTACATTCTCCATACGTAAAACGAAAAACTGTCGCGGCAACAATCTGTTTCATGTTAAAGGAAATACCATTTGTCTCAAGATAAAAATTGTCTTTCACGGAATCTGTTTTACCTTGTGAACGAATCGTGACTATACCATACAAATTTCCTTCATTAAAAGTTGTAAAATCAAGACCATTTTTAATGTTTATATCTTGTGTAAAAGTAAAATTTGTTTTTCCGGTACTTTCAATAACAATGGCCTGTTCGAATTTCTGTTTTTCTGTTAATTCATTATTGCCCGGAAGAATGATAACGTTAGCGGAAACGAATTGAATGACATTGCCATTGATTTTCATATCCCTAAAAAGAAAAAAAAGATTTTGGTTTTTTGTTTTTAAAACATTGGCATTTTTAACACGCCAGTCATCAGGAGCCGGGAAAATAATAGGTAAATATGGAAATAAATCAAGTAATGATTCTCTGCCATTTTTAGTGCCGTTTGTCTCTGCCGTATCATCATTACCCCCGTCTCCAAAATCCTTGGTAGAACCTAATTTATTAATATATTGTTCATTATTGGTCGCAATAACATAATTTATACAATAACGGATACCGTATCGATAACCATAGAAGGCGAGAAGAATAACTAATAGACTTGAAATCAAAAAAAACAATCGTCTTCCTGACATAACAGTATACTCCTCTTTTAACGCAGATATTAAGTATGCTCCGATAAACGACGTGTTAAGATAGCAAAACTGGCAGATAATTTTACATCTTCACAAATGACATTGTTTGGCAGTATCAATTTTCGCGGCGAATAATTCCAGATCCCTCGAACACCAATTTTAACCAGAAGATCAGCCACTTCTTGAGCGGCAGACGCGGGAACGGTCAATATACCAATGTCAATTTTTTTCTTTCGACCTATATCCACTAATTTATCCAAGGAATAAATTTCACAATTATGGAAGAAATGCTTTTGTTTTTCAGGATCTATATCAAAAGCGGCCACAATATTTAAACCATGTTCAACAAAACCTTGATATTTAAGAATCGCAGTTCCCAGATTCCCCATTCCGATCAAAAAAGCGGAAGTCTTTTTATTCCACCCCAGAAAGGCCTCAATAGCATCAATTAACTCGTTGACTTGATAACCAATTTTCGGACGACCGATAATTCCGGTTATAGCCAAATCTTTTCGTACCTGTACACTCAATTGTTTGAATTCATGGGCAATCATCGTACAGGAAACACGATTGATCTCTTTGCCACGTAACTCTTTAAGATATCGCAGGTAAATGGGAAGTCGTTGTACACTCGGTACCGGACAGTTTGGTATTTCTTTATCTAACATTAAGGACCTCTATTTTTATCTTTATTTGTCCACCGACTCCATAAATCTCCCGATACCATAAATTTCTCTGATGGTATCTTCCGAAAATACGATATAAAAAGACAACTAATACAGACCCGAATAGTCATAACAACAAATAGGTGAAAATAGAGTGTCTTCTATCGGAAGTCCGTAAAAAAACCTTTAACCAAGGGAAAATCGACCTGTATTATCTATTACCACTGGATAAAGGATAGATTCAACGCAAAACACTATAAACTCTCTTCTGATGTGTGTATAAATACTTTTTTCACTAATTCATTTTAACGTAATACAAACACAGGTGGTCATGGAAAACCAGACATAATAAAAACTGGTTCTCTGAAATTTATACAACAAAACTAATCCCTTAAACGACAAACAGCAATACAGGCATTGTGACCACCAAAACCGAAACTGTTTGATATAACAGTATTAATTTTTTTCTCTCGCGCGGTTAACGGTGTAAAATCAAGATCACAGGCGGGATCCTGTTCTTCCAAATTGATAGTAGGCGGAATAATACCATCACGTATGGCCAATAATGAAAATATTATTTCCACACCTCCACTTCCACCTAGAAGATGACCTGTCGCACTCTTTGTACTCGAAATAGAAATTTTTTTCGCCAAATCATCACCGAAAGCACGTTTTATAGCGGCAACTTCCGCTAAATCGCCCAATTTTGTACTCGTACCATGTGCATTAATATAGTCAATTTGATCAGGTGAAATTTCAGCATTTTTAAAGGTCGAAAGAATTGCTTTTCCCGCATAAATTCCTTGATCGTCAGGTTGGGTAATATGACATGCGTCCGAAGAAATACCATACCCTAAAACTTCACCATAAATATTTGCCCCACGTTTTTTTGCACGTTCCAATTCCTCGAAAATAAGGATACCAGAACCTTCCGCCATAACAAAACCATCGCGATTGATATCGAAGGGACGACTTGCCTTCTCCGGCTCGTCGTTTCGACAAGAGAGCGCATGCATGGCACAGAAACCGGACACTCCCAATTCTGTAACAGCCGACTCTGTACCACCCGTAATAACAATATCCAATTCGTTCAGACATATCATTTTATAGGCGTCAATCATGGCATTATTCGCACTGGCACAGGCCGTAGCAATACCATAGGTAGGACCATGAATTCCATACAACATCGAAACATGACTGCTTGCGGCATTTAACATAATCTTCGGAATCGTCATTGGTAGTACCTTGGAAGGTCCCATTTTCCGTAAACGATCCTGCTGTCGTTCTATTTCGCCCAAACCGCCGACTCCACATCCGATTACGACACCAGAACGATCATCTATTTCCCTGGAAAAATCAAGTCCGGAATCTTTAACCGCATCTATGGCGGAAACCAGTGCCATTTGCGAAAAACGGTCAATACGTTTTGATTCCTTGGGATCAAGATAACCATCCGGTGTAAAATCCGGACACCAACCGGCAATGCGCGAACGGAAATCGGCAAAAGTATCCGGCAAGGTGGAAATACCACTTTTGCCGTCACAAAGATCACCCCATACTTTTTCAACCTTGTTCCCAAGTGAAGTGACCAAGCCCATTCCGGTGATTACAACGCGTCTGCTGTTCATTTGTATGTTTTACTACTATTTCGATATAATGTTATTTTGCATTTAGTTCTTTATCGATATGATCGACAACTTCTCCAACAGTTGTTACGTTTTGAATATTCTCTTCATCAATATTTATATCGAATTTTTCCTCAAAAGCGATCATCAATTCGGCAATATCAAGGGAATCTGCCCCAAGATCATTGGCAATATCTGTATTTCTCGAGATTTTATCAATATCTACATTCAACTGTTCCGATATAATTTCAATTACTTTTTCTTCTGTACTGGAAGCCATTATTTAAATATCCTTTCATAAAATATGAATTTGCATTTCAAAAAAAATCAATAAATCAAACCACCATCAACGACAAGAGTTTGGCCTGTAATAAACGAGGCTTCATCGCTAACGAAAAAAAGTACCGCATTAGCGATATCTTCCGGTTTTCCCAAACGTCCCAAAGGAGTTCGATCTTTAACCCCCTGAATCATAATCTCTTTAAGAACGGCTGTCATATCCGTTTCAATAAATCCGGGAGCAATTGCGTTCACTGTAATATTTCGATTACCGACTTCCTTGGAAAGAGTTCTGGTCATTCCAATAACACCGGCTTTCGAGGCGGAATAATTTGCCTGTCCTGGATTACCAATCAAGCCACTAATGCTTGCAATATTGACGATACGTCCTTTTTTCTTTTTACGCATTGATTCCAAAAAGGCTCTTGTCACACGAAAGGGACCACCTAAATTTACATTAATGACGTCGTCCCAATCTTCATCAGTCAATCTCCGCAACAGCATATCGCGCGTGATACCCGCATTATTGACAAGAATATCAACTGAACCGAAATCAGTCAAGACATTTTCTGCCATTTTTTTGACTTGTTCTTTATCGGCAACATTGCAAATATACGCCTTGGCTTTCAATCCCTGATCCACAATTTTGGCCACGGACTCGTTAAGTCGTTCCACATTTGTCCCGATACAAGCAACCTGCGCACCGCATTTCGCCAAACTTTCCGCAACGGTAAAACCAATTCCACGAGTCGCCCCGGTTACAACCGCCACTTTTCCTTCCAATTGAATCTGAAGCATCGTTTATTAACTTTCCTTTAATTCATTTTCATTTTACGATCAATTCTCTTCATCAGACCACGTAAAACGCGTCCAGGTCCCACTTCATAAAAATGATCGAAACCTTCCGAAATAAAAAGACGCATCGTATCTTCCCAACGTACAGGAGAACAGATCTGTTTGAGAAGAGTGGCTCGAATATCTTCCGGATCATAATGTGGACGCCTGTCAACATTACTATAAACCGGAATACGTGGAGGAAGAAAGGTCGTCTTTTTTAAAACATCGGCCAAAATATCAATAGCAGGCGTCATAATGGAAGTATGAAATGCCCCCGCAACCGCAAGAGGAACAACCTTCATTGCTCCGGCCGCTTGTGCCAGTTCAACGACTTTTGTACACGCTTCCCGGGTTCCTGAAACCACATAATTACCCGGACAAAGATAGTTTGCCACAATGATTGGACCCAGATCCTTCGCCTGATCGCAAAATTCCTGAACCAAATTAACATCCAAACCAAGAATACTGACCATTCCACTAGGCTGTACGTCAGACGCCAATTGCATGGCACGTCCACGTGTCTGAACCAAACGAAGCCCATCCTCGAAAGAAAGCGCTCCGGCAAAAACAAGTGCGGAATACTCGCCCAAACTCAAACCGGCGGCCGCCTGACAATTTTCCAGAACTTCCGGATCTTTTTCACGTAAAGATTCTAATGCCGCCATACTCGTTAAATATATTGACGGCTGACTTGCTTCCGTTGTATTCAAAATTCCTTCCGGATCTTCAAAACATAACGAAGCAGCATCATAACCTAATATTTCACTGGCTTGGGAATAAAGACTGCGTATGACATCGCTGGAATCATATTCTTCTTTACCCATTCCTTTGGTTTGCGCCCCCTGTCCAGGGAACAATATGGCTATTTTTCCCATATCATTACTTCCATGTCATTAAAATATCAACAAGCATCATCGTAGAGTTACTCAAGAGCAACCGTTAATTATTAACGCCTTAAAAAACGCCGCCAATGAAACCAATTAATTAGTAATTACTTTTTCTCTTCGATTACTACAACCTGACGACTTTCGTAATGTCCACAATTTGGACAAATTACATGCGAAGGAATCTTTTTGTGACAACTAGGACAATCAATCAACTGAATCGGTTTTTTGTTATCATGCGAACGACGGGTACCGGTTCGCGAATTACTATGTTTCCTTTTTGGAACAGCCATTTTTATACCTTGTTTTCTGTATCTAACGAACAGTTTCCAAAAACCCTGTCCCCCAATAAATTACGATATATAACGTACTCTATTTGGGAAATGTCACCGGTAAAATCTCGCCATATCCGGGGGGTCGGAGCTGTCCTAACTTGTTAATGAAAAACGACATTGATTATCATTTAAAATATTTATTATTTAACAGAATAATCAATGTCTATATATTTCTTAATTGACATAATAGCAGAAAATGTCATATCGTCAACAGGGGGTTTGTTAATTGTTCATTGTTAATTGTTCATGGGGAGTCCATCGTCCACAAAATTGGAAGATGGTCTTTTACGCAGAACTGAAGGAGGGAGTTCCTCCTGAAAACTGTTTGATTCCACTTTTTCTTCATGGGCAGACCTTGTCATCGGAACTCGATTAACCGAATTATTCGACCATGGCGCCTGTTGATAAAGGACTTCCTCCTGACCGGAAAATCCGGTATTCATTCCGGAAGGTATTGATGAACCGTTTTTCGGAAGATAACCCCTCGAAACAACCGCAGTTCCATTGTTTGATATCATGCCTTCCTGATTCGAACCATAATTCATTGCCTGTTCATAACCGTAACGGTTAGGATCTGTCATATTTATTGGCGGCATTGATTGGGGAATTACTGTCGGATGATTCGACAAAGGTTTTTTATTTTCCTTCGATGGAAAAACCTTCGAAAAGGCCGATTTCAGTGAAAACTTCATTTTTCGATCCGAAGGGTTTTCATAACTACCAACAGAAGTATTAATATTATTCGAAACCAAATGGCTTTTATTCTCCATAAAACGGTTCCTATTATAACGTGAAGGTATGGAATACTCGGGAGTAATATATTGTTTCTTCATTTGTCCCTCAATGGAAGCAGATGTCATCGGACTGGAAACCACAGGTTCTGAAACCATGGAACCGGAAGGAGAATATTCGGCATAACCAACAGAAGGGACAGAGGTCATCGGAAGTCCATCATCAACCATCGTTGATGTCAGTGACATTGTGCCGGGAAGGGTTTCCGAAGGAATATACTGTCCGGGAGCCGTTGTTTTTCCATTATATGGAACCATGGAATCCACGACTTCATTATAGGGAAGTCCAGTTTCCGGTAAACGAATACCATCCGAAACACTATTACTCCCGGTTGAAATGACTTCACCGTTATACTCCGGCATCGTGCCCTGATAATATCCCCTCATATTTTCAGGAGAGCCATAAAAACTTCCCCATTCCATATCCGAACCACTATTTTTTTCTCCTCCTCCCAACCAACCGGGCAAGGTAAATTTACTTAAACAGCTTTTTTTGGATTGAGCTGTATATCGGGGATAACGGGTTGCTATACTCTCCGCATCCAAGGTGACATCGGGAGTACGGGAAAGATCGGTGTTTTCGTCATGGGAATAAATGGAGTTGCGCAGTGCGCTGTCCAGGAAGGAATTTTCATTTCCCGAGAGCAGACGTGCATTCGATGAAGCAGTTCCTTGGTATAATCGGGAAGACAATCCTCCGTTGGGGGTCTTCTGCTGAAAACCATACTGTGATCGATTAAAACTTGGAACTCCTTTATAGGTTGCCCCTCCCCAGAGAAGTAAACTGGGTTTATGTGCTATTTTATTCGAAAACACTCGTGCATCGTCTACAACCGGCTTGACCTTCTCGGAAATTTCTTCCGCGTTCCGAACGATATTATTTAATGATTCGGCCATTTGTTTATTTGCCAGCATACCAAGAGGTGTTTCCGGATTGTTCATCTGTTTAACCAAATCCGCCGCCAAATCGCTAATATTACCGACCATAACTCTGATATCCTTGGAACTGTCGGTCAGTGACGATAAAAATTCCGGTCCCTCTTCCGCTAAAGAAGATGTAAAATCATCCAAATTATCCAGATTCTTCTGTACCTGGTCAAATGTTTTATGGGATCTCTCAATCGTCAAACGAAAATCCTCTGAAAGCTTGTTGGCGTTTTCCATCAGAGTATCGACTTTATTCACAATTTTCGGAACGGCGGCTATACTATCCTTTAAATTCTGTTTGAATTCAGGATTATTAACGACATCATTCACGGTAGTATTCATATTATTGGCCAATCCTTTAATGGATAAAAGGGTTTCGTTCAAATCAGAAAATATTTTTTTGAGTCGTTCCTTTTTTAATTGAATTTCATCGGGATCACCCATAAAGTCGTTCAAATTTTTCATAAATTTCGTTAGACTCTCCGCCGCATCCGTTACCTTTTGAATCGCCTTGGCCAAATCACCTTCAATGTTACTGACCGTTGCGGTAATATCACCTCCCGGAATGCCGCGAATAACATCTTCCGCCTCGATTTCTTTAACAGGACCTTGATATGTCGGATTCTTGACAAATTCGATAGCCGCGTCTCCCAGGAGAGATCGACTGATTTTCGCGTATTCATTGGAATAAATCTTCATATTCGGATCGAGTTCAAAATAGACATGAACCACGCCACTCTTTTCGTTATCCACGAGTTCCCGCTTGTAAACACGACCTATTTCAATACCGCTCTTGAGTACCGGCGAATTGTTGGTTATACCATTCGCCTTCTCAAAATAAATAGTCATTTTTTTCCCACCGCGATGAATCAGGCCCTTTTGTGGACCAAAAAGAATGGTCATGACCGCTACGGCAAGGAAGATGACCACTACTGTCATTCCAATAAAGAATTCCATTCTGCGACTTGCCATTTTTTATTCCTCGTTTCCTCAATTCGATTGGGAGTGTGACTCCCTGTTCTGCGTCATTTCCATAAAACGTTCGCCCGCCTCGCCCCGAACAAACTGAACAACTCGTGAATCGGGCGAATTCTCTATTTCATTCGGCAAACCATTATAAATCATCTGCGGTTCCGTACTGTCCAATCGACTCGTCGGATAGAACATAACAATACGATCCGCCACTTTCATTGCCGACTTCATGTCATGCGTTACAATAATTCCCGTTACATGATGTTTGTCATGTGCCCGTATTATCAGTTCGTTTATAACATCGCTCATAATCGGATCCAATCCCGTTGTCGGCTCGTCGTAAAGCATTAATTCCGGTGACATAATCAGAGCCCGGGCGAAACCAACACGTTTACGCATACCACCGGAGAGTTCCGCCGGCTTTAGATTCATGACACTCGGACTCAAACCCACTTCCTCCAACAGATAGGCCACACGTTCGTTTATCTGTTTACGCGTCATTCGTACCTTGCTCTGTCGGAGTGGAAATGAAACATTATCACCAATCGTCATACTATCAAACAATGCGGCTAACTGAAACACAAATCCATATTTTGTCCTCGTTTGGGTCAATTCCTTGCTTGACATTTGTGCCAAACATCGGCCCTGAAACCAGACTCGACCGGAGGTCGGCCAAACCAAACCAATTAAGGTCTTCAAAAAAACAGTTTTACCGCATCCACTTTCCCCGATTATCGCCACGGTTTCTCCGCGACGAATCTGAAAATTAATGTCGCGAAGGATCTGATGATTCCCAAATTGAACATTAAGGTCTTCCACTTCCAAAAGAGAACGTCTTTTATGCAGTACCTTTTTCGTTCCATCCGGCGTCTCAAAAATGTACCCATCCAGTGCCGATTGATCCAAGTCAGGTATTAAATTTTGTTTTTCCGTAATACAATTCCCCGATTTGTCTTTATTTTCAATGGAAGCATCAAAATCATTTTCCACAACCATTCTATACAACCCCTCCAGCCGGACCTCCGGTTAAAAATGGCTGTACACGGTCAAGAAGGATTCCCAGAAGAAGATCCAATAAAAGGATAATTACAAAGGAAATCACAAAAGACTGTGTTGCCGCTTTACCGACTCCTGCCGCCCCCGCTTCGCAACGAAATCCCTGATGACAGCAGACAAGAGCTATGGCCGCTCCAAAAAACATACTCTTAAACATACCGGCAAAAACATCATATAAATGAACCGCTTTACTTGAATATTCCCAATAAAAACTCCAATCGACCCCTAATATTTTGATGGAAAAAAAGGCACCTCCCAAAACACCCATTAAATCGGCCATAACCGTCAAGCCTGGTATTAAGATCAAGCAGGCTAAAAACCGCGGTACCACTAAATAATGGATCGGGTTGGTTCCCATACTCGTTAATGCGTCGATCTGTTCCGTGACTCGCATCGTTCCCAATTCCGCCGCTATCGCACTACCGACCCGTCCGGCCAACATGGTCGCAGCCAAAACAGGTCCTAGTTCCTTGACCAGTGATAGATTGATCGCTGCCCCCAATCGCGATTCCAATCCAACCAATTTAAATTGAGGATACGATTGAACCGCTAATACCATCCCAATAAATGTTCCTGTCAACATAACAACAGGAAGACTCAAAACACCAATCGAATAAAAGGAATGGGTTATTGTTTCCCGCTTCGGACCACGTATAAATAGCCAGAAAAAGGTCGAAAAACAAAAAAGCGCTAAATCACCGGCCATAATAATACGACTCGATATCGTTTCCCCCAAATCCGAAATGGAATTGGTTAGACGCTCAAACCATGTTGTCTCCGACACTTCCCATTTATTACGCTCCATCTTGGTATCTTGCCTATCTTCACTGTTATTTGTATTTTATTCATTCATGCGATTGCGTTTATTTTACAATTATTTTACAATTATCATGAAGGGAATTTTCATTCATTAAAACAATTTCAGGTCGTTTAAAAATCCAAATCATACTAAAAATCAGGAACATTCCATAATTCTATTCAAATTTGATGTGGAATCCGCTCTCTGGTGACTTGTTTCCTTCGAACTTTTCCTTTATAATAAATAAAGTATAGTCGAATGAAAAACAAGCTCGAAAAAAGCCTTAATCTTCAGAATCGACTTAATACAATCGATACTTTAGTAAAAATCGGTAAATATTGAAATCTTTATCTATTTTTACAAAAACATGTACGGATCCGGCTATTTACATTTTAATGTGAATTGGGAAATATTAAAAACAGTGATTCCACAGCCAAAAGGAAGACATTATGGCCTATCTGCAATATATAGAACCAACGACCCGAAAAATGAAAAAGGTCAATCTGGTGTTCGATTCCAATATAATTGGCCGTCACCCTCTTTGTGAAGTCATTCTTAACGGCAACTCTGTCAGTCGGGAGCATGCTCGTATTGTTAAAGGGGGGCAGGGATTCTTTCTTGAAGACTTAATGAGCCGTAATGGTACATTACTCAATAACAAACCGGTTACGGAAAAAGCGCGACTTTATGATGGTGATATTATTCGGATCAGTGATCTGGCTATGACATTTCATTCGGACAACCCGGAAGATATTGCTCCACTCGGAACTTCGGAACATCAAAATGTTTCAGCCGCCGCAGAAGCCCCCATGATTATCGACAATCTCGGTAACGATTTCAACGTCAATATAACTTCTCAAATATATTTGGGACAGAAACCACGTGATGTAACTGTTATGCAGGGTCTTTCCAATTACGATCCGACCCATGAAATTCAGATATTGCGTACCAGACTGCACATAATGCTCGAATTGAGTAAAAATTTAGGTAAAATTGACGAACTGAAAGATCTTCTTCCCCGTTTTCTTGGTAATTTACTTCGACTTTTCCCCAATGCCGACTCGGTTTGCATTGTATCGCCTAATAAAGACACGAATCAATTGGAGTTAGTGGGATATAAACGACGTAACGAACGGGATAAATCGCCATTCCGTATTAGCCGTTCGATTTTGGAAAAGACCATAGTCAATAAATCCGGTATTCTATCCGACGATATCATGAACGATTCCGTATTCAAAAATTCTTCCAGTGTTTTTAAAGAGAATGGTGGTTCCTTTATGGCGGTTCCTATTTTTGAACCAACCCTGGATCGCTTGATCGGAATCGTTCAAATCGAAAGTGCAACGGTACAGAAATCGTTTAATCAGGATGATTTGGAACTAATGGTCAGTGTAACGAATCAATTGGCGCTCTATTATGAAAATATACGTCTTCAAGAGATTCGAACCAACGATAAAATGATCTCCAGGGAACTCTCCGTGGCACATAAAGTCCAACAGGGATTTTTACCCAACGAACAGCCGAAACTGGAGAATTACGCTTTTTTTGATTATTATCGTCCCGCTAAATTTATTGGTGGTGACTATTATGATTATATCGTTCTCCCAGAAGGAAAATTAGCTATTGCGATTGGTGACGTTGCCGGAAAAGGTATTTCCGCCGCGCTGTTAATGGCCAAACTGTCTGCTGAAGTTCGTTACAGTCTTTTGCTTGAAAAATCTTTTCCTGATGTCATGAAACGATTAAACGACATCTATAGTAATAATTATTGGGATGGACGTTTTATTACGTTCCAATTAATTGTTATCGATCCGGAAAAGGACCAAATCCACCTCCTCAATGCAGGTCATGTGTATCCGATTCTTTCCCATACAGATGGATCTTTTACCGAACTTGGTGAAAGTATTACATCGTTTCCCTTGGGCGTTACTTCGGAAGCTAGGTATGATGAATATATTTTTACCTTAAAGGAAAAGGAAACACTCGCCATGATGAGCGATGGTTTGACCGATGCCATGAATAGTACCGGTGATTATTTTACACTAACTCGCGTTAAAGAATACTTGAAAAATCCGAATGGATTACTGCCGGATCAGTTGGGAGATCGTTTAATGAACGAAGTTCGGACTTTTGTTGGACAGACCACTCAATCGGATGATCAATGTTTGGTTATTTTCGGGAAACTGAAAGAACAAAACGCAATGTAATTTTAAAAATAAAATTATGAAAAAACAATATTTATTATATTTGATTATAGGTTTAATGCTATTGGGATCTGGACTATCCGGTTATGGACAGTCGGAAGTCCCAACGTCGAGGAATGAACAAAAATTTCGATTGGAAGTAGAAGATGTTCCATCGTTTTCGTCCTCGCGTAAAACATCAATACAATCCAATGGTAATGGTATTAGGACGTTAAAATCGTATTTGGTTCCCTCGACTGAAGTGGAATTAGAAGGTAAACCGAACCTGATCGGTTGGTTTGTCGTTCAAATTACGATGGACCCCGAATTTCATCTCTATTCAATGAATTCACAGGCCAGTTCTTTTCCGACCCGGATAACCATTGATATTCCGCCTTTGCCAAATACGAAGGAAACAATTATTGCAGGAGATTTTTTAACGGCAAGTCCCATTTATTTTTCCGAATTTATGGGAAGCCCCTTGGAAGAAATGAAGGGGGTAATATATTGGCTGGCTCCGCTTTATCTTGATTCAGTTCATTCAATTTCACCGGAAGAAAGAGTGAAACTTCTTCAGGAAACCTCTATTTCCGCGACAATAACAGCGTTATCTTGTCGTGAAGGAGAAGGAGGAACCTGTAATCGGATTGATCGCAAATTATCACCCCATTATGAAACATCCTTGAAGATAACACCTTTACTGGAAAAATCACAAGAGATCGAGGTGGATCGTTTGGCACGGCAAAAGCCGACCGAAATGATGGAAACTGCCATAACAATGTCAAAAAAGGGAGACAGTGTATTGCCGTTTACCTTTTGGACCTTTTTATCCGCTTTTTTCGGTGGGCTTCTTCTGAACGTCATGCCTTGTGTGTTGCCGGTAATTGGATTAAAGATCGTATCCTTTTTCCAACAGGCGGATCAGAGTCGGAGTAAAGCACTCTGGCTCAACGGTTGGTATACGCTCGGTATTTTAACTGTTTTTCTTGTTCTGGCCCTAATGAGCGTTGGATTAAGTTATTTATTCACCTATGGTTTGTTCCAGATCGTGATGGGAGCAATTGTTTTTGCCATGGCTCTGAATTTAATGGGTATTTGGGAAATACAATTACCGGCCTTTCTCGGGGGAAAAAAATCGAATGAACTAATGGAGAAAGGGGGTAGTATCGGTGCCTTCTTTAAGGGAATTATAACAACCTTGTTGGCCATACCTTGTGGAGCGCCTCTTTTAAGTCCGGCTCTTGTTTGGGCCGATACCATGATCAAACAGAACCAAACTTTTCTGGTCATTCTGGTCTATTTGGTAATTGGTTTGGGAATGGCATCTCCCTATCTTTTATTGGGGGCATTTCCGGAATTACTCCGTTTTCTTCCCAAGCCGGGGATATGGATGGAAACGTTTCGCAATATCATGGGATTTATTCTGTTGACTGCTGTAATTTGGATTCTTTTCTCCATGCCTTTAATTCTGGTTATTCCCATGATCAGTTTTTTATTTGCGCTTTGGTTTGCCTGTTGGTATATCGGTCGAATTCCCTGGGATGCAAAAAAAGTTTATCGATGGCGAATATGGTCCATTTCGTTTGTTGTCTTGATTGTGGTTGTCTTCTTCTCCTTTAATATTCGCGGTATAAACAATCCCTATACCTTGGAGAATGCGGTTCAGGACAAAATGATTCGTTGGTCCATTCGCGCGGAACGGGAAGGTCTTCTTCGACAGGATTCCTGGGGCCTGTTCGATCTCGCCCGATTCGAAAAGTTACAAAAGGAAGGCAAACCGATAATCATTGACTTTACTGCCGACTGGTGTCTGAATTGTAAAACCTTGGAGGCCACCATTCTTCATACGACCGAAATTGAAGAACTCCTGGCGAAAAAAGGATTTGTGACAATGACTGCCGATATGACAACTCAGAATGTTCAAACAAAGGAAATGAACGCTTTGAATACGTTTCTCGATCAATATGGCGGTCGTCAGGTTCCAACTATTATGATCTTCGATCCAAAACGCGGTCAGGAACCTGTTATCCTGCGGGGACTCTTTAGTAAAAACACTTTTCTGGAGACAATCGAATGATCTCTTGAAAATCTTTATATTTTAACATTCGTTTACAGTTTAAGAAAAATTTCAAGAAAAACAATTCAAGGAGAATAGTCCATGAAAAAAATTGGTTTATTTCTAATCGGAATTATATTGTTAATCATTATAGAAGGTGGTTTTCAATTGAAAGTACGGGGAATTGAAACAAAAGAAATATCATTTACAAACGATACATCGCCTATTGTAAAAACTGTAACAGTTCATGAAGGCGACTATCATTGGTGGCGTGGTCCCGATCACAACGATATCATTCCGGAAGGAACAACGGCTCCTCTAAAATGGGGGGAGGATCAAAATATTCGTTGGCAAACACCAATACCTGGGACGGGACATGGAACTCCCATTCTTGTTGAAAACAAGATATTCCTGCCGACTGCGGAAGTTGGTCAGGATAGTCAAATTACCGTCTCGATTATTTCCCTTGATCGAAAAACCGGTGAAGTTCTCCAAAAGAAAACACTTCGTTCCGGAAGTAAAATGAAAGGCATGCATGGCGATAACTCCTATGCTAGTGCAACGATAGCCTGCGATGGTAAACGACTCTTTTATCCCTATACAGTAGGAGAACATATATTTCTTGATTGCTGTAATTTGGACCTGGATTTAATTTGGTCGAAAGATTTGGGGGAATATCATGCTATGTTTGGTTTTTGCAGTTCTCCTGTGATTTATAATGATACAGTAATCTTCTGTGTTGATCGGGCGAACGAACAGTCCTATTTGGCAGCATTTGAGCAGGAAACAGGGAAAATTCGTTGGAAA
Organism: uncultured Planctomycetaceae bacterium; assembly: GCA_964442735.1. Classification (GTDB taxonomy): domain Bacteria; phylum Planctomycetota; class Planctomycetia; order Pirellulales; family Thermoguttaceae; genus JAUNBG01. The sequence continues at coordinate 5,430 of CAYUAP010000018.1, read as the reverse complement.
ACCAATCGGTCGGCAAGTGATTCAAGTAATGCTTCACCCGGTTTAATTCATAGTTCCGGGAGAGATCAGGCTGTCATCAATGGTCCCAAAACAACGATTAGTTACGATCCTGGGACAGGAAAAAAGCTTTGGGAGGTAAAAGGTCCGGCAGATAGTTGTCCATCCACACCAGGTTGGGACGAAAAAAAGGTCTATGTTTCAGGAGGCTGGCCCAAAAAGATCTTGCTCGCTATTTCAACGGATGGTTCTTCAAGAGAACCTGTCTGGACTAAAAGCCGGCCCATCTCTCCCTATGTCCCTAGTATTATTTGTCATGATGGACTTCTCTATTGCCTGTCCGATGAAGCCGGTCTCTATTGTGTAGACTCAAATGATGGTACTCTTCTGTGGTCCGAAAAATTCCCTGTGAAGTTCTATTCTTCACCCGTTCTGGTTGGAGATCGAATCTATTTCTTCGACCGTACTGGAGGTGGATACGTCTATCAGGCAGGTAAAACCAAAATCAAACTGGCGGAAAATAAATTAGGGGTCGGTGTTTGGGCAACACCTGTTTTTGCTGACGGAGGAATTTATCTTCGTTCACTGAATACTCTCTATTTCATTGCGGAACAGGAATGATTCATTGGAATTTTTCAACTAAAATATTTCGATTTTTAAAAAATAACTGGTATGGACCCGGTGGTTATCGAGCTGTTCTACTTTTGGCCTATCCACTTTTTTTTCAAGCGGCTGCTTCGATTATCATGCAATTTTGTGATCGGAAGTTTTTGGCAAACAGTTCCACGAATGAAATGGCGGCCGCTCTTCCTTCCGGTCAGATGCTGTTTGCCTGCGCGATATTTTTTACTATGATGCTGGCCTATAGTAATCCGTTAACAGCGCAATATTATGGGGCAGACCAAAAGAAATTCTGTGTAAACATACTCTGGACCGGTGTTATTATGGCCTTTCTCTGCTCGGGTGTTCTGTTGATTCTAATGCCGTTGGTTGGCTGGTTAGGGCTTCCATTGGTACTGAATGGTGAAACACTCCGCTATGCCTGGCAATATTTTCTAATCCAAATTCCGGGACAGATCTTCCTGTGTATTTCTACGCCGTTTTTTGCCTTTTTCACTGGACGTGGTAAAACATTTGTAGTATCGTACATTAATATTGCCGTTTCCCTGTTGAATATACCGTTGGACTGGATTATGATTTTCGGTCATTTTGGTTGTCCAAAACTCGGAATACTGGGAGCGGGACTCGCAACTTCCCTTTCTCTCTGTATGGGGATGATAGTAGTCATTGTGTTAGTTCTTTTTTCTACAAATCAAATGGATTTTCCTACCAGAAATCTACAGAAAAGTTTTAGGACAGATATTTTTTTTAAACTCTTTAGGCTTGGTGGATTTTCCGGACTTCAACACTTCAGTAACAGTTTTAAATTTATGGTAATCATATTTCTGGTGGGAACATTGGGAGAACAGGCGTTGGCATCAACCTCTATCGCACTAACAATTATTATGGTCAGTTTCATGCCGATCGTTGCGTTGGAAGGGGCCAATATGATAATCTGCGGTCAGTTCATTGGGGCGGGCAATCGGAACGAGGCTGAATCGACAACATATCGTGTCTGGTTGATCGGTTTTATCTATACCATTTTAGCCTTGGTTTGGGCAATTTGGGCGTCATCACCGATTATAGATCTCTTCGCGCCCGATATTCCAACCCCGGATCTTCCGTTTAAGACCGTTGCAGACGATGCCTGGAAAATTCTTGTTATTATGGCAACCTGGATGTTATCGGATACTGGACGATATATCTTTGGCGCAAATCTGCGTGCTGCTGGTGATACCAATGCACTATTAAAAATGAATCTGCTCGTATCGTGGATTTTGGGTATTCCGGTTTTTGTCATTCTAACATTGTGGATAAAAGCTCCTGTCTATCTCGTCTGGCTCTATTTTATCGTGGTTTCACTTGCTGAAGCGTTATTGATCTACTCCCGTTTTCGCAGTGGATACTGGAAAAAAATCGAGCTTGTTCATAAATAATTAGCCTTGATTATTGACAAACCGCTCGCGTTTTCAATAATAGTTTCATAATTTTGAGGCGTGGAAAGAGTATAGGTTAATTTTTCGTCTTTCTTTTTCCAATGGAGAGAAATAATACCGCCAGGAATGGGTTGGGTTCCCTTGACCCAATTCAAATAATCGATTTTGGGAAATCGAATTATGATTTTTTTATGAACGGTATCGACTTCGGCTATACCGAGAATATCGCGATAAAAGACATGGCAGAGGTGGGAGGCAAAACCATGATTACAACTGGCATATGGGCCGTCATTTTCCCATAAAGTTCCTGTTCGGTCGGCCATGTATTCGTTGTAGGCCACTGATTCTTCCAGAAGCTGTTCACCGCGATTGGCTTCGGCCAGAAGTTCAAGACGCAAGACATTACCTACAAAAGAATTCGCTTTATGAACTTCCGGATAGAGTCCGTTTTTAATTCGGTTCGGACCAAATTCATTGAGAAGGATATTCCATAATTTCGGATGTAATTCCGGCGTCGTTGTTTTAAAGAAGAAGGAGAAATACTGACAGACTTCGGAACAATTCGTTGTGATTTCCAGAGATCCATTGGGCTTGCGAATCGCATTATCGATAAAAAATGTACCGTTGTAGGACTGTTTAATAATTGTCGCACGAATCTTTTTCGCCTTCGCACACCATTCATTATTATGATAGATATGACCGGCCGCATCCAATGCTGCTGCATAGAGCATATTACTAGGATAGTTGACATCCTGGACAAATTTATTGGCATCCGACCATTCCACAAAAACCCAGCTCGGAAGTTTTTCAAGTAAACCATCGGAGTTTTCATATTTTTCGAAAAAGGCCATTAGTTTTTCAATCTTCCTCTTGAGTCCGTTTATTGTCGATTGATCGGGACTACGTTTCGCATATTCTTCCAATTCGACGACAAACCACATTGCCCAGTTGGGAATAAAGATACCATCATTATGGTCTGATGGGTAGCACATGGGAAGCATACCATCCGGTAAAAATTTGAATTTTTCGGGAAGTTGATAATTTTCATAAAAGGCCTGTTCCACATCTGTTTTTCCAGTTAGATCAAAAGCGGACCGTGCGGTAAAAAAACTGTCGCAGAGCCAGCCTGCACGTTCACGATGGGGGCAGTCCGTAAAGACGTCCACCGAATTTTCACGAAACGTTAGAACGGCCGCTTTAAAGAGTTTATCCAGACGGGCATCGCTGGATGTGAATGTTGCCGTCTTGATTTCAGGATAGGCATATTCACGAAGATAGAATTTCTTGAGTTTAAAGCTCCCTTTCAGACAATGTATTTTAGCATAGCGACCTACTTGGGGTTCAAATGCTTCGATATTATTAACATCTTTATTTAGTGTCCATTGAATGACACTACAGGTTCCAAGACGAAGAAAATTTACATCGCCCGAATCGGTTAATATTTCGTCGAAGGTAATGGCAACTTCCGTATTATTCGATTCAACTTCGAGGACTAAACCGAAAAATCCGGTATAATTCGCCCCAAAATCGACGATTTGAACGTCACCTTCTTTATAGGAACTACCAATATCCAGGGCTGGGGCATCTTTATTCAAGGTTGTTTCCAGCATTTGTATTTTATCGGATAGAACAAGATCGAGATCTTTCAGTTGATATCCCTTTAATTTCGGACCTATATTGACTAAACTACGGTCACGCCAAGGATTGGCCAATTTGGAATGAGCCTTCACTTTTCCGCTATTCAACCAGGCGACTGGTTCAAAAACGGCAAATTCAGGATAGGGAACGCGACGTGGTAAATATTTAACTTCCGGCTGTCGTGTTAGTTTTGTAACCTTTTTCGGCTTTTTGGTCCAGTCGTAGACTTCAATAAATGGACGTTGAAAACTAAATCTCTGAACTTTTTGTACTCGGACTCCGGTATAATCGAAGACCTCGAAACCAGAAGTATTATCGGGACTGGTTGCAACTATGATTTCTCCTTGATCGTCCACGATTTCCGCCTGTAGAAATGAAGGTTGGTCCAGAAGGTAATAGCTGTTACTGTTATAACCGGCTACTTCTATTGTAATTTCATTATCTCCTGTTTGGAGATAGGGACCTATTTTCCATTCGTCGATACGATACCAGCCATGGGGACCACGTGCAGGACCATATCCCGCATATTGACCATTGACCTGGATCCTGGCAATTGTCGACCCTGTCATACGAAGAATAAAGTTATTGGTTTTTGTCCCTTCTTTTATTTTGATGAACGCCTTGAAGTACAAGGTAACATTCATTTCTTTTTCTTGATGGTCCGACCATATCGGTTGTGCCTGATGAAATTGTGGTATCTTGATGTTTCCTACTTTGGCCGCTGCTATTTCTGCCGCATCTCCTGATTGAAGTGTACTAAAATCACTTTGATAGAGACTGCCAAAAGTTCCCAATCCCAAAAGACTTCCGGTCTTTAGGAAGGCACGTCTATTTACGGAATGTTTCGATTGTGCCACTGTAATTGTCCTTAAATATGATTGTTGTTATAAATGGTATTTTCTCGGGCTCTATTTGTCGGAGAAAATATGAAAATATACAATAGAAAAAGATCTCAATAAATACGGAAGGCAATTTACTGATATCCATTTTTATTATAACAATAGTTCATTATAACAATGGCACAGTTGTTATACAACCCCTGTTGAAATACTGTGATAAAACTTGTTTTTGATGGAACGGACAGTCCGGACTGAAACGGACCTCTCGTCGATGAACATGAACTTGGTTTTTTGATAAAATTATTATTATAGATAAAACAAGTTATTTAGGTAAACAAAAAAGATTTATTCTGTATAGTTAAGAGTACATACATTAATCTGTTTTAACAACAGAGATAGATCCTATGCCAAATATTTTTATAACATTGGTGGAAATTTGCAAGATCTGCTAAAGAAAAATATAGCGAAGTATTCACCAGACTTGGTGATAATGCGTCATAGAAAAATCTCCCCGGAGCAAAATTCGCGACAACTCGCGCCAATCGTTGTCATCTTCACGGTTGTCTAATCTTCCCCGTTATAGTGTCGAAAAACTGTACACCGGAAAGACCGGATATACATGGTGTGTCTGTCCAGGGGAGACGCATAGAATAGACAAGTACAATAATCAACAAGATTAAAATAGGCAAGTATGGCAGTTATTCAAAAATAAAAAAATCGATAAATATATATATTTATACTAGAATCAAGCACCAAAGAAATACAAACAAAAATGGTTGCCACACTTCAAAACGGAGCAGATTTACTGTCAATACCAGCAAAAAGAGTAACCGTTCACGGATATAAAGTGAAACCACGGATAACACCTGATTTTCACGGATAGTTTTTTGGCAAACAAACTTTTTTATGATAAAATTATT